>JABCZU010000021.1 GCA_013289515.1 Candidatus Babelota bacterium | reverse complement strand
AAGATAATGCAGGATGCACACCACTTCAGTTGGCAGTAGACCGTAGACATGTTAAGGCTATAAGCGCACTGCTGAATGCCGGTGCTCGTGTTGTACCAATTGATGGACGAGGTTTTTCAATGGCACGAATGATGGCAATGCTCTCTGACTTGCCAGATGCTCGACGCATGTTGCAGGAGGCCTATGATCGTCAGCGTGGCGCAATGTCGAGTTCATCATCATCAAGTTCATCTAACGCACCGCAAGGACCACCGCCATCTTATGAAGAAACTATGCGTGAGCAAAAATAGGCTGCTATTCCTTGCTCTGCGAAGTTGGCATTACATTCGGCTGGCAAAGATAGAGCCTGTTGCCATACAGATCTTCAAATAGTACGGCAATGCCCCACGGATGCTTTTCTGGCGGCGTGGCAAATTTTACGCCGCGGCTTGACAGTGCAGCATAGGTTGCTTGGCAATCATCAGTTTCAAAAGTCAAAAATGGCCTGGTTGCTCCCTGTTTGCCAACGAGTGCTTGCTCTACCGGCGTGGAGGCTTGTATCAATGCTATTTCCATGGTTGGTTGATTTTCTGGGCATACGGTAAGCCATCGTAGGTCTGAGCCAAACATAGCGTCGGTATGGACTTTAAGGCCCAATGTTACAGTATAAAAGTTGAGCGCTTCATCTTGATTGCGAACGAATAGCGTAACATGCGTCATTTTAGTGATCATTGAACGTCTTTCTCTTAACTTTTTTTTGAATGTTTTGCATAGCTACGAAGCCTATTTTCAGCAGGTTTTGGAGAAGGGGCCTTTTTTAGAGATTGGCTTTTTTGGTTTTTTGGTTTAGCTGCTTTACTGGCAATGGGCCGACTTGATGAATATTCCGATGGTGGATATCCCAAAGATTTGATGGTGGCTTTAACGGTTGAGGGGTGCTTATCAATAAGCGTAAGAACAAGGCGTGCTGCAGAACTTGGATTTCTTCTGTATTGTTCCCAGTCCTGTAAGGTCTTAATGTTGATGGCAAACAATTGAGAAAATGCATTTTGAGTTAGTCCCGTTTTTTGACGAATGGACTTAACATCAATTCTAGATACAGTGAAAATTGTTTCAGTTCCTCGGCTTTTATCACCTTTGGCATGCGCTATTGCATCCTCAAATCCTGCAATGATTTCTTCAGCTAATTTTTTCATTATAAGTCTCACTTTTTAAAAATGTCCTTTAGTTCCCTAGCGAGCTTGCCAAATGCCTTTTTTTCTTGAGCACTTATGTTGTCAGCCGCGCTTTTTGAATATATCGTAAACAGATAAATTGGCACACTTTCGTTGTAAAAATAATAAATTATCCGGTAACCGCCACTCTTACCTTTTCCCTGCGTAGCATAACGTATTTTTCTCAGGCCTCCGGTCCCCGGGATTAAGTCGCCAGCCTCAGGATCATCTCGAATCATTTTTTTGATGCCATCTTCCAGCTCTTTTGCGCTTTGCCCTTTGTGTACAACGCTTGCTAGCTTTGCAGAAAAATAGTTGGTAGAGGTAACAATTAGGTGATGTTTCATTACGACAGGTCCTTTCTTTTTTCATCATTTATAATACGGCACTGCGGTAGTATAATCAACTGTTTTTATTCATTTGCAACATTGGGCCATTGTATGATATGGTGTAAGCATGTTGTCAGGAAGTCCTTTTTTAGTCTCAGCTTACAATACGAGGCCGCCATGAAAAAAATTCAGCCGCTTGCTACCATTCCGGCACGTGAGGCATGGCTCTTCCAACCAGAAAATAGAGAAATTTTAGAAGAGGTTAAAAAGGGCCTACGTGAAAAAGGTACCATCAAGCTTGGCTCATTCAAAAAATATTTGAAGTAACAGGTCTAGGGGTTGTAAAAATAGGCGATTATCGGCTGGGAATTGTATTAGAGCGCCAAGGCAACCTTAGACGCGTCATTTCCAGCCTTCACAGTCAAGGTGCCGCCACTCATCTATAGTTTTATTTCGCTCGGCATCATTATTTGCCTCTTCATAAGCCTGTTCAAGTTCACGTATTTTTGTCTGAAAAAGCTCATTGTTCAGTTCGCTTGGAATTGAATAATGAGCTTTAGGCATCTTATGTTGCTTCATAGGTCTCATTCCTCGGGAAACAACTCCAGTAAATCATAAACACTTTTAAAGGCAAAGAGCTGACAGGCCGTTTTAACCGGCTGGCTCTTCGAAACAAAGAGACGTTCAAGGCCAAATTTTTCAACCTCTTTAATAGAAGCGGCAACCTGATTGGCTGCTTTGATCTGGCCGGTGAGGCTGACTTCGCCAATAGCTACTGACTTGGCTGGCAGGACGCGCTGGAAATAGCTTGAAAGTAACGCCAGGGCGATGCCCAGGTCGGCCGATGATTCTTTGATTTTAAAGCCACCACTGACTTTAAAAAAGATATCATGGGCGCTGAACCTGATATGCAAATATTTTTCTAAAATAGCGGCGATCAGGACGATACGCTTTGGGTCAATGCCGGTGACCACCCGCTGCGGAATACCAAATTTTGATTCTACCACGAGTGCCTGTAGTTCCAGCAGCAATGGTCGCGTGCCTTCAACGCAGCAGACTAGTGCCGAGCCTGATGAGTGTGATGCTTCATTCAAAAACTGCTGATTAATGTTGGTGACTTCTGCAAGACCGTTCTCTTGCATTTCAAAAAATCCAACTTCGTTAATGGTGCCAAAGCGGTTTTTGACTGAACGTAAAATACGCGTGTGCCAACGTTCCTCAGTCTGCAAATAGAAGACGCCATCAACCATATGCTCCAGCACCTTGGGGCCAGCCATCTCGCCTTCTTTGGTTATGTGGCCGGTGATCAGAATGGCAATGCCATGTTCTTTAGCCAAGCGCATGAGGTGAAATGACGCCTCGCGCAGCTGGGCCACGGTGCCCGGAATAACGGATGATTGGGCTGATAGATGGCAACTTTGGATGGAATCTAAAATTACTAGTGCCGGCTTTTCATGCTGCGCCGTGGCAATGATTGTTTCTAGGTTGGCAACATCAGAAAAGCGCAGCCGCTTGTTATGTACATTTAATCGCAGCGCGCGGTTCTTTACCTGTTCCAGCGACTCCTCTGAGGAAAAATAAATAACGTCGTTATCGGCCGCAATGCTATGCGCCACTTGCAGCAGCAGCGTTGATTTACCGATACCAGGATCGCCGGTCAAAATAATAAATGAGCCGGCCAGGATGCCGCCGCCCAGCACACGATCCCACTCTTTAATGCCAGAGAGCATGCGTTCTTGTGCCTGTGATGGAATCTGATCTACCGACACGAGGCGCGCTCGCTGGGCATTTGAAGCAACGCGTGCTGTTGCCACGACAGGCTCTTGTTCAACAAAGCTGTTCCATTCGCTGCAGCTGGGACAACAGCCGATCCATTTGCCGCTGATGTAGGCGCAATTGGTACACGAAAATGCTATTCTCTCTTTTGCCATTGGTTTAATGCCCTTTTTTGTCATCCTGAACTTGTTTCAGGATCCACGAGCCCCTGTTTTTAAACATTCGCATTAGTTTCTTTAAACACCGGCTCATGGTAGAGCGGCTGTTCTTTGGCGCTTGGTGATAGTTTAGTAATCTGAAAACAATTGCGGCAACGCGCTTCGTACAGCTCTGATGCGCCAACCAAAATGATTGGATCATCATAAGCAGCAGGCCTGCCATCAATCAGACGCTGGGTGTGATGCGCTTCGCGTCCACATTGTACGCAGATAGCTTTAAGCTTGAGGATGTCATCGGCCAGTGCGAGCAGTGGTGGCATAATGCCAAATGGCTCACCGCGAAAATCAAGATCAAGGCCAGCGACAATTACGCGTTTGCCAGCATCAATTAATTTATGAATGACGGTAATGATAGGCAACGTAAAAAATTGAATCTCATCAATGCCAATAACATCAACACTGTCATCAGCCAGATCAATGATCGTTTGGATACCAGCGCCGTCATTGATGACCAGTGCAAGACGCTCTCTGCCCTCATGTGACACAATGCAGGTTGATGCTTGATTGTACCGCTTATCAACGTGATGTTTAATGGTCAGTACGTTCTTTTTGGCGTACTCAGCGCGACGCAGCCGGCGCATTAATTCTTCTGTTTTACCAGAAAACATTGAGCCGCAGACCACTTCCAGGCGGCCCTTGCCTTGTTTTAATTCGTTATTCACAACGAGAGCTCCTAATTTTTGGCTTATTGTTCAGCTTCAAAGTACCAATTATGTAGGCGACCAATCCAGGAAAATGATGATGAGACAGCAGCTCCTACTTTTGAAACAACTCCACCTACCGCCTGGGCAGTTTCTATTTTATTGCGTACGCCTTGCGCAGATTGCTGCAGGGCTTCTAGGCTAGCTTTTTGTTCTTCCTCTGAGGGTAATGCACTGGCACCAGGTACCTGAGAATTGCTGTTGCCAGGCGCTTGAGGAGGGACTGCGTTTTGATTGTTAGCAGGTGATCCTTGCGGTGCATTATTTTTAGGAAAAATGGCATTGGCAGCTCCCTGGACGCCCCCGGCGGCAGCTGATTGCATAATGTCATGCATTACTTTTTGAAATTCTGGTTTTTTTGCTTGTTTTGCAAAACCCTTAAGAAAGCCTTTGGCACCACGTTCGGCAGCACCTTCAAACGCAGGGCTTAAGAGAGAATCATCAACCCATTTTGAAGTTTTCTTTAGGCGCCGACTAATTATTCTTATTGTTCGGGCTCGTCTAGTTTCTTCGGGCCATGTTTCCTCTGGAAGCTCAAATTCTTTATCTTCTGGTAGTGTTACTGTCGGCACTATTTCTTCTGCTGAGAAGTATTTTTTCCATACGTAATAATAGAACAATGTGGCAATGATTATTGTCATTGCAGACCCAATTACAATTTTTCTTAAATTGCTCTTCTTGATTACCGGCTCGCTCAGTGCGTAAATTTCTACGTAATTAATCAGCGACTTGATAACCTCTTCACTTACCCTAAATTCTTTTCGCAATTGGTTGTTGATCGATATCATTTCACGTTTAATAGCACCAAGTGCATAGGCAAAACCGGCCTTGCGCTGTTCATAGTCTCCATAGTTCAATCCGTTAGGCTGACTGAAAATAGTGGCCTCTGGCTGGTTGAAAACATTCATAAGAATGACAACTTTGCTCAGCGAGGAGCGAAATGGTGCCCATGGCCCGTATGGTGTTGGTGATGAGACATTATATAGATCGTCGCAATAATTGAGTGCGCGGCTGTGAATATTTTTGTCACGCAGTTCACTTTTAGATAAAAATTTATGAAACTCTAAAAACATGGCGTTATTCAGCGCGCCCAGCAGGACTTTACTATCGCGGTCTTGCCGTGCATTAAGCCATTCAATAAGACGTAATAATACAGCGGCACTGTCTTGAGTAATGCCTTGAAGTGACGTATCCACAAGGAGGTTGTTAATGTATGACAAGTCATCAAAGCGTCCCTGCTTAAGCTGGGTATTGTAAATGTCTGCGAACGCTTCATGAGCGGTATCAATTTTTTCATTAAAACCATCGGGAAGTAACAGCTCTTCAAGCGGTACCGGTTCATTGATAACTATCGGTTCTATTGATGATTGTTGCGCAATGGTTGTATTGGTGAATATTATAGTACTGACAAAAGCTAACAAGGAGAATGGATAGGCAGGGTGTAGGGCAGTTTTCATAATGTATCCTTCAAGTATTAAAAAACAGATATCGGCTGTTTAGGCGATTTGAGTGTAGCCTAGTTTAATAATCAAAGAGGCAAAGTCAACTGTAGGTCGAATGTTGAATGTTTATGGTAATAATAAGCTTATTAATCATACGCTTAATGATTGGCAATGATATATAATTTCACTATTTTTTCTTGTTTGTTTTTACTACACTAGCGTGAGTTCTAAAAAATAAATCGTAATTATAAAGGTAACTTTCATGAACGGCAGCCACATTCTTATCAAAAAATCGCACCCATTAACCGGTACAATTAATGTGCATGGTGCTAAAAATGCTGTTCTAGTTATTATGACCTCGCTTATTCTTACTGAGGGCATATCAACGCTTACCAATGTACCAAATAATGCCGACGTTCGGCTTATGATCGCCCTCTTGCAAGAGCTTGGTGTACACATTGATTTTGATGCGTATCACAAAATATTGCGTGTGGATACCAGTAGCATGCATAGCTGTGAAGTGAAGCCTGAAACGATGAACAAGATACGCGCATCAATTTTGGTGATGGGGCCATTACTTGCCCGTTTTGGCAGAGCAAAGGTGGCAATGCCGGGAGGTGATCTTATCGGCCTGCGCCCCATTAACTATCATCTTGATGGCTTTAAAAAGATGGGCGTTGTGGTAGAGAAACAAGAACCTTTTGTGACCGCATCATTGCCAGTGTTGCACGGTCGCTTATTGCACACGCGCATCGTCCTGGAATATCCAAGTGTTGGCGCAACAGAAAATTTACTGATGTTTGCCTGTTTGGGCCAACGAGAAACGTATATTATTAACGCCGCGCTTGAGCCAGAAGTGTTTGATCTTATCGATATTTTACAAAAGATGGGCGCATCCATTGAGATGTTGCCTGGGGCAACTATTTTTATCAAGGGCGTGCAGACGCTACAGCCGGTCACCCATGCCATTATTCCTGACCGCCTTGAGGCTGGGACCCTATTAACGGCAGCTGCGATTACAGGGGGTTCTCTTACCATTCCTAATGCACGAGCCGACCATCTTGATATTTTTTTAGAAAAATTACGTGAAATGGGTCATGAGGTTATTACTGCTTTAGATGATCCAGAAAATCCGTCGTTATTGGGGGTGACATTGAACGCGACTTGTTACCCTCAAGCGATTTCTATTAAAACGGCGCCATACCCAGGATTTCCAACCGACTTGCAGCCGCTTATTACCGCAGCGCTGTGCCTTGCAGCCGGTACCAGTGTTGTTGATGAGACGGTCTATGAAAATAGAATGATTCACACAAAAGAATTAAATAAGATGGGCGCCAAAATTACGGTAGCAGGAACAAAAGCAGTGATTCATGGCGTTGACCAACTCTATGGAACCCATGTTATAGCAACAGACATTCGTACTTCGTGTGCTCTTGTCCTTGCCGGGCTGGCCGCATGTGGCCAGACTACAATGACCGGACTGCACCACTGGAAGCGTGGATATGACAATTTAGAGGAAAAACTGAGGTTGCTTGGTGGACAAATAGAGATCTACCAAAATCTTAGCGAACAGGAAAGCCAGCCGCCAGCTCAGACACCTCTTTAGTGATGAGTGCTTGGCGGAGCTTGTTGAATTGTAATGTTAAGCGTTCTAAAATTTTTTCAGCATTATTTGTCGAATTTTCCATGGCCAAAAATCGTGCCGCATGCTCTGCGCGCAAGGCCTGAAACAATGCATGCGTTGCGGTGCTGCGTAAATAGCACGATGCCAAATAATCCAATACAAGCCTACTATCTTGTTCCCAAATAAGCGCTGCAAGATCACTTTTTTGCAATGCAGGCTTAAGGTGTGCATCTACAACATCCCCGCCCTGAAGGTGAGGAGCATCAAGAGCTACAGGGGCCATAGCGAGCTTAAGAGGTTTTTGTACAAAAAACGAGGCTGCCTCACTGCTTAAAAAAGTGACCGAAGAATATTGCCGTGGAGCTATGCTAATTTTTTCAATAAGATCATCAGCAATGGCAATAAAATTATGTGAGCTCAGCTCTGTATATGAGCAGGTTAGCACCGCATTATTTTTATTTTTAATAAAGGTTATAGCCTTTTGACCGATAGCAATGAATGAAGGGGCTGTCTCTTTATAGCCAGCTAAGATAGTATCAGTGTATCTAAAAAGATTAGAATTAAGGCTGCCGCAAAGCCCTTTAGAGGTGGCAATGATAATATATAAGGGATTGGTGTCAGCAGTATCTTTGGGGCTTAAAATTGGATGATGCCACGCAGTATCTGCCTGAGAAAGCTGCAGCAACAGTGATTTGACGCCATCGGCATAGGTCTTAAGTGGAGCCCCCATCTTATCAAGTTTATTGTACAGAGACATAGATACAAGACGTACCGCATGGGTAATCTTCTTGGTTGTCTGTATTGAACGAATTTTTTGACGCAGCGACACTAATTGAGACATGATATCCTTGCCCAGATCAGACGGACTATTGTGCTAAACCCTGATGGTAAGGTAACGTAAAAAAGGGCATTTAACAATCTTCTTGTATTAAACGCGTTCTTTGTTAAGGTTAGCCGCATGTAAATGAGTTTTGGTTCATTAACAAGAAATCGGCAATGATTGTTATTATAGATGGCTACAATCTTTTAAAGCAAGTTATCCCAAGTGGGGGCAAGGGTGTTGATCTTGAAAGACAACGCCTGCAATTCATCCGTCAACTTGCCTGTTACAAAGCCTACAAGGTTGCTGACATTCAGGATATTATCGTTGTTTTTGATGCTGGGCCGAGCAATCATGCAGTCAGGGTGGTAAAGCAAGGTATCATTGTCGTCTATTCAGGTACCAGAAGCACTGCTGACGATTGGATTTTAGATTATCTTACACGGCATAAGGGGATCCAAGCACTTGTCATAACCTTGGATCGGGCATTACGCGAAGGATGTGTACAGCGGGGCGCTGACTGGTTGAGTGTTTATGATTTTTATTCTATTCTACAGAAGGTGCTGTTGGAAGCGGCCTACATTTATGACAATGAGAATAATAAATCGACTGATGAGTCATTAGAGCGGTACGAGTATATTCCGCTTGATGATGGCGATGATGATGCCAATGCATCACCTATGGATAAGCTTATTCATACTATTTATGAATCTAAGCAGCCAAGCAAGGATGATGCGGCTAGTGGCAATGACCGCAAAGGCAATGCTAATCAGCTGACCAAAAAGGATAAACGGCTACAGTCAAAAATAAAAAAATTACACTAAAAGCGGCATTCTTCATGAAAACAATTTTGACGACTGACAATATTAACCAGCTCGCTGCGCATATCATAACGCTTATGCCGCGCTATACGATCTTCACGTTTATCGGTCCATTGGGTGCCGGCAAAACAACCCTCATTAAAGAGATATTAAGACAGTCTGGGGTGACTGATATCGTTACCAGCCCAACCTTTGGGTATGTTAATACATATCATAACCCCCAGGCAAGCGCTTTTCATCATTTTGATTTGTATAGAATTGCCTCTGCCCAGGACTTTATTTATGCTGGCTTTGATGAATATTTACAGCAAGAGCATTCATGGTCATTTATTGAATGGCCGGGAGTTATTGAAAACTTGCTCAAACAGCCAGGCGTTGTTCAGGGGGTCTGTCAGATCGCTATTGACTATAGCGTCGATGACCCTTCCCAAAGGACTGTAACAATAAGTCCTTAAAAATATGAAAAAACCACTCAGAATAGACCGTTTGGCAACTTCTCATAACGGACTTGTGTTGCCTTGCATGTGTCGGGAATTCGGGACAATTTTCACCTATAAAAAAAAGTATTAAATTTTTTGTAAAAAAACGTTGAAATCTTTAATAAATCGACTATCATAGAGAAACTTGCGATATTTGAAATAATGGGGAGGTTCCCGAGCGGTCAAAGGGGACGGACTGTAAATCCGTTGGCAATAGCCTTCACAGGTTCGAATCCCGTCCTCCCCACCATACTACGCTAAAGCTTCGTATGGCAAGCCAGTTTCTTAAAGGAATTGACTTGATACGTTTGGGATTTTGATAGAACTAGCGAAGTATGCCCTTCGAAGCTCGTAGAGCGTAGTAGGGCAGGCAGGCCAAACACACGAGCCACAAGCAAAAATTAGTACAGTAAAAAATATTTTGAAGTTTAAGCGGGAATAGCTCAATTGGTAGAGCGTCAGCCTTCCAAGCTGAAGGTCGCGGGTTCGAGACCCGTTTCCCGCTCCATGGTGCTGGCATAGCTCAGTTGGTAGAGCAGCTGATTTGTAATCAGCAGGTCGCGGGTTCAAGTCCTGTTGCCAGCTCCATAAAAAACCTATATACTGTCAAAGCCCTTTGATAAGAAATATATAGCTTGATCCAATGAAAAGTAGCTTTGAGTACTAAAAGCATATTGATGCCCACGTAGCTCAGTTGGTAGAGCACTTCCTTGGTAAGGGAGAGGTCACCGGTTCAAACCCGGTCGCGGGCTCCATACTTCGCTAAAGCTTCGTATGGCAAGCCAGTGAAGAAAAGTGATAGCGAAGACTGCCTGGGCGTAGCTGATAGCAAAGCAGGGCTTGTCCTAACAATTAACATGTTGCAGAGAAAGTTTTATTATGGCAAAAAATAGAGTTATTGTTCATTTGGAATGCGAAGGCTGTGGGATGAGAAACTACAGCAAGCGAGTCTCTAAGAAGAGAGATTTTGGCAAGCTCAATTTGAGCAAATATTGCGCCAAGTGTCGCAAGCATTCTGGTCATAAAGAAACTAAGTAGTGGTAATTAGGTCAGTAGCTCTAATTGGTAGAGCGGCGGACTCCAAATCCGCGGGTTGGGGGTTCGAATCCCTCCTGGCCTGCCAGTTCTTGTATAGGCTTAAGCGGAGATTTAAGCAATGAATAAAATATTTGCCTTTTTAAGTGAAGTCACAACAGAGCTTAAGAAGGTAACGTGGCCTTCACGAGATGAGCTAGTAGGGTCTGCTATTATAGTTTGCATTTTAGTAGCAGTATTCGCTGTCATTCTAGGTGGTATGGACGCAGCATTTAGTGCTCTTATAGGGCACCTGATTCATTAGAACTGGAGCGGTATAAAACTTTAATAGTGTGGTTAATCAGGCAATGAAACGCTGGTACGTAGTCCAGGTGTATACTGGATTTGAAGACATCGTAAAGATAGATTTAGGTAAACGAGTGGAAGAAGAGGGTCTCCAAGATGCTTTTGGACAAATCCTTGTTCCATCTAGCGACGTTGCCCCGCTTTTTACTGCTGATATTAAGGCTAAGAAGGAAAAGATCTTCCCTGGCTATTTGCTAGTGCAAATGGAAATGTGTGGAGATACTTTTCGGCTTGTTTCATCAACACAAAGAGTCACGCGCTTTTTGGGTGGTGAATCGCCAGTACCGCTCTCCGATAAAGAAGTCGATCGAATTTTTGCACAAATATCGGGCAAGGTTTCCGTTCCTCACGAAAAGACGTCTTTTGTTACGGGCAATGAAGTTAATATATCGAACGGCCCATTCTCTGGGTTTGTTGGTATCATTGATAAAGTTGACGAGGATCGTGAAAAGTTGACTGTTATGGTAAGCATATTTGGGCGACTGACCCCAGTAGAATTAGGTTTTGATCAAATAAAGAAGTAACTCTTAACACCGTTTGGGTAGGCCCTACAATGTCTAAAAAAATAAGAGCTAATCTTAAGCTTAAGATTCAGGGAGCTGGTGCAACACCGGCGGTTGGTAAAGACCTGGGTCAGTACCAGGTTAACATCATGGACTTTTGCAAAAAGTTCAATGCGGCTTCCGCAACCCGCAAAGGTGAGACCGTCCCTGTATCTATCACCATTTACACAGACAAGTCGTTCGATTTTGCCTTGAAAACAACGTCAGTATCTGAGCTGTTGCGTAAAAAGGCAAACATTAAGGTTGGGGCAAAGAATCCTGGCGCCGAGACGGTCGGTACTGTCAAGTCAAAAGATCTTGAAGAGATTGCTAAGATCAAGATGGCTGATTTAAATACTATGGACCTAGACGCTGCAAAAAAAGTTATTGCAGGTAGTGCGCGCAGCATGGGTCTTACTGTCGTTGACTAATATACGGTACCACATAATCGAAATGAACTTGCGATGAGTAAGCACGGAAAACAATATCTTAAGATTAAAGAAAAACTAGACGCTACTCCCATTACAACATGGAAGTCTGCGCTAGATTTTATTGTTAAAAATACATATGCCAAATTTGATGAGTCTTTAAAAGCTGATTTGGTCCTTGGTATTGATGCGGCTAAGGGCGAACAAACCGTACGCGGTTCTGTGTTGCTGCCACATGGTACAGGCAAAAAAATGCGTGTACTTGTATTTGCTAAAGGCGAGTACGAAGAACAAGCAAAAAAAGCTGGCGCTGACTACGTTGGCGTTGAAGATTTGATAGAAAAAATTGAGGGCGGCTGGGCAGATTTTGAAGCAGCAGTTGCAACGCCAGACCTTATGGGTGCTGTTGGGCGCGTTGCAAAGGTCCTTGGTCCCAGAGGTCTCTTGCCTAATAAAAAAGTAGGCACAGTGACCTTTGATGTTACAAGCATTGTAAATGATTTGAAGCGAGGCCGTGTTTCGTTCAGAAATGACAAAACAGGTGTTTTGCATGCGCCATTTGGAAAGGTGTCCTTTGGTCCTGAAAAATTGCTTCAAAATTTACAATCCTTGGTGCAATCGGTGCGTACAAACAAGCCGCAAACATCTAAGGGTAAATTCATCAGAAAGTTAACTATATCTTCAACCATGGGCGTAGGGATTACCATAAATCCTGACGAAATTGCGTAAGATTAACGCGTTGCAAGGAAATAATCATGAATCGGCAACAAAAAGAAACGACCGTCGCTGATCTAAAGCAGTTGCTCGGCACAGCCCAGGCTACCTTTCTTGTAAATTACAAGGGTATGGATGTGCACCTTCTGCAAGGATTGCGAAGAAAATTGCGAACCGACGGCGGAACATTAAAGGTCACAAAAGCTACTTTAATGCGAATAGCAGCAAAAGATATTCCTGGCACGGAAACTTTTGCCCAGTCTTGCAAGGATCAAGTAGGGTTGGTGTTTGCAAAGAGTGATATATCTCTCATTGCAAAACAGCTTTTTATCTTTGCAAAAGAGCACCAGAACCTCAAGGTAGTCGCGGGCTTCTATGAATCCAAGTTATTGTCACCACAAGAACTTGCTTTCTTGGCGTCATTGCCTTCACGTGAAGTGCTTATTGCCCAATTGTTAGGAACTATGCAGGCGCCTGTGACATCGTTTGTTCGTGTGTTACATTTGCTTATCGCACGCTTAGTATATGTTCTTAAGCAAATTGAAGAAAAACAACCAAACTAGTAGCAAATCGTATAGTTTTATGATATCATTGGTCTAATTTTCCCATAAATTATGGGTTCTTGGGGTTGGTATCATTCGAGTTATCGTCATTAATTTATAGTAAATGTGATTGCAGAATCATTAAAGTTACTCAGGGAGTCACCACATGTCATCTCAAATCGTTGATCAAATCAAAACTATGAGCGTTATGGAGCTTGCTCAGCTCATCAAAACCTTGGAAGAAACCTTTGGTGTTTCAGCTGCTGCTCCAGTTGCTGCCGCTCCAGTTGCTGGCGCTGCTGCTCCAGTTGCACAAGCAGAAGAAAAGCTTGAGTACAAGGTAACCTTAAAAGATGCTGGCGCAAATAAAATTAACGTTATTAAGGCGTTGAGAGTTGTAAATTCAGCACTATCATTGGGCGCTGCTAAAGAAGCTGCAGAAAACGTTCCATTTGTAGTTGCGGAATCATCACCTAAAGAAGAAGCTCAAAAAATGAAAAAGACTCTTGAAGAAGCTGGCGCTAAGGTAGATCTATCCTAAGCCTTTTTTTCATGGTGTGACCACACATCATCGTCTTTAGTTTATGTGGATATCGCTTTATAATGTCGTATGCCGACTTTTAAAGCGATATCCCTTTAGTCTCTTTATACATTATTAAGTTAATATACTATAATCTCTTCGCGTGCGGTATGTTGTTAGATAGGGTGTGTTTACGCTACAGGAGCGGTTGATGTCTGGATTTGGTAGAGGCCAAGGTATTGTAAGAAAAGCGTTTGGAAAAATTAAAGAGGTTGTTTCACTACCTAATCTGATTGAAGTACAATCAAAATCATTTAATGATTTTGTACAGCTTGACTGTTTTCCATCGGAACGCAAGCACATTGGACTTGAAAAGGTATTTCGGGATACATTCCCCGTTGAACACAACGATCGCGTTTCTCTTGAATATGTAAGTTATGAATTGGGTGAATGGTCCTGTATTTGCGGTCAATTAACCGGCATACATAATCGTTTTAAGTGGACGTGTTCGTCATGTAAAAAAGGTGGGCAGGGTCGCTTGTCCGCTGGCAAAAAATGTTCACATTGTTCAGCTAGTGCTGCTTATGTTCATTGCAAAAAATGCTTTTCTCGTGTTTCTATAAAAATTAATGCCAGCGTAGATGAGTGCCGCTATAGCGGTAAAACATTTGCATTGCCACTTAAAGTCAAGATGCAGCTCATTAGTTGGGATCTTGATCCACAAACCTCCCAAAGAGTTGTTCGTGACATTAAAGAGCAAGATGTTTTTTTCTGCGATCTTCCGGTGATGATAGACCTGTATGAAGACGATGAAGCCACATTTCGTTTGGGTAGCCAAGGCACGTTTCTTATTAATGGCGTTGACCGTGTTGTCGTAAGCCAAATTCACCGCGCACCAGGGGTAATGTTTACATTAAGTAAAAAGACTAAAGATTATCGAGGGCAGCCATACCACGTTGCACGTCTTATTCCTAGCCGTGGTTCATGGCTTGATTTTGAATTTGACCACAATGATCTCATTCATGTTCGTATCGACAAAAAGAAAAAGATTTTGGCTACTACTTTTTTACAAGCAATTGGTATACCAAAAAATAGCATCCTTTCACTCTTTTATAACTTTGATACCATAGAGGTGCGTAATGGCAAGTTCTGTCGAAAGCTTGATGCAAGCGTTATCGGTCAGCGACTTGAAGTTGGAGCCCTGCCTAAGGAATTAGAAAATAAGTTTACGGTTGGACAGCGATTGACCAAGGCGCATATTGATAAATTGCACAAAGAGGGCATTGATTATCTTATTGTGCGTAAAAATAGCCTTGTTAACCGCATTGCAGCCCAAGATATTATCAATGCTAGCACCGGCGAAGTTCTGGTTACTCTAGGCAAGGAGTTAACTGAAGAGCTTGTCGATCAGATAGCAATGGCCGATGATTGCAGCTTTAAGCTTATTCAGTCATCAGGCTATGTTGTACAGCCAACCATGGCATTAACCTTTTCACATGACAATACAAATACTTATGAAGAGGCGCTGAAGGAAGTATATACAAAGCTAAAACCTGGTGATATTCCGACGATTAAGGCCATGGAGGAGTACGTTACCAATCTATTCTTTAATCCACGTTTTTATGATCTTACGATTGTTGGGCGCATTAGAACAAATAGAAAGCTTGAACTTACAGTTCCCCAAAATGTTACAAGTCTAACAAAAGAAGATATTATTGCCACGCTCAATTACCTTATTGGCTTGAAAGAGCGCGGTGAAGGTGAGTTGGATGATATCGACCACCTCGGTAATCGTTGTGTGCGCTTGGTTGGCGAGTTGTTACAAAGCCAACTTTATATTGGTTTTGCCAGAACCGAGCGTATTGTGCGCGAACGCTTTCGTTTACAAGAAAATTATGCAGCATTAATGCCATATGATTTCTTGAACGTTAAGCCACTAGCTGCGGTACTAAGAGAATTTTTTGGTACTGGTCAACTTTCTCAATTTATGGATCAGACCAACCCTCTGGCTGAAATGGCGCATAAGCGTCGTCTTTCTGCGCTTGGTCCCGGTGGTATTTCCCGTGAACGAGCCACCTTTGAAGTTCGAGATGTCCATGCCTCGCACTATGGCAGAATTTGTCCTATTGAAACGCCAGAAGGTCAAAACATTGGTCTTATTTCTTCGCTTTCAACCTATGCTCGTGTTAATGAATTAGGGTTTATTGAGACACCATATCGCCCAGTGGAAAATGGTATTGTAGAAAATAATATTAAATATTTGGATGCTTTTCAAGAAATTGGAGCGCGTGTTGCGCAGTCAACAACGCCACTTGATAGTAAAAACCATTTGAAGGATGTAAAAATTCTTGCTCGTAGAGATGGTAATATCTCGCTTGAATCGGCCGAGAGTATTGATTATCTTGATGCATCACCAAAGCAGATTTTCTCGGTACCAACCACGTTGATTCCATTTTTGGAGCACGATGATGCGAACCGTGCGCTTATGGGATCTAACATGCAACGACAAGCTGTGCCACTTATTAAGTGTGAGCCGCCGCTTGTTGGAACCGGCATTGAGCGGGAACTCGGTTCTCTTGAGGGTGCAGTGGTTATTGCACGTACAAGTGGTCGTGTAGAGTACGTTTCATCCGAAAAGATCATTGTTTGTCTGAATGAAAAAGACACTGGCGAAACAGAATGGTTCTCTCGACCTATAGACGTTTATCCATTAAAGAAATTTGCACGTTCAAGTCATAATACATGGATTCACTTCAATCCTATTGTTAACGTTGGCGACACAATTAAAAAGGGCGATCTTCTTGCAAGTGGTGCTGCTACTTGCAATGGTGAGCTTGCACTAGGGAGCAACATCCTCGTTGCCTTCATGCCATGGCATGGGTACAATTTTGAGGATGCTATTGTTGTGAGTAAGCGCCTTGTTGCCGATGATGTGTTTTCTTCGGTGCACGTCGAAGAATTTATTGTTGAAGCTCGTGAGACTAAGTTAGGTGCTGAAGAAATTACCCGTGATATTCCTAACATTCCGGAAAAAGATCTTGCAGCTCTGGATGAAGACGGTATTGTTAAAATTGGCACTCGTATTAAACCGGGCAATATTCTTGTCGGTAAAGTCACCTTAAAAGGTGACGTTCAGGTTTCTCCTGAGGAGAAACTGTTGCGAGCTATTTTTGGTGAAAAATCTAGAGAGGTGCGCGACACTTCATTGCGTGTACCACCTGGGGTTGAAGCCACTGTGATTGATGTAAAAGTATTTTCTCGTAGCGGTATTAGAAAAGATAGGCGCTACAAAGAGATTGCTCTGCGAGAAACACAAAAAATAGAAGAGCATTTCGCATATCATCTTACGATCTTAGAAAAGGGCATTAAGGAAAAGCTTGTTGCACTGCTTGATGGAAAAACGACGAAGGCGACTACAGCAAAAGAATTTGTCGACAAAGGCGCAATTTCCAATGCTAAACTTATAGAGGCTCCGTTGGAAAAAATCTTAGCTCTGGAGATTGGCAATAAGGATGTTGATGCGAAAATTAAGAACTATAAAGAGATACTTACCAATCAAATTCACGTTTTAACGGCCCTCAAAGAAGATCGTGTCAATCAATTACGTAAGGGCGATGATCTTCCGTCAGGTGTTATTAAGATGATTAAGGTTTACGTTGCTACCAAGCGTCGTTTATCAGTGGGTGATAAGATGGCAGGTCGTCACGGAAATAAGGGTGTGGTTTCACGTATCGTTAACGTTGAAGATATGCCTTATCTTAATGATGGCTCTGCTGTAGATATCGTGCTCAACCCGCTTGGTGTTCCCGGTCGTATGAACGTAGGACAAATTCTTGAGACTATTTTAGGGATGGCTGGTAGCGAAATTGGTCGCCAACTTGCTCGTACTATTGAAGAGATGTCTTACAAAGAAATCAAGGCGATGCTTGCTAAGTATTACGGAGCCAATCTTATTGATAGCATGGAAAAAGATTGTGGCAAAAATGAAGTTGAAAAACTTGCTCGCAAAACAATACAAAGCGGAGTTGCGTATAAAACACCAGTGTTTGATGGTGCCGATTATGCAACTGAAATACAGCCACTCTTGAATGATCTTAAGTTGCCTGAAAATGGCGCATTTGATCTTTATGATGGTCGTACAGGGCAGCAATTTGATCAACCAGTGACGGTTGGCCAAATTTACATGATGAAGCTCAATCACCTTGCAGATGATAAGTTACACGCTCGTTCTGTTGGCCCCTATTCGCTTATTACACAGCAACCGCTTGGTGGTAAGGCGCAATTTGGTGGACAACGTCTTGGTGAGATGGAAGTATGGGCACTGTATGCCTATGGTGCTGCATATACATTGCAAGAGATGCTTACGCTTAAATCAGATGATACTAATGGTCGTATTAAGGCTTATGAAGCAATTGTCCGTGGTGAGGAAGTTCCTGAGCCAGGAATTCCTGAATCATTCAATGTTCTTGTAAAAGAATTACAGAGTCTAGGGTTACAAGTGGATCTATTCAAGACCAGCAAGGAGCACGTCGGTGAATAACAGAATGCTTGAACGGTTCCGAGAGTATATTAATGCAACGCAATTTAACGCAATACGGCTAGGAATTGCATCACCAGAAAAAATTCGATCATTGTCGTATGGTGAAGTAAAAAAGATAGAAACTATTAACTATCGTACGCTTAAGCCTGAGCGCGATGGACTTTTCTGCGCGCGTATTTTTGGTCCTGTTAAGGACTGGGAATGTAATTGCGGTAAATATAAACGCATGAAACACCGTGGTATCACGTGTGAAAAATGTGGTGTTGAAGTTATTCAGGCGCGCGTGCGTCGCGAACGTATGGGGCACATCAATCTTGTCTCCCCTGTGTGTCATATTTGGTTTCTTAAAGGCATTCCGAGTTATTTAAGCCTGATTACCAATATGACGGTGCGTGATTTGGAACGCGTTATCTATTTTGATAGCTATATTGTTATTCATCAAGGTAATTCGCCATACCCACAAAAAACGCTTCTCTCTAGCCAAGAGTATGAGGATTATACGAGCGTTAACCCAGATGATATCATTTTCAAGGCTGGTATGGGTGCCGAAGCGATTAGAATACTTCTGTCTATGATGGACCTTGTTTTTGAAGTGCGAAAAATAGAAGAAGAATACGGACAAACAACATCAGTTGCGGTTAAGCATCGCATTGCAAAGCGTTATAAAGTGCTTTCTGGTATGTCTCAATCTAACATACGCCCTGAATGGGTTATCTTGGATGTGTTACCAGTGTTGCCGCCAGACTTGCGCCCGTTAGTACCACTTGAAGGTGGACGTTTTGCAAGTTCAGATCTGAATGATCTCTATCGACGTGTTCTGAACCGAAATATTCGTCTTAAGCGTCTTATTGAGCTGGAAGCACCAGACGTTATTGTTAAAAATGAAAAGCGTATGCTTCAGGAGTCTGTAGACGCCCTTATTGATAATGGTCGCCGAGGTCAGCCTGTACGTGGAACGAACAAACGTCCGCTAAAATCATTGAGCGAAATGCTACGTGGTAAACAGGGTCGATTCCGTCAAAATCTTTTGGGTAAGCGTGTCGATTATTCAGGTCGTTCTGTTATTGTTGTTGATCCTGAACTCAAGATGAGTCAGTGCGGGCTACCTAAATTAATGGCTCTTGAGCTCTTTAAGCCCTATGTATACGTTGAATTACAACAGCGTGAATTAGCTCCAAATCTTCGTGTTGCAAAACGCATGGTTGAGGAAATGACTCCTGAAGTATGGGAAGCACTTGAAGAAGTGGTTAAAGATCGGCCGGTGCTACTTAACCGTGCTCCAACGCTGCACCGCTTAAGTATTCAAGCCTTTTTCCCATTATTGGTGGAAGGTAAAGCTATTAAAATTCATCCATTGGTTTGCGCCGCATTTAATGCAGACTTTGATGGTGACCAAATGGCAGTTCACGTTCTTTTAAGCAAAACGGCCCGTGCTGAAGCTATACGATTAATGCTATCGACTAGAAATATTCTTACGCCATCTAATGGTAGACCTCTTTCTGTGCCATCACAAGACATGGTATTAGGTCTTTACTACATGACCAAGGGCCGTAAGCATGTTAAAGGCGAAGGATTGGTGTTTAGTGGCATAGAAGAAGTTATTTATGCTTATCAGCACCAACAAGTCGATATACAAGCACCTATTAAATTCAGATTGCCTACAGGCAAGATAATAGAGGCTACCGTTGGTCGAGTATTGCTTTATGAGGCGCTTCCTGAAAATGCTGATTTTGATTGGGTTAACAAAGCAGTTAAGAAAAAGGACCTTTCTAATCTTGTTGCCAAAATTTACAAAACATTTGGTGCTGATGCAACAGTAATTACGTTGGATAAAATCAAGAGACTTGGCTTTAGTTATGCGACCTTTGGAGGCATATCCCTCTCAATGGATAACTTGGTAATTCCCGAAGCAAAGCATGGCATTGTTAAAAAAGCACAAGCAGAAGTGGATAAGGCTGAGCGTCTTTATTTAGATGGTGCCATAACCAATGGTGAGCGATATAACAAAGTTATACAGGTCTGGGCGCGAGCTACTGACGATGTTACCAATGAGATGATCACTATTCTTGAAGAGGACGATCGTAAGGCATCTGCTAATGTTGATAAAAAACGTGTACCGTTTAACCCCGTCTTTATGATGCTTGATTCAGGTGCTCGCGGTTCTCGCCAGCAAATTCGTCAGTTGGCAGCAATGAGAGGCTTGATGGCAAAACCGTCTGGTGAGGTTATGGAGACGCCGGTTCTTGCTAACTTTAAAGAAGGCTTGAATGTTTTTGAATATTTCGTTTCTACCAGTGGTGCGCGTAAGGGTCTTGCTGACACAGCATTAAAAACTGCTGACTCTGGTTATTTAACACGTCGCTTGGTTGACGTTGCCCAAGATGTTGTTATTACTGCCCAGGACTGTCAAACGCTTGGGTATATTACGATTACTGATCTAAAAGAGGGTGGCGAAATTATTCAACACCTAGCAGATCGTGTTTATGGGCGCATTACAGCCGAAGATGTTAAAGATGCAGTTACTGGCCAGTTGGTTATTCAGCAAGGCGATGTGATCACCGATGAATTGGTGGAAAAAATTCGCGATGCCGCCATTGCCAATATTGCTGTTCGTTCTGCACTTACGTGCCAAGTTAAGCGCGGAGTCTGTGTGCAATGTTATGGCATGGATCTTTCTACAATCTCCCCCGTGGCCTTGGGTACAGCGGTTGGTGTTATTGCGGCACAGTCGATTGGAGAACCGGGTACGCAGCTTACCATGAGAACCTTCCACGTAGGTGGTACGGTAAGTGGTCTGGTTGAAACAAACTTTTTCAAGTCTCGTTTTAGTGGCAAGGTAGCTTATAAAGGTGTGCTTGTTGTTAAGAATCGTGACGGTCAGTTGATTATTATGAATAGAAAATCAAGGATTGTTATTGTTGCAGAAGATGGACGAGAGCTTGAAGAATTTGCGCTAGAATATGGCACAATCATACTGGTTGAAGATAATGAGCTTGTTAAAGAAGGTCAACGAATTGCAGATTGGGATGTCTTTAAAGTTATTATGACTGAAAAAGGCGGTACCGTGCAGTATGGCGATCTTATTGAAAACGTTACTTATCAAGAACATTATCAGGAATCTTCAGGGCAATCCAATAAAGTTATTCTTGAACGTCGTGATGATAAGCGTCAGCCATATTTAATAGTTGTTGGTTCAGGTGAAAACGAAGAAGCTCGTTATTATTTACCGACTGGCGCTATTTTGATGGTTGAGGATGGACAAGTACTGCGTCCTGGTGATGTGCTTGCAAAATTGCCTCGCGAAGAGAATAAAACTAAGGATATTACCGGTGGCTTGCCACGTGTTGCTGAGCTTTTTGAGGCCCGTATTCCTAAAGATACTGCCATTTTGAGCGAAGCGGATGGAGTGATTCGTTTTGGTGGACTGCATCGGGGACAACGTAAGCTAACGCTGACGACCCAAGAGGGTGAAGTATTTGAATACAGCGTGCCACGTAGCCGTCACTTGAATGTTGAGGATGGTGAAGGAGTGAGAGCTGGAGATATTCTTACGTCAGGTGTTCCTAACGTTCATGATATCTTGCGCATTTTAGGTCCCGATGAAGTGCAAAAATATTTGGTTCGCGAAATTCAGGAAATCTACAGCCTGCAAGGTGTAGATATTAATGATAAGCATATTGAGCTTATTGTGCGACAAATGCTGCGAAAGGTACGTATTGTTGATCCTGGTGAGACAAAATTTGTTGCTGGAGACCGTGTTGACAAGTTTCATCTACAATCAGTCAAT
Source organism: Candidatus Babelota bacterium (assembly GCA_013289515.1). Taxonomy (GTDB): domain Bacteria; phylum Babelota; class Babeliae; order Babelales; family RVW-14; genus JABCZU01. Next base: position 2,766 of record JABCZU010000021.1, on the reverse strand, counting down.
AGGCTTGTAAGTAAAGAAGGTCTAAGGCCGGCAGTGGCAAAACCTATTTTGCTTGGCATAACCAAGGCTTCGCTGGGCACAGAAAGCTTTATTTCAGCGGCGTCATTTCAAGAAACAACGCGTGTGCTTACCGAGGCATCCTTGGTTGCGCAAATAGATTACCTGTACGGGTTGAAAGAAAACGTTGTTATTGGTAAACTAATACCGGCTGGAACGGGAATTCCTTCATTCAAGATTAAAAATATTGGTGAAGAGATCTCTGAGCTTGAGCGCAAGGCCAGAGAAGAAGAGCAATTAGAAATTGGCTTGGATAAGATATCTTTGACAGCATAATATTTTTGGTATGGGCGTGTAGCTCAGTTGGTAGAGCATTGCTTTGACGTAGCAAGGGTCAGCGGTTCGATTCCGCTCGCGCCTACCATACTTCGCCAACCTGTTCTTCGAAGCTCGAAGAGCGGAGTAGAAGGCTTCCTACTTCGCTAAAGCTACGTAGGACACGTCGTATGGCACGGCCAGCTTCTTTAAGGAATGTAATTTTATAGAAGAATGGCTATGTTAGCAAAAAGCGAAGTATGCCCTTCGAAGCCCTTGTCCTACGTAGCTTTAGCGAAGTAGGATGGGCGTAGTAGGGCAGCAACCACATACCATATAACATAAGTGAAGTTTTTCCGGTGACGTTGCACAACGTCACTGAGTAAAGACAGGCCATCAGCGGCACAGTTGATAGTATTTATAATAAAAACAAAGCTACGGTAGTAGCTACAAGAGGCATATACTTATGATAACAAAAGAGACAAAGGGAAAGCTTATTAAGGCTTTCGCAATTACCCCAAATGATGTTGGCTCCTGCCAGGTTCAGGTAGCAATACTTTCTGAGCGTATTCGTCAAATTTCTGAGCACTTACAAAAAGCACGCAAGGATTATCACTCTCAACGCGGCCTTTTGCAAATGATTGGTAAGCGTCGCTCATTTCTTAATTATCTGAAAAAAAATGATCAGCCTGCTCACGCTAAAGTGCTGAATAACCTCAAAGAGCACGGATACCTATAGACATGCATAAAAAATTTAGCTCGCCTGAATTAGGCATAGAAGTTGAAATTGGTAAATATGCGCGTCAAGCAGATGGTGCTGTTTGGATCAAGGCCGGTAACAATATCGTTCTTGCAACAGCAACGGCTACTAAGGTGGCTAAAGAGTTTGCCGGTTTCTTTCCATTAACGGTAGAATATCGCGAGCGAACATCTGCTGCTGGAAGAATTCCTGGTGGCTATATGAAGCGTGAAGGTAAGTTGAGTGATTTTGAAGTATTAACATCACGTCTTATCGATCGTCCTATTCGACCACTATTCCCATCTACATATTTTAATGAAGTGCAGATTCTTCCAACAGTATATTCAGCAGATGGTGCATTTCCTACGAGCATCCTAGCTATGCTTGGTGCCTCTCTTGCGCTTTCTATTTCAAACATACCATTTCTCGGTCCGGTTGGAGCCGTACAGCTGGGACGTGTGAATGGCGCATGGAAGTTTAATCCCACCTATGATGAAATGGCGCAATCGGACGCAGATATTACCATTGCTGGAACTAAAGCTGGTATCTGCATGGTCGAAGGCCATTGTAACAATATTACCGAAGCAGAATTTATTGACTTGCTCTTTAAGGCTCATGAAGAGGTTAAAAAGCAAGTTGATTGGCAACTAAGTATTCAACAAGAAGTGAATCCAAATAAAAAAGAGACACTGGACAATGCTCAGGCATCAAAGGGTGCGGTTGATTGGAGTCATTGGAAAAAACGCCTTGTTGAAGTATTGCCAGCAAATTTTGCCCAAGAACTTTTTGCAGCAACAAAATTAGAACGTAGTGATGGACTTGAGACACTCAAGGCCGGCATCCTTGCTAATTTTGCTGAAGATGTTAAGGCAGGTACTATTGCTGCTCCGATTATCAGCTATATATTTGATAGCCTGGTAAAAGAGACACTGCCTGACATTCTAGCTGAAAAACAAGTACGTGTTGATGGCAGAAAATTTAATGAAGTTCGTAAAATTGATGTAGAAGTTGGCATTCTTCCCTGTGCACATGGTTCCTCAGTGTTTCAACGTGGAGAGACGCAAGCGATTGCAAGTTTAACGTTGGGCACCGGCCAGGATGCACAAAGAATGGAATCATTGATCGGTGGCGATGGACACCGTCTATTTATGCTTCACTACAATTTCCCCCCATTTGCCACAGGTGAGGTTCGTCCTATCCGTGGTGCTGGTAGACGAGAAATTGGTCATGGCTATCTGGCTGAAACATCATTTTTGAATGTACTTCCTAAACAAGATACTTTCCCTTATGTAATCCGTTCCTCCGTTGACGTTCTCGAGTCTAATGGCTCCTCTTCTATGGCAACCGTATGTTCAACCACCATGGCTCTTATGGATGCAGGTGTTCCTATCACAGAAATGGTAGGCGGTATTGCTATGGGAATGGTGAGAGACTCTAAAGACAATTGTCATATTCTTACCGATATTCTCGGTATGGAAGATGCATTTGGCCTTATGGACTTTAAGGTAACCGGTACTGAGCGCGGCATTATGGCATTCCAACTTGATATTAAAGATAAAGTCGGCCTGTCTCGTGAGCTTCTAGGTACGGCACTTGAAGATGCTCGTAAAGCGCGTATCTTTATTTTGGGTGAGATGAAAAAAGTAATGACAACGCCACGTGCTGAATTATCTGCACTTGCGCCTCGCGTTACCTCCATCAAAATACCCCAAGAT
>JABCZU010000020.1 GCA_013289515.1 Candidatus Babelota bacterium | reverse complement strand
AGGCTGACAAAGGATACTAACGATGACAGGTTGCGCGCGTTGCGCGACAACCAATCATCTCTCTATCTGCTTTCTTATATTGATTTTGCCACACACATGATAATGTTACAGTACGTTGCATCTGAAGAGATTAGAAAGTGCGTCAAGCGCACTTTCTGCAGCAAAATAAATGTTGCTGCAACGCTCAAATAAGCAACGACGGCACTGCGGCTTTACAGCCTTGTGCCACGTTTGCTAGTTGAGCTAGTAGGGAAAATCTAATTGATTTTTTCCTCTTAAAAGACGAAGCGGAGGCCTACGAAGTAGGCAAAGCGAGGCGTAGCAATTCACTGCTTCGCGAGTTTGTGGACGCCTAGTCCACATGTCCGAGCGCATGATACCCAACATAATTTGTACATTCACGTTGCAAGGAGCCGGTGTAAAAAAATTACAAAGTATGCGCGCCAAATCAATGAAATAAAAAAGTCTATAGCTAGCTCAATCGGCCGTGCCCGCCGTAGCCTTGGCGAAGGCTGGGAGGGCTGGCGCGGCCGTAAGGCCAAAGCGCCATGATGGTTCGAGACGCTGCTTACGCAGCTCCTCACCATGAGCGGAATAGCGCTCCGCTCACCCTGAGCCCCGTCGAACTGGAGCTTAAGGTTTTATCTACATTTCTCGAGCGTAAGTTAGAGACGGTAGCCGATGTAAATCTTGCATTGGGCAAGCTTGGGGGACACCTTAACCGTACGAGTGATGGCCCACCTGGAATGCTTGCACTTTGGAGGGGCACAATTAAATTACAAACTCTTGTCGAAGGCTATAGAATAGGTGTCTTCACTGGGAGGAAAAAATTTGGGTAATGACCAGGGTGCAGGAGGTGTGTGCAAACACACTTCCTGCCGTGGGTCGTTAGGGACGAGCAGTCCCTAACAACTCAATAAAATCTCTCTAAGATTTAAGCTGGGTTGAAGGGACAACCAGTCCCTTCTAGGCGTAGTAATTCGTTGAACCAATCGGATCAAAATAAAACAACCTTCTTCCCCCGCCATTATTCGGCGACGCCGTCACAATATAATTAAGCGCGTAAGCATTCCCTTGCGGCGACCAAGCACACATTGTTGGCAGTGGCATGGTATTTGCCGTCGCGACCACCGTTGGTGTTGTTGGTGCACTTGGGTTGAACGACAGCACGTTCAGCGTTGCGTTATCAAGCACGGTGGCCAAATAGTTATTCGTTGGCGACCAGACCACTTGGCGCGAGATCGTCGAGGTTGCCGCTGCGCTGCCGCGTAGCGTTATTGCCGTCGTATTGGTAGTGAGATACGAAAACGCATTGTTGAACGAATACAGCTGGATGCCACTGCCTGCCGTTGCAATGTAGTTGCCGTTTGGCGAAAAGGCTACTGACGTGACTGGATTTGCGGTGCTGACCGTGTTGCCTAGTTGGTTCAGGAGCGGTTGGCCGTTTTGGAAGATGGGGGCGTAGAAAAATTGGAGGGTGTTATTGGTTTGATTTAGCACGGAAATAAACTGACCATTTGGTGACCAGGCCGCTGAGTTAGGTTGTGATCCTGCACCCGTCGATATAGTGCTCACCAATACTGGTGTGTCGGTGCCATCAAAATAATATACTGTCATGTTCGTTGTGCCGTTATTTGCTACCACAAGATAATTGCCATTGGGCGACCAGGCCACTGAGGTTGGACCATTCACCCCTGTTGTTGTACCAGCTCCTAATAATACCGGCGTACTGCCAGAAAATGAATATACCTGCAGAGTACTATTACTAGCAGTTACTACAGCAATATAGTTGCCATTTGGTGACCAGGCTACTGAGAAAGTGTTTGAACCTCCTGTGCTTACACTTCCTGCTTGTACCGGATTACTACCAAAAAATGAATATACTTGCAGGGTATTTGAGGTTATGTTTACCACCGCAATATAGTTGCCGTTTGGTGACCAAGCTACTGATCGAGGGCCTGTTCCAGTGGTCACGCTGCTACCAACCAGCACTGGGGTGCCACCAGAAAAGGAATATACTTGTAACGTACTTGAAGTTTGATTGACTACAGCAATGTAGCTGCCATTTGGTGACCAGGCTACTGATTGAGGAGCTGTTCCCGTTCCAACGCTACCTCCCACTGTTGCTGGGGTACCCGCAGCAAATGAGTATACCTGTAGGGTATTTGTTGGATTGCCATTCACAACAGCTAGGTAGCCACCATTTGGTGAAAAAGCTACAGAAGTAGGCCCCGCTCCCGTCGTCACAGCACTACCAAGTGCAGCCACTGTTGGCGTACTGGTGGTGCTAAATGACCATGCTTTCAGTTGATTTGTGCCGCCATTGGTTGCCACCGTTGCTAGATACTGGCCATTTGGCGACCAGGCCACTGAATAAGGCGTTGTCCCCGTTGCCAACTGCGCTCCAGTACTCGTGCCAATTCTGGTTGGCGTGTTGTAGGGCCATGAGAAGGCCTGGAGGGTGTTGCCACTCTGATTCACGACGGCAAAATAGTTGCCGCTGGGCGACCAAGCACCTGCCACTGGATTTGTACCGGTATTTGCCGTACCTAGTGATGTTGGTGTACTGTAGCCATTAAATGAGTATGTTTGGGCTGTACCACTATTTGTTACCGTAATATAATTTCCACTAGGATGCCAGGAAACAGCATCTGGGCTACTACCAGTGCTTGCATTGCCACCAACCTTGGTAAATGTACTACCAGAAAATGCATAGACTTGCAGAATGCTATTGGTGTTATCGACTGCAGCAAGGTAGTTACCATTTGGTGACCAAGCAACTTCAAGTAAACCAGCTGCGCTAGTGTTTGTAAACAATGGACTACCTAATGCGGCAATCGTAGGCGTACTGGTGGTGCTAAAGGTAAAAAGTTGTAGACTGCTATTACCATTGTTACATACCGCAAGATAACCGCCATTGGGTGACCATGAAACTGAGCTGGGACCACTTAACCCTGAGGTAAGATTTAGGCCAACTTTAACTGGTGTACTTGTGCCATTGAACGAAAATATCTGCAAGGCAGGTGCATTTGATACTACCGCAATAAAGCCACTATTTGGTGACCAGGTCATAGAATTGGTGCCAAAAACAGATTGCCCGAAAGCAAGCGTCACCGTACTGCCTACTTGGGCCAGTGCTGGCGTGCTGCCAGTAAAGCTGAAGACCCTGAGCAGATTATTGCTTACACCGTCAACCGAGGCAAGGTAGGTGCCATTGGGTGCCCACGCAAGCATGGCTACTGTGGTTGATAAGACCGGCGAACCGTCAGTAAACGCAGAGCCCAGAAGCGTCGGCTGACTGGTACCACTAAATGTATATATTCTTATGCTTGGTGTGCTGGTGCCCACTGCAAGGTAGAGGCCACTTGGGTGCCAGGCCATGCAGTAAGGAACACCGGTCGTTGTTACTGCGCTGCCAAGTGACGTGAGCGCACCGACCGTATTTGCCGTAAACGAAAACGCCCGCAGCGTACTATCAAGCCCACCGACGGTGATGTAATAGGTGCCTGCTGATGATACCGGTGAGATGGAGATACTACCCGGCAGCGTGTTGCCCAGCGCGGCGAGTGCCAGGATCGCGCCCTCTTGGCTGAGTACGTACAGCGTCGAACTTAACGCATTGCCATCATACACCGTATCAGTGATCGCCATGTACTGGCCATCGGCAGACACGTCCATGCAGCAGTTTGCTAACAAGTTACCGTTCAGGAATGATGCATTCACATTGCCAAGGATTGGCGCAGAAGTCGCATTGGAGCCATTGGCAATGGTGGGACAGTTGAAGGTATTGAGATTGAGTGAGCCGGAATTGGCGGTAGAACTGTTGAGCATAAAAAGCACTGCAGCCATAGTGGTGTTTGGTAACCAGCGAAGTCCGTTGGCACAAGGAGCACCGGCGGCCGATACCAGCGATGTGTTGTTTGCATTAGCAAAACCACCAAGTGGCGCACCGGTCATGATGCTGTTGCTAAATTGATAGGTTAAGAAACCGGGCAGTGCGGTGGCGGTGTTAATCGCGATTTCGCCCAGCGCATTACCATTGGGCGTAAAGACAATGCCGAGCGGAACGTACCCCGTTCTGTTGATGTCGCCTAGCGAATCGAGTGCAACTGGTTGTAGAGGACTTTGTAGTGAATTAACCAGCAAGAACGCGAGCAGGCGAGCGTAGCGAGCAGTTCGCTTTTTGACGTGCCATTTTTTTTATTACTACGACCATCTTCTTTCTCCTTAGAAATGATTCAGAAATTTTTTTGACTTCATTACTCTGATGGCTTACGAGGAATGTGTCAATCTTTTTATGTGCCACCTGAAACAAATTGTACACCCGCTAGGAAGCCTTATGCGTCAAAAACTGTGTCAGATCAATTATAGCCGCAAAATAATCAGCATCAACAACATCACTACTCACGCCATTAACATGGATAAGTACAGGTCGGCAGGAATACCCACGTGGGATTTTTAACGCATCTATCTTATTTTGTACCTCCTGAATAACCGACTCACCAACTTCATGCTTAGAAAATTTAATTTCACAAATATACAGCGTTCCAAATTTAGTTTGAATCATATAATCGATCTGACAGCCTGAAGCATGCTTCGTTTTGGTTTGATAGAATGGGTTACTAGAAATAATTTCTTCAGGCTTTATACCAAGAGCACTATGAATCAGCGCCCTATTTGATAATACAAGATTCTCAAACTGAAACCCCATAATCGAGTTCCATTCCGGTAGAGACACCAGTGACTTCAATTCATATATTTCACGATTAATTTGGTTTACATGTTGCTCAACATATTTTACGTAAAATCGCACGTAATTATCGCTCAATCTATACTTACTGAGCTTTGAATCAAGCCCTGAGGATACATTCCACGTAAAATCGCGCGTAATAAATCCGGATAGCTCAAGCTCCTCTAGGTATTCTGAGATACGTCCACTCGACTCAATACCCAGGGCTGCGCACAGCTCACTTCGCTCTTTGGATCCCGAAGCCAAAACTTCAATAATTTCTTTATATACAGCACTGTCACGCAAGAATAAATCAGAAAAAATTTTCCCAAACTCTTCAACCAAAAGGCCCCCTTGCGTGAAACATAGTTGCTTAATATTTTCTTCGGCAGACAGCTTTGGATCTATTTCTTCCAAGTACCGCGGCACCCCACCGGTAACGGCAAGAACCTTTAATTTCTCATAGGCCGAAATATTTTTGGGCCAAAAGAGGCTGCAGTCTGCTAAAGGCAGTTCTCTTAAGGTTAATGTATAAGAAATACGCCCTAAAAAACCGGTACTACTCATTATATTTTTGTCGATCCATGCAGCGGCTGAACCACATATAATAAATATTAGCTTATCATTATCCTTTAATTGTAGGTCCCAAAAATTTTTAATGTTGCCAAGAAAGGTCGGATCTTCAGACCCCATCCAAGAGATTTCATCAAACAATAGTAAGATTTTCCCTGATTGAACACGCTCACCAACAGCACTTAAGGCATTGGTCCAATTATCATAACGAGCAGGTGCCGATTTAAATTGTATCGCCATCTGCTCAGAAAATGCATCTAATTGATGCTGAGCCGTCACACCTTTTTCAGGCGGCAGTCCACTAAATACATAAAACTTATCAAATGACTTGGAAAATTCTTTTATCAATCTGCTCTTGCCAATGCGGCGTCGCCCCCTGACAACAATAAAAGAGGCTGTCTTTTTTTCAGTGTACGTAAGCAGCTTCTTAAGCTCTGCTTCCCTGCCTATAAATTTTGACATACTTACTCCCGTTCCACAAATCAATAAATCTAGATTTCCGGAACCATTATAACATATGATTTTGGTTCCACAAATCAATAAATTTAGATTTACGGAACACAGAGCACATTCTTTATTATTTTTGTTCCCCTTTGCCCCGCTTGGCAAACTGCAGCGCAAAAAGCTCCTTGAGCTCATCAGTCGTCGTAGCCTCTGTCGGCTTTTTGTCTGGGCGATAGCCCATCAGGCGTGGAAAGCGCAGGGCAAAGCCCAATGTTTTTTCGGTGATCCCCGCACGATGCAGCGGCGAGCGCGTAATCTCGTCGGCGCGCACTTGGCAGACGGTAGTCGGATAGGTCCAGACGTCCGGATACAGTGGATTAGCGCAGTCCACGTTATGAGGCTTGTGATCAACTTTATTGTGCTCGCACATTTTTTTCTGCTCGCGCCATTCTTCGTCGGTCAACCCGGTACCAATCTTTGCTACGGTCTGAAAAGTGTCATCGTGCTTATTGTAAACACCAACGAGCAGTGCACCGATGCCAAATGATGCCCGCTTGCCCTGGCCAAAATAGTAGCCCAGGATGACACAATCGATGGTATCATCCAGCGTGCCGGTTTCAACGCGCTTTAATTTAATCCAATTAAAATTACGCTTACCCGCTTTGTACGGAGCGTCCATGCGCTTGACCACCAGCCCCTCAAGGCCGAGGGCAATGTTCTGCTGGAAGTACGCTTCCAATGGTCCCGCCTTATCAAAAATTTCTTCTTCGATAGGAAAGATCATCTGATGCTTTTTAATGGCCGCATCATCGCAAATTTTCAAAAGCTGTGCGCGGCGATGCTCGTGCGTCTGGTCCAAAAGAGATGTGCCGTTGAGGTATAAAATATCAAACAGGTAGAGTTTAAGCGGAAAATCTTGCGACATTTTTTCTATATCGTACTTACGCTTTCGCTTTACCGTCTCCTGAAATGGCAAAAAGCTGCCGGTCTGGATATCGACACAGATTGCTTCACCATCGGCAACCACATTGTGCACATCAAGGTCCTCTAGCGATTTGGCAAGATCTGGAAACATTGGCGACATATCCAAAAGGTTGCGCGAAAAGAAGCGAACAACGTGTGGGTGCTTTGTTTTATCAATATGAATTTGCAAGCGAAAGCCATCAAGCTTAGGCTGCGCTGCACACCTGCCTAAACGCTCTATGATGGCGCCTGCAGATGAGAGCCGTTCGGCTGCCGCAGGCAGGATGGGGATACCGGGAACGATGTTAACCTTTCTGATTCCCTCAATGCCATCGGTCTTTAGCGTCTTGATAATAAAGCCGATATCAGCACAAATATTATAGGCCTCCTCAATGTCCTTGCGAATCGATTTGTCGCCGGTGGCCATCCAGGAAAATGCATCCAGCATCGTCATATCAGAAAAGCCAAGCCGCAACTGGCCGGCAATAATGCGCACAATATATTTTGCTGATAATGGATCAAGCGCGCGCAACAGCTTAACTAGGTACTGCTCTTTGTGCTCTTGCGATCCAGTGCCACTCAGATCAATAAACTGGTGTAATGCCTTTTGCACATCATGCACACTCAGGATATCCGATCCTCCAGCCCAGGAGGCATGTGCCAACACCAGGCCGACATCACCGTGTTTATGCACTGCGGCCTGCACGGCATGGACGGTGGTATCGAGCACAAGGGCCATTGTTTTGATCAGGCCTTTTTCAGCAAAGTTAAACTGCGTGGCAATGTAGGGAGGATTAAGCGAGCCCAGCGAAAGATAGGCAATGGTCGCCGCATCGGTTGGGGTGGCCTGCTTAAAAAGATCGGCCAATAATTTGGTAATGGCTGTACGCGATGACTCCTGTTCGATGGCATCAAAGACACGCGCAACTTGATTAAATTTCATGAGTCATCCTTTTTAAATAGGCGGTATATATTTGTCGTATGGCGCATCACAAGCCAAAGCGCTATGCAGACAAATAAAGGGGCATGCGCAGCGCTCTGATAATAATAATCACATAGCATAGCGAGTGCAATCCATGCAAGCGATGCAACAAAAGGATGCCGGGTAATGGCAACGATGATAAGCCAACAGACCAACGTGAACAATAACATAGTGAATGGGATATAATAGGCTGCTATGCCAATAGCTGTAGCAACCCCTTTGCCTCCCTTAAAGCGGAGGAATGGCGAGAAGGCATTGCCGATTAACAGGGCCGCACCGATAGGATATAATGCCGTAGATTGCTGTGGGTCTAGATAATACCCAGCAAAGATCATCATGCCATAGGCCTTAAGGGCGTCAGCACAAAAGATCAGCAAAAAATAGCGCTTACCAAGGACGCGCGCTACGTTGCTGGCACCGATATTGCCCGAGCCATAGCAAGTTATATCGATACCCATGACATATCGGCCAAACCAATAGCCGGATGGGATTGCGCCTACAATGTAGGCCAAGAGTATAAGAAACCACTGCATAGTTATTTACACAATAATTATTGGGAATGTATTGCTATTTTTGTTACTAAAGAGAGATTAATCATTGGGCCTGGAAATAGCAAGGGGCCTATTGCAGATTAAGTCCTCTTTCCAGCGACGTACGATATGTATGAAACTTACTCAAGAGAGCCCGCTGCCTTTGGATAGTAGACTCTGGAGCCCCCACAATTATTTTAATACCCGGTTTACCATTCCCATTACGTTCCGCATTACATACTTGCACTGCCTCTTCCAAAGCATCAAGTGAATCCTGTTCTATTGGGCATCCACGTAGCTTGATTCTTTGTAAAGATTCGTGTCCTTTAATAAAGGCAATAAATGGTGCGCTAAAATTTTTGATAAGATTGTAACTCAAGTCAAGCTCCTCAAGAGCCCGCAAGCCACATATGGCATCGGGAATCTGGGTAATTTTGTGCCTGGATAAACATAATGTTTTAATAGGACGGGATTGATTGGCACCAAGAATATGGTCCATGACAGAATCTAATGATGTTAGCGGCTTGTCACCTGTTTGCGATGAGCAATGTAAATAAAGGGTGTCCAATCCCCCAACCCAAGCGGCGTCCACTCTAGCGTTAATGGCATTAATTGCCTTAATTACCTTATTGTGTTTAATTGCTTCCCTGATCTGTGGATAATTATTCTGCAGAGGCGGTTGATAATTGCCGACTGCAGGCGCTATTGGTACTGTTGCTACAGGTACCTGTAGATTAACAGCCAATCCTGGCTGATGACCAATACCAGATGATGGTACAGGCGGCACAAATGGCGGAGCCTCGGGTGCTCGCCGAACAAAAAATGACGACAGGTAGCGCCGAACCGGTTTAAACAACAATGCCGTTGATGCCACAGCACCTAAAACTAGCAATCCTAATAAAATAGCTTTCATAGAAATAACCCCCAATTTTTAGCTATTAAGCCCCATGGCTTTTATAGTATTAACCTGACACAAATAAGAAATTTCGTCAAAAGGGGGGCTGACATAAAAAAAGCAGGGACCTGCGAATAAACACAGATCCCTGCTTGGAAATTTTAAGAATAAAAATAGCTTTTTTAGAACTCTTCTAAATCAACATCAAGGCTAAAATCGTGGTCGCCACTGATGCTGATGTTTTCGTCGTCTTCATCGATGATCTTTTCCTCATCCATGTCATCTTCATCAATTTTCTTGCTTGAGCTGGTAGCGCTCACTTTTTCTTTTTGTGGCTCAAGTGCTTCGTCTGCCGATGGTAAATCGGTATCATCGCTTATGACGTTGCTTTCAAAGGTGATGTCACTGGTCATGCTCACCTTTTCCTGTTGCTCATCATCCAATAAGGCATTGCTCTGATCACTATCCTGGACAGTCGACTCATCAGCCGTCGCGCTGATCTTCTCACCCTGCACATCGGCACTGAAGGTGCTATCACACGCTTGCTCTTGGTCAACATCAATCGCTTCATCAACAGCCCTCAAAAGGCCGAGAGAGGCGCCAAGAACAAATAATAAAACAAGTGCTTTCTTGAAGAAAACGGTGCGTATCATAAAAATACTCCAACAGTATGAAAAACTAAATTACCATGTGCCTGCCACCACGGCGGCATACGACCTCCTTAGCTTTGGGCAAAAATGATAATTTGTCAACCGCCAGTCATCAGGATTCAGGCGGGCAACGGTTGCCTGCCTGAATCAATAGATGTCATTTTTTATGGAAGCCCTGCGCGAACCTCTTCCAGAATGACCCCAAGCCAATTTTCATTATTTCCTGGATGTGCGGTTGGGTTTGGCGTTGGAGTAGGTTCAACATTACCAATAACGCCCCAGAAGGCATCATGTTGGGTTTGTTCGATAAGCTTAGCGCTGCCGGTAGCCTTTAACTGCGTGGCAAGCTGAGGGTTTTGTTGGAATTTTGCTTGAACAACGGTGCGCATCCAGTTAACCTTATGGGCAGAGAACCACACGTTAAGCTGTGTGCTACCGTTGTCTTTCCCAATTTGCCACGCCTGATACCCAGAGGTTACCTGCGTCAGGGCGTTCAGGAGCGTTGGGTCGTTTGAAAATTTTCCGGCTTGGTACGCGGCTTCAGCGTTAGGAAAGGTATACCATCCTGAGGGAAATTGAAGTCTGATTGGTGAGTGCCAAAAATTGCCTAAAAAATAGTATTTCTGATTAACGCAGGTACCTTGTTTGCCTGGTTTATCATCATAAAAGAATCTGATAGCCTGCTGCTGTTGCATAGCCTGCTGCTGTTGCATAGCCTGCTGCTGTTGCATAGCCTGCTGCTGTTGCATAGTCTTTGGCAAAGCTTTTCCAGCCTTCAATTGATCCAAATGCGTCTTGCCACATGCAACGCTGAAATAGCCGGCTCTTGGCCCATAGGCCAATTTTGTGCATCCCTGAACCAAGCACGGGCGCTTTGTTATGCCGGCCTGTGTAAGTTGTGTGTTGTGACCTCTAGAACATGCAGTGGAATAGTCATCTCCCTGATTAAATGCCTTATTAGGACACCCTGGAACAAGGCAATATGCCACCACCGGTTGTTGTATTTGAGCCGGTTGTTGTGCTTGAGGCTGTTGGGACGAGCTTGATGATGATGAGCTTGATGATGATGAGCTCGATGAGCCAGACAAACCAAGAAGATAGTCGTAAATTTGAGCATGGGCCTGACTTTGAGGATTTTGAATACACTTACCATGAGCAATCTTAATAAGCGTATGTCCTCCACGTGACGTGCTAGTTGGGGCAACTAAACCTTGATTAACCAGACCTTTTAGAGCAGAAAGATTACCCTGCTCAATATAAAGAATAGCTGTTTGTACAGGCCCTTGAGGCTGTTGTGTTGGTGCCGGCATTTTGCCATACGCACTGCCAATGGCCAACAAAGCCATAGCATTTACAAGAATTAGTGCTTTTTTCATCATATCGCTCCCACTATTACGGATTATTATTAAAAAATCATACAAGTACCACACGGCACACGTACATTTATCATTGTAATTCAAATAGGAAATTAATGCAAGGGGTTTTAAAATTTGTCTTTAATTACATCCCCTGCTAAGCTACTAGAAAAGTTTGTATTTAATTAAGGGGAACCGACAATGAGTACCGCAATGCATCGTATACAAGGTTTATTGGCTTATTCTTTATGTCTAGGGATACTACTGGCACCGCGATTACAAGCACTTGATGAACCAACATTTTATCGAAGTCCTGCCTATGGCAACGTTCCAGTGTATAATGTTAATGATTGGACAAGCTTTATTAACATCAGAGGCTTACAGGCAAGCGCTGATAAGTCATTTAACAATAGGCACACAGGCAATAGACTTGGCCTTTATACGCCTGCCAGTAAACCAATCAAGCACGTTGCTCTCTTTGATGATAGTGGCCCCCAGGAATTAACGCGTTTGGGCCTTGGCATGGATCCGCGCCCTAATTCGCCGGTCACCCAAAAATTTTGGACCAATTCACCCGACCCAAAGGTGCCACTAACCGGTCTGTTTGATAATTTACCACTATCCTGCCATGGCAAGGATGGCGCCTTTTCGCTGCATGGACGCATGCTGGTCAATGAAATTGACTTTACCATGCAACAAAACCTGGTCTGGGGCTTCTTTGGCTATGTTAGCCTCCCCTACCGCGATATTACCATTGACAACATTAAGCTTCACAATCATGGCGCTGACATGATCCCAGTAAACCCAATCGATATCGGGTCTGAAGTGCCAGCCACCTATTCAATGACTGAGTTTGTCAATGTTGATTTGCCCGAAATTTTAAAGGAAAATGGTTTTGATTGCCCATGGAATACGACCTTTAAAAAACATGGCGTCAGCGACCTTATCATGGCCGTTGGGTGGCAGGGATACGATGCCAATGCTGGAGATAAGATTACAGCACTGGGTGGTCGCATGCATCTTGGCTGCCTCTTCCCAACCGGCGTTAAGCGCAATGAGGACCTGGTCTGCGCCGTGCCACTTGGCTATAACGGGCACTGGGGCCTGCTGCTGCGCATGAGCGCAGAGTTAACCGTATACGATTTTGTTACCTTTGCAGCACAGGCCGGCACAACCGTCTTTTTCAGAGAACACCGCTACATGCGGCTTAAGACAAGCAAGGCACAAGAAGGCTGGTTTACCCTTGAAAAAACGCGTGTTAAAATCGATGAAGGCTCCCTGTGGGACTTGCAGGGCTTTGTAAAATTTGACCGCTTTTTTAAGGGCTTTTCCGTACTCTTAGGCTACTCCTTCACCCGTCAGGAAGAGAGCCGCTTCCACCTGCAGGATGGCTGTTTCTTGCACACCCTTGCTGAGCGGTTAAGCGTTATTCCATCAAGCCGTCATGATGGCTCCAAAACACGTACCTTTATCTCAGCCGATACGATTGCCAACAGTGACACACGCTATCATGGCTGGCAGACCGAATCGCTTCATTTTGTTGCTGCTTATGAAGGCATCCCAAGTGCAACTAAAAATATTGATCCGTACATAAGCTTTAGTTATACCTATCCAATATTTGGCAGAAACTCATTTGCTTCGCAGGTATTTGCCGGTAGTCTCGGATTACAATTCTCATTGCGATTTACGTAACAAGGAACACACAACCTCATGAACATCATCAGTCAGCTCAAAGAGCTCATAAACACCCAGGTCGTAAAACTCAGCCCATCCCAGCAGCTACCGGCCGGCATTGAATATAAAATTAATAGCGACACAGCATCAGCGTTTGGCGATATAAGCTGCAATGCCGCCATGATCCTTGCCAAACAGCTGGGCCAAAATCCACGCATGGTTGCCACAACACTGCAGCAATCGCTACAAGAAGCTGATTCTGAAGGGCTAATAACAGCAATGGCTATTGCAGGACCCGGCTTTTTAAATATCTCCCTATCGCCCAAAGCGTGGCAAACATTATGGCAGGAATTGTACCAGCAGCAGGCTGCATTCTTTGTTTCTAAACCGCATACACCTGCCAAATTTTTATTAGAATTTGTAAGCGCCAATCCAACCGGCCCGCTCCATTTGGGCCATGGTCGTGGGGGCATCATTGGCGATACTTTGGCCAAAGTGCTTACCTTTCAGGGGCATACCGTCCTGAAAGAATTTTATATAAACGACGCCGGCAATCAGGTAAAATTGTTAGGGCTGTCTCTCAAAGCTCGTTGCCTGCAGCAGCTTGGGCACGTTGCTACGGTACCTGAAGATGGCTACGCTGGTGAGTACTTGATTGACCTGGCAGCCGATTGCGTTGCCCAGCATGGGCCTGACGTGGCCGGCAAAGATGATATGTTCTTCCAGCTCTATGCAAAAGAACAACTGCTAGGCCAGATTAAGGCTACGCTGACTACCTATGGTATCACCTTTGATAATTGGTTCTCTGAAAAGACACTCCATGACAATGGCGCAATTGACGAAGTTCTAACACTTCTACAAGAAAAAGGCCTGGCCTATGAGCTGGACGGCGCGCTCTGGTTTAAATCAACCGCCTTTGGCGACGATAAAGATCGCGTTATCAAAAAGAGTACCGGCGAGCTGACCTATATAGCTGCCGACATTGCCTATCACAAGAACAAATTTGACCGTGGCTACACGACACTGATTGATATCTTGGGGCATGATCATCATGGCTACGTTAGACGGCTGAAGGCAACCATGGAGGCACTTGGCTATCGCCAGGATCAGCTCGACGTGGTGCTCTACCAACTGGTCAACATCAAAGAGAATGATGTGGCCGTAAAAATGTCTAAACGTGCCGGCACCTTTACCAAGCTGAGTGATGTGATTGAGGCGGTGGGCACCGACGTTGCACGCTTCTTTTATCTCAATCGCAAGGCGGACGTCACGCTTGATTTTGACCTTGCAGCGGCACTTAAAAAGACTGATGAAAATCCGGTCTATTACATTCAATACGCCTATGTACGGCTAGTCAGCTTGATGCAAAAGGCAGCACAAGAGGGCCTGGGTGATACGGTCAATGCATTGCGTTCACGTACGCTAGACGCTGCATGGTTCAATGGGCATGGAGCACTGCTGAGCGAGCATGAGATTGCGCTGCTGAAAAAAATTGTTATGCTACAAGATGTTTTGCAAACCATTGCCACGTCATATCAGACGCATTTGCTTTCGTATTACGCCCTGGAACTTGCGCAACAATTGCATAATTATTATACGCACAACAAAGTTCTGGATAAAGAGCACACCAAGACAACTGCTATGCGTTTGGCCATGGTCTTTTTAGTCCACCAGACGCTTGGGCTCTGCCTTGATTTACTTGGTCTTACTAAACCTGAAAAAATGTAATCCGAAATACCTTACATCATGAACATTAGCCAAATCCCCAATTTTAGTATCAAAGATTTTAACCCGCAACACATTAGAAACTTTTCTATCATTGCGCATATCGACCACGGTAAATCGACACTAGCCGACCGCTTGCTAGAAATTACCGGCACTATTTCATTGCGCCAAAAGAATGAACAGGTGCTTGATAAACTCCAGGTTGAACGTGAGCGAGGCATTACCGTAAAAGCTCAAACCGCATCACTCTTTTATGAATACAACGGGCAGATTTACCTGCTCAACCTCATTGATACCCCCGGCCACGTGGACTTTACCTACGAAGTTTCGCGCTCACTGTATGCCTGCCAAGGGGCCCTGCTCCTGGTTGACGCGGTACAAGGGGTACAGGCACAGACAATGGCCAATTTCTTTTTAGCCTTTGAACAAAATTTAACCATCATCCCGGTTATTAATAAAATCGATATCATGAACGCCGACCCTGAGCGTGTTGGCAAAGAGATGAAAACAGCATTTGATATTAATCCAGAAGATATTATCCCTATTTCGGCAAAAATGGGTATCGGCCTTGATAAGCTCTTTAAAGCAATTATTGAGCACATCCCATCACCAAGAGGCAATGAAGATGCACCGTTAAAGGCGCTTTTGTTTGATTCGTGGTTCGATGAATATCGCGGCGTTATCTGTCTGATTGAAGTCATTGATGGCAGCATCAAAAAAGGGGATATGGTCACCTCTGCTCATACTGGACAAGAGTATGAGGTCCTTGATATTGGCTTAATGTACCCAGAACCTTATCCAACCGATGCCCTCTATACTGGGCAGGTCGGATTTCTCATTGCTGGTATGAAGACGGTTAAAGAGGCCAATATTGGCGATACGGTGTATCACACCAAAAAACCGGTTCCTCCATTGCCAGGCTTTAAGCCAGCAAAATCAATGGTGTTTGCTGGTATCTACCCACTTGATACATCAGACTTTGACGCTGTGCGTGATGCAATTGAAAAGCTCACACTTAACGATCCCAGTGTGCACGTTGAAAAAGAAAGCTCAATGGCGCTTGGCCTTGGCTTTCGCTGTGGCTTTTTGGGCCTCCTGCACATGGACGTCTTTAAGCAACGGCTAGAACAGGAGTATGACGCCTCCATTATTGTCACCTCCCCTACCGTGTTGTACAAGGTACTCCTTACCAATGGAGAAGAGGTTGTTATTGAAAACCCTTCAAAGTACCCAGACCAAGCCTCTGTTGAGACAGTCTTTGAGCCAATCATTTCGGCTACCATTATTACGCCAAAGGACTATTTGGGTAATATCATGAAGCTGTGTCAAGAGCGTCGCGGCATACAGCAGGAGATGTCATACCTGGATGAGAATCGTATTATTTTACGGTACAAATTACCACTCAATGAGATCATCACCGATTTTTATGATAAATTAAAATCACTCAGTGCTGGCTATGCAAGCTTTGATTATGAACAGGCTGGCTACGAGCCGGCAGACCTAGTTAAGATGAACATATTGCTCAATGGCAAGGCTGTAGACGCCTTGTCGATCATTGTTCACAAAGATAAGGCCTTCTATATCGGTCGCCAATTGACGCAAAAACTGAAAGAGGTTATTCACCGCCAAATGTTTGAAGTGGCTATTCAGGCCGCTATTGGCGCAAAAGTCATTGCACGTGAAAGCGTCTCAGCTATGCGCAAAAACGTTATTGCAAAATGCTACGGTGGCGATATTTCACGAAAAAGAAAGCTGCTTGAAAAGCAGAAAGAGGGAAAGAAGAAACTTAAGCAGATCGGTAATGTTGAGCTTCCGCACGAAGCCTTCCTGACTATTCTTAAGCACGAATAATGCTCAAGGGGCGCCCAATGAGAAAGAGAAAAGGTTGTTATTCAATTTCTGTAGTTGCAAAGATGTTTTCGGTGCACCAACAGACTATTCGCATGTATGAAAAAGAGGGCCTTATTTGCCCCAAGCGCTCATCTGGCAACACACGCCTCTTTTCTGAAGAGGATGTTGACCGCCTGGAGGAAGTTATTCATTTAACGCATAAAGTTGGCGTTAACCTTGCCGGCGTTGAAATCATTTTGAAACTGCAAAAAAAGATTAAACGCATGCAGGATGATATGAACAAGCTGTTTCAGGATGCTGAGAGCGACTTAGAACTTGAAAGCAAACAGGTTAAAGAGGATCTCAAAAAGCAGGTCGAGCGGCTGGTCAGCATCAAAAAGACTCCCATTAAAGCGGGTAAACAGATGAAGCTACTCACCGATTCTGCTCAAAGCAAACCGGCTGATGAGAGCCAATTAGAAGATATTAAAATTGATTATAATGATGAATAGAGGGGGCAATGCCCCCTCTAGCTTGTGATAGCGCCTTAAAAGAATGTTACGTTACTGTTAAGATTCTGCTCATTCACAATCGTTGCCGATGTTGAAATATACACAGATGCTTGTTCAAGATTTACATTTTGGATACAGTCTAATGTCGTTCCCGGCTGAAAATTAAGATTTGCAATAAAATCATTGATGATTATTGAGTTCTGGTTGATATTTTGGTAGGCGAAATACCCTTTATTAACCATTAATGTTGACGCTGCATTAAATTGCAGAATAATATCATTGGCCCCATTATTATTACCAATCAGCAGCCCCGTATCAATCGATGTGCTTTCTGCGGCTATATGTGCAAGGCCGTCTGCAATAATCTTACCATTAATGAACTGTATGCCAGATTTTGTGGCATAAAAGGTTGCATCATTAATGTGCAGCAGCGATGTATTATCAATAAGCGTCAATAAATTGGGGTTGTAATTACCTGGGTCATAGCTAAAGGTAAAGGTTGGCTCCAAGCGCAGCGTTGCATTATGGTTAATCGTCGATGTAAGCGTGCTTTGGTAAGCGAAAGTAAACGTCCCAACCATATCCAAGAGTCCATAGATTTGGAATGCTCCATTGCTGAATGTATAATTCCCTTCCTGTACCCAGGCAATGTTATCAAAAATCACAACACCGGTATGATCCAGGCACTGGATGTTAGCTCCTTGTACGCCGTCTATGGTCATATCGCGCAGATGAAGCGTAGTATTGTGGCCAACAATCATCGCACCATGGCTGCCAAGCGTGACTCTGTTACCGTGGGCATCAAAGGTGCAATTACCGTTAAATTTAAGCGTACCAGAAATAGCAAGGTCGTCGTTTAGATGCACGTTTGCATTATTAATCTTAGTGAGATTAACCGTTGGAAGACCGGTAATACTTGAGCACAAATCGATTACATGGCCATTGCCAATAATTGAACCACCAGTGCCCAGGCCAGTAACGTTCTGAAAAATAAGATCGGTGCCTAGGTACAGTTGCCCGCCATGCAGGTTAATGTTGCCAGAGACGGGAAAGACTGAATTGAATGTACAGGTTGTGGAAGCGTCACCAAGGCTAAAGCCGTTTTTCATAAAGGCAAAGGCATTCACCTGGTTATTATTAAGCAAGCTGCCATTATCTGACGTTGGAAATTGGGAAAATGCCGCAACAGATACCAGAATGTTAGACCCTACTGAATTAGCCTGTAATTGTCCAAACATGCAGAGCACAACAAAAGCGGAATATAAAACTTTGTTCATTATTTTTTCTCACTTTACTTACATTGAAACTTTTTATATTTTTACCTCAATATATATCACCCTACCCAAAATTTACCACAGCATCATTGTCCCTTTCACTAGTAATCCCCCCTAAACATTATCTTGAGCTCACGCGATAAACAAGTTCTATTGATTGTAATCATCACAACAATGATAAAACAATTGATTTGATTTCTGGGTCAAAATCGGCATATTCGAGAGGCATAAAGGGCAGTGTGTCCATGGGCACGAACCATGATTGTACATAAATCACCGAAAAAGCTATTGCCAAGCAAAAGTGTTTATGATAGAGTTTGTCTTGTATTTTTCATACACATTTTTCTGAAAAAAACATGCCGAGGTGGCGAAATTGGTAGACGCACTGCCTTGAGGTGGCAGCGGGAGAAATCCCATAGGAGTTCGAGTCTCCTCCTCGGCACCATCCGCCTTCGTCAAGACTACGGCGCGATGATTTCCCCAAAATAAGGCGGATGCCGCGTCGAAGCTTTAGCGTAGACGGGCTGCTTGCAACGAAGAAAAAAAGATTTTGTTATTAAAAAAAGAAGTAGACAGAGTATTAGGAGACCTATCCATGAGCATTCAATCACGATCCGCAAGGATGTTTCTTTCCCCTCTCGCAGCGTGGCTTGTAGCCCTTGCGGTGAGCTCGTATTTTCTATTCACCTTTGACAAGAAAACGCTGAGCCAGGCGCAAGAAGAAACTGGCATCTGGGGCACAATTAAAAAATACTACGGTGCATTGAAACTCAAAGGAATCAAAAAAGGGATCGACCTTGAGGGTGGTACCTACCTGGTCTATAGTGTAGAAATTGAAAAGGCATTGGAAGGTAAACTCAATGCAGAAAGCCGTTCACTGGACGCTTTTCTTAAAAATAAAGATGTTAAAACACTCCCAACAAAAAAAGTTGTTAAAAATTTAACCCTAGAACTCACCTTTCCAAGCGAAGAGTCAGCAGCTAAGGCGTATAATGTTCTCAAAGAGGGTCGTGGACAAACATTGCACCTCAAACGTGATGGCACACAGGTAAGCGCCACCCTATCCCCTGAAGTTGATAACGCGGTGCGCACTGGCGCAGTGGAACAGACTATTAGCGTGCTCAACAACCGTCTTGGCGGCTATGGTGTTGAGGGTATTGTTGTACAACAACACGGTGAGCGTGAAATTGTTATCCAGTTGCCTGGGATTGATGATCCTGAGCATGTTAAATCTGCGATTACCAAAACAGCTCATTTGGAGTTTAAGATTGTAGAAAAGAGTGGATCAAACAAAGAGGCACTTTTGGACGAATTTGATGGCGAACTGCCAAGCGACAAGATGATCGTTCCCGGTAAAAAGGGCTCAGGCGAAGACGACGAGACGGCTGGCAGATGGTATTTGGTTTCAGCCTACCCTGACCTTACCGGCGACCATTTAACGAGCGCTCAAGTAGACCACGATGAATTTCACCGTCCACAGGTAACCTTTAAGATGGACAGTGCCGGGGCTCACGAATTTGCCGACATCACTGCGAACAATATTGGCCGCCAGCTTGGTATCATCATCGACAACGTTATGATTACCAGTCCAAAGATCAATACCTCTATTCCTGGCGGCTCCGGATCAATCACCGGTATCGGATCGGCGGCAGAGGCCTTTGATTTGGCTGTTGTGCTTCGTTCCGGTTCATTGCAGGCACCGTTAAAGCTTGAACGCGAAAATCGTGTTGGCGCGTCCCTTGGACAGGATTCAATTAACAAAGGCATGATGTCATGCGCGGTGGCTCTGATGTTGCTGTTTATTTTTAGCCTGATTTACTACAAAATCCCAGGGCTTCTTGCTATTCTCACGCTGATCTGTAACATTTTCTTAACCTTGCTGTTCTTGTCGTACTTTAAAGCCACCTTGACACTCCCTGGTATTGCTGGTATCGTACTGACCATTGGTATGGCAATTGACGCCTCTATCTTGATTTACGAACGCGTTAAAGAAGAGTTGGCCATGGGTGTGCCGCTGAGGAAATCAATCCTAGACGGCTTTGATAGTGCCATGTCAGTGATCTTAGACTCTAACATTACCACCTTCTTGACCGGTATCGTTCTGTTCCACTTTGGTGGTCCAGCAATCAAAGGTTTTGCAGTCACCTTGATGGCAGGTATTATCGCTACCGTCCTAACCGGTGTGTACTTTCTTAAAGCACTCTTCCTGTTCTTAACCGATCAGTGCGGTGTTAAAAAACTGAAATTCTAAATTCTTGGCGACGTAGCTCAGTTGGTTAGAGCGACGGAATCATAATCCGTAGGTCCTGAGTTCGAATCTCAGCGTCGCTACCAAAATCAAAAGCCCCTCTGTTAGCGCAGAGGGGCTTTTTTCTTAGAAAAAGTCATCGACAAGGGTTATTATCGACCAATAGTCCACTTATGCACCAAGTTTTTAAAGGCATTGCCTCGCTCATGATAGTTTTTAAAAAAATCAAAACTTGTGCCGCTGGGCGAAAATAGCACCTGATCGCCAGGCTGAATGCGACCAGCAAGATCGGCCATCACCGCTTCAAGTGTTGGCAACAATGTACAGCCACCAAAGGCGTCACAGTCTTTACCAAAGCAATAAACCTTCTTAACCATACTGTTATTGGCAAGAAACTGCATCAATGGTGACCGATCAACTCCTTTACTCAAGCCGCCAACAATAACAATGATTGGGCGCTGATGCGCAGCAAGGCTCTGTACAGCTACCATGGTTGCCTGGATGACCGTTGACTTGGAGTCGTTATAAAAATCAACCTGATGAAACGTGCCACAGTGTTCAATGCGATCATGGTGATCATCCAACAAGGAGGTAGTACGCTGCCGCAGCGCAACAGCAATCGCGGCCATATCGCCATGCAAAGCGTGTAATGTTGCTATAATTGGCAGCCAATTTTTTATAAAGGTAATATCAGGCAGCAAATGAACAGCAATGAGTGGTTTAACATATTGCACAATCTTGTTGTTAACATGTGCAATAACAACATGGCTGTTCTCGACGTACACTAGGTTGTAGGATGTGCGGGTAAAATTATGAAGGTCGAACGCTTGTTGACTATCAACACAGATATACAGCGTGGCCGGATGGTCCCGCAAGCGCTCTTGTACCACATCGCCCATTGGGCCATAGAGTAAATCGCTGGTAACAATGCAGACCTGATCGGCACGTTGATGACGAATCATGGCATACTTTGCTTCAAGATACTGGGCAAGCGTACCATGCCGGTCAAGATGATTTGGGTAAAAATTGGTCCAGACGGCAATATCAGGCGCAAATTTTTTATTAAGCTCAAGCTGAAAGCTAGATAGCTCCAGTACGGCCACGTCGCACTCATCTTGTTGCTTAACCAAATCAAGCATGCCAATGCCTACGTTGCCGCCTATTATGGCTTGGTGTCCAGCCGCGCTCTGCACCAACTCGCCAAGCAATTTGGTGATCGTCGTCTTGCCCAGCGACCCGGTCACCGCAATAACCGGTTTTTTAAAGAAGTGCGCAAAAAAATCAAGCTCGCACAAGAACTTATCATTGTACTGCTGATAGGCGTTAAGATCGACCCCAGGGCTTGTGATCACAACGTCACTGTGCTGAATAAATGCTGCAAGATCGCCGCTGGTAACGGCCGTGGCATTGTGTGACGCGATAAACGAAAGTTCATCGCCGGTCAATGGCCGTGCATCCCATACCGTCACCGCCATGCGCCCAGCAAGCTGATCATGCTCGTCGAGCAGGACACCGTAGACCGCTGGGCAGCGGTCCTGCTGATAGTACTTACTACGTAGAAACGCCAGCATCGATCTGCCAACAACACCAAAGCCGATAATGCCTATTGTATACATACTACATATCCCTCTATCACGAAACTCTTGGCTGACCTCCAATATTTTAAGTATGGTGGTTGGGTGCCAGTCTTCTATCCATTAAAAAACATTTCAGAAGATACTGTATTTTACGTATTTAGCATAGGGGAAAATGACAATGCAGCTCCATATTACCTATAATTTTGCTGATCTTAATCAAGCACTTAATGTTGCCCAACAGACGGCAGAGTATGCTGATATTTTAGGTATTGGATCGCTCCTGTTATTAAAGGATGGGGTAAAATCTATCAAAGCGTTTAAAACCGCCTTTCCTAACAAGGCTATCTTTGCAGAATCACGGCTCTCTGAAAAGGCTGATCAGGCTGTTACCATGATGGCACAAGCCGGCGCCAATTATGTTTCAGTCCTTGCCTGCTGTTTTCATAGCACTATCAAAAAGACGGTAGAGACGGCAAAATCATTTGACGTCAAAGTCGCCCTCGATCTTTTTAATGCACCATCAACCGGACAATCGGCAATGGATGCCAAAATGCTTGGAGTGCACCTGTTGCTCTTGCACCGTCTGCCACATGCTGATGAAAGCATTGAAATTGAAGCTGAGTGGCATAATGTGCGGGATAATAGTAAGCTGCCCATTTTTATTACCGGTAAAATTGACGAAGAAAATTTTACAAAAATTATAGCACTCAAGCCACAAGGCATTATGATTGGTGGTGCTATCACACAGGCTGAAAATCCGGCTAAGGCTGCGCATTATTTTCGTTCTTTGATGTAGATTTTTCGTACCACCAAATGGCTTGGCACTACAGCTACATGTGCCACACATTACTTATTAAGTTATCCCGTTACCATAAACCTAGCAAAGACCCAAGAGCGGCAAGAAGTGTTGCAAAAGCTCTTGTTTGCGCGCGCTACCGGCATGTGAGCTTTCAAACAACAGAACGCCATTGTTACCATGTTTCATTTTCCAGGTAATCACTGACGGATCTTTCATGCCAATTGTTGCGCCAAGCGTTTTAAAAATGCCAGCATCGTCGGCAGTCTTGTGCTGACCTGCTACACTCCGCTGAGCAAGGCCAGCGATTTTTTTCTGAAATGGCGCATTGCTCATAGACTCAACAAACGCCTGAGGGCTTGCCCACGGGTCCTGTTGATGCAGTGAACACTCGCCATCGTCATAACCAGCCACCCCTTTGAAACAATCAAAGTCTGGGTTATCAATAAAATAGCCGGCTTTGCCTAAATTAAAATTGTGACCATGGCCCAGGTCATGCAGTACAAGCTGCTCCAGGCCATGAACTTCATGGTTAGATAGGATCCTGTGCGGCAGACTAAGAAGCTTAGCAACCAATAATCCCTCGTCGCTATCCAATGCATGCAAGGTAATATCACTCATGAGAAAACTCCTTTCTGTTTCTACTTTTTTTAACCTTATATCTTTTTTTTATGATGAACAAGCTTTTTATTTTTTCATAAAAAATCGGTCATAAAGTGAACAGCCGACAGAAAAAAGTTTGGGGTCTTCACGTGACTACTCAACAACCTCTTTTACCATAAGGTCAAGGTGAATACCGTGCGAGGCCTTAACGAGTACCAATGATTCCCGCGCAGCTAAAAGGCCGGTCAGTACGGCATGAGCCTCCTGCCAGTCCTTTGCAAAGGATATGGCCAACTCATCAGGCACCGTACTACCTATTAATTTGGCATTCTCTCCTACCAAGATAAGCCGTTGCACATTGCCAGTCTTGCTAATGACGCGCCCCATTTGGCGGTGCCAATACGCCGTCTTATCACCAAGCTCAAGCATATCGCCCAGCACAGCAATTTTTTGTCCTTCAAAATCCATCTGAGCAAAAGCAAGCAGTGCGGCCTTCATGCTTTCTGGATTGGCGTTGTAACAATCATTCAGCAAATGCCCGCCAGCACCTTTTAATTTTTTCATTTCAAAGCGATGCTCAAAACCTTTGTACACCTGCAGGCCTTCTATCACCTTTTCAAAGGGGATGTGCAGAAAATAGGCAACGGTGCTTGCAGCCAAGGCATTGTGTACAAATCCTTTGTGGTTGCCATGGACGTTAATGACAGCTTTTTGGCCATACCACTTTAGACTAAAGGTGGTTGTAAATGACCCATCAGCCGCCTGGATGGTACGAATTTTTCGAGCCTGCACATGATTTTTAATTTTTACACCAAAGCGAGCAGTTGGATGCGCGTAATTAAGGTCACCAAGTAATGGTTGGTCACCACAAACAATACCAACATTGTGTGGTGTAAAGAGCGCAAACAGATTACGCTTTTCAGCTGATACACCGCGCAGTGAATTACCAAGCCCTTCCATGTGTGCATGGCCAATGTTGGTGATAACGCCAATCGTTGGACGCAGGATGTCAGCAAGCTGGATCATCTCCCCTTTTTCGTTAATGCCAACCTCGATAACGGCAACCGCTGCAGTTGCTGGAATACGTAGAACGTTATAGCAGATGCCAAAAACATTATTAAAATTTTTAAACGAGACGTACGCATCAACGCCTGCAACGTCCAAAATACAACGTACAATCTCTTTGGTGCTTGTCTTGCCAACAGAGCCGGTGATGCCAACAACAGGACAGGTGAGTGTGTTGCGCCACGCTTTGGCAAGTGCAATGTACGCATCAAGCGTCTCATGCACTATAATAAAAAGCTTGCCGGCTCGCTCTTGCGCGGTTAATTGTGTGACGTGGTGCATAGACTGCCTACTCACCAGAGCGCCACAAGCACCCTTGGCCAGTGCATGTTGAAGAAACGTATGTCCATCAAAGTTGGGGCCACGCAATGCGATAAAAAAGTCACCTGGCTGCGTAGTCCTCGTGTCCATAGAAACCATCACATCACAGCCCTGGTCAATAGACTGCCATTGGCTATTATGCTGGTTAGATGGCACTGATGACAGAGTGATATCACCTAATTGAAACGTTGCCTCTGGCAATGCGTTACACAAAAAATCTCTGTTTAGTTTCATGGGTTCCCTCAACCTACATAGTCTGTGGTTACTGACTGCGACACAAGAGGAAAAGGTACGTGTTTCCTCTATTTTGTCAAGGATTTTTGCCGTAATGAAAAGCCCTCGTATATTGTATTGCAACGCATGGTTGGGCATGGTAGTCTTAAAGCATCGTAAAAAAATAAAATATGTTTGAAACGCAAGATTGGAAACGGGACATGTCATGAGACAATTACCGATTGGTATGCAAACATTTAAAGACCTCATTGACGCTGGGTATATCTATAATGCTTACCCTATTCAAGAATTTGATAATATTATTGCAAACAAAATCGAATTAGATAAATTCGAAGTATTTAAAATTCCCCTTAAAACTATACTCTTTCAAGCCGGGTATCTTACCATTAAAAGCTATGACCCAGTACTTAAGCACTTCACCCTCAACTACCCAAACCAAGAAGTGCGTGAATCATTTCTAACGTTTGTCATGGAAGAGCTCACCGCTGTTGCAGGGTCAACCTTTGAAACCTATGTTGCCCTGCTTAAAAAGGCTCTTAATAAAGGCAGTCTTCCTGAATGTATAGCACTAATACAAAAATTTTTAATACACATTCCTAATCACCTCTACATTAGACATGAAAAATGTTATCAGGGTATTTTTTACATCATCTTCAAAATGGCCGGTTTTGATATCATCACGGTCCCTCGATACACCTCGCAAAGCTCGGCACTCGGGATGATCGGGTTTCCTGATGGCTATATCGACGCAAGCATCGAAACCGAAAATACATTTTATGTATTTGAGCTCAAACTTGATAAAACAAGTGAGCAGGCTATGCAACAGATAAAAGATAGAAAGTATTATGAAAAGTTTTTGGACCGGGGCAAACCGGTCATCCTTGTTGCTATAAATTTCCAGACAGAGACTCATCAGATTTCGCCTGATTGGATGAGTGAAACAATGAATTAATTTTTCTAGAGACAGGTCGCAACAGCAAAAAATCTATTTCCCTTTTCTCGTGCGCCATGTTATACGTTAAAAGCTAA
>JABCZU010000019.1 GCA_013289515.1 Candidatus Babelota bacterium | reverse complement strand
AGCGGTAACTGCTGGCACAGGATTGCCGCCTGCAGTCCATCCATGCGGCTGTTGATGCCCAATGACTCATAGGCGTATGTACCATGTCTGCCATGATTGCGCAGCTTGAACAAGGTGGCTGCAAGAGCTGGATCATCGGTAACACAGCAGCCGGCATCACCAAAAGCGCCCAGATTTTTAGTTGGATAAAATGAGAAGGTGCCAATGGTGCCAAAGGTTCCAGCCTTTTTGTTATCCAGCGTTGCACCAATTGCTTGAGCACAGTCTTCAACAATCCACAAATGCCACTGGTCAGCGATTTCTTTGATGCGAAGGTAGTCAGAGCACTGGCCAAAAAGATCTACGGTCACAATGCCAACAACAGGAAAGCCTGTCTGTTTGTGGAGCGTTTTTTTGTTGTGTATGACGGCATTGTCAATGAGCCACTGTTCTAGCACGTCAGGGTCAATAGTGAAGGTGTCTGCCTTGATGTCAATAAATACTGGATGAGCCTGATGCGCAACAATCTCGCTGCTGGAAGCAATAAAAGAAAAGGGCGTGGTGAGGACTATTGCCTGCGGTGGCAGCTGCAGTGCAGCAAGTGCCATCCATAACGCATCGGTTCCCGAGTTGCAGCTAATGACAGAGGAGACACCAAGATAGGTGGCTAACGCAGCTTGAAACTGTTCAACATACCGACCGCCGACAAATTGCTGCTGGTCAATGACCGTTTCAAGCGTAGCAACAAGTGCAGCCTTGTGTTGACTGATGTGCCGCGCTAACGAAAATGCCGGTACAGTTTTATTGGTCATTAAAATGTATCTTTCCTTTTTTTTAAATTCTTTACTTTGCGTGGCGTCGTGCGCTAGATATAGACTCTAGAAAAATAATACTATTAACCTAATCAGAAAAGAAATTTTGTAAAGGTAGTTGAGAAATAGATGATACTAGTTCTTGACATTTGATAGCCAGGCGCTATGGTTATTCTGAGTGGGTAATGGTAAAGGAGAAGTAGGATGTATCATTTCTTTCATATTCTGGTCTTGATCAAACGCATACTGATATCGTGCCTTGCAGGGCGACGCATAGATTACCAATCAACATTTTGTTGGCTGGGTACAGCGTTGCTGTGCCGTCCTATTTTTACACTGATAACGTAATCGACTTTTTTTGTATAAAACTATTGTTAGGCTATAACAAGAAGTAACATCGTTGAAAGGAGGGAGTGAGAGAGCGCATAGATTTCGTGTAATTGTGTTTTAAGATTTAAGATGTCGTTTTTTCAACGAATATTTCAAAAGGAGAAGGTCTTATGAAGCAAAACCTCAGACGCATACTTATGTGTGCTGCGCTGGCAGGTTTGCCTTTTCTGCGCGTAAAGGCGCTTGATTGGGTCCCTGTAGGCGATGGCGTTGATTCTCAAGGGTTCGCTACGACCGGCGGCGTGTATCATAATAATGATTACATTTCAGAAAATGATTCACCAAACCCTACGTTCAACCAGCCAGATGTGGAGTCAAATCCAAATATCCAAGGCGCGATTATCAACGTCTATCCAACGTTGTATACAAATGCACCATCATTAGGTGGTACAGAACAGCCTAGTGGTACACCATGTACGCTTAAAATTAATGATAATGTTGCGATCGAGGCAATTACCCGAAACGTAACCATTAATCTTAAGAAATCAGCAATAACTCCTTCGGCTAAAATCGTCTTTGAACCATATTTTAACCCGCCTGCTGGCGGACTGCCAGAATCCAACATTGCGCAACTGTATTTCAATACAGCTGCAGGCAAAACGATTACCATTAACGGTACCAACTCGGTAGAGTTTACTGGTAAAACGGTTGGTAATGGCGGCGAGCTTAACGGCTTTAGAGATCTGCTCGTAACCTTTGCAGGTCAAGGCCAGGTTATCTTTAATGCCGATGGTGACACGTCAATTGTGTTTACCGGCCAAATAGACAAAACGGCCCCTGCAAAGATAGATCCAGCTACTGGACTATTTACACTTACTTCACTGCCATCAACTGATGCCGGTGGTTGTAAAGTGTTTGTGACCATGCAACAAACAAAAGCCGATATTAATGCGGGTAAAAACAAAGTTGTATTCCAACGTAACCTTACTGGTACGGGCGCCACGGTTCTTGACAAAGACATCGTTGTCGGTGTTGGTTACAACTCAGTATTTACCTACCTTTCTAATAACCTGACTGGTCTTGTTGAACCTGGAGCATCTGGTGGCTATGGCGCTGCTGCATTTGATATCAGTAACCCAGGCAACATCGGTCGCTTGGTGCTGATCATCAGAGGCGCCTATCATATCAAAGGTGCAACAGCAGAAACAGAGGCTATGTGTCGTAGTATAGACGAGAAGTATCCATTTAATGATGGTGCTGTTGTTATTGCCGGTCACTATGTACCTGACTTTGATGCAGAGACGATTAGTGGTGCTAAGGTAACGGGCGAATTTCCAGTATCAAATCCTGGCTATGAGTTCGACGTACCTGCAGGTATTGAGGCAATCATGCGTGTTGTTGATAATCAGGCATATGCAAAGGCAACGCTGCCTTACCTTACGACCAAGAATACGCGCCGTGGCTTGCTCGTCATTAATGACGTACAAAGCCATGGCAAACTTGCATCCGACCCATACTGGGATCTGTATACCAAAGGCATAACCGGTTTTGAGGGTAATGAATTTGCTTACTCAAATCCAGCCAACGAGTTCAGAAACGTACGCTTAGGCTTTGTCCTTGGTGTAAACGGTCTGCTTGACATGTACCATAATACCTTCATGGATTATGCTGCAGGTTCAGTTAACCAAGTTGATCTGTTGGCAGCTCATGACTTTGAAGCATCAGTTATCAAACAACGTAATCCAAGCGCCTTCCTTATTGATGGTTTGGATGTAGCATTGTTTGTTAGCGGTAATCCATATGTGCTTGTTGGTGAGCCAGCATTGCCAGGTATTAGCGCATTTCAAGCAGCTGATCCATACGTTGGTAATGAGATTGTAAAGGGTACGATCCAGCTTCGTGGTGATGCAACGCTCTATCTTAAAGAGTCAGCATCAAGCGCGACTGGCTATATTTGCAATATTTGGGGTGTTGGCATCGATCCATTCGATGAACCAACATTGGATTATACACAATTGCTTGCGCTTGATCATGAAGCTACCTACAACGGACAAGTCCTAACAGGCAACGAAGATGTAGCAGCCGATAATGTTGAAGGTATGCATGTATTTGATGCTGAAGGCTATGGCACTGTTGAATCGATTTCAAACCTTACCACAAAAAATGCAAATGGTGCCGGTCGTAGATATGCAGGGCCTAATAGTGGCTTGGTAGAAAATGCTGGTGTTGTAACGATGGCCTGTCTCTTATTGAACTATAAGGGTCAAGAGATCTACCAAGACGATAGCGAATTAACACGTCCATTATTGTTTAAAGATGGCACGTCAAAAACGCTGTACACGCGCTACAACTCACCAGCCATGTACCTCAACCGTAATGTTGACTTCTTTAATTCTACGCTCGTACACGCTGATGCAACCAAGTTGGTGACAAAAACACCAAGCAACCCTGCTAATACAAACTTGAACAGTGCGCCGGCGTATACTGGTGGCGAAGTAATGTTCTTTGCTAATACAGAATGGCCAGCTAGTACGGCTGAAAACGTAGAAGCAGATCCAGACAGATACCGCTTCCCAGAAATACAACTGTATAATTCTGAGTTCGCGATTCAAGAATCTGCGGCATTGTCGGGCATGCGTCTTGTTGTTAAAGACGATCCATTTGACAGGACTGTGCCTTCAACCGGTGGCGTTGCTAGCAGCAATGAGTCAGTGATCAGATTCTTTGATCATGGTATTCCACTTGATTCTGTAGAAACAGGCTATGGACGTATTTTACTCTGCGGCACATCACAAAACTTGATGAGCGATGGTAATCCAAATGAGGTTACTGAGAGCTGCTACGTAAATGTGTTCAGACGCAACCCTGTGCCAAGTGCGTCAGAGGGGCAAGCAACATCAACCGTCAAGCTTTCATTACAAAATGGCGATCAATTCACACCTGCTGTACAAGCTATTGTTGACGTGAACCCTGCTGCTGCAAATAGACAGCGTGCGCATCACCTCTTCCTGTTCTCACAACCTGATACAGTAACAAATCCTGCCGGTTTTGTTATTAGTGCAGAATGTAATATGAATATTGGTTGGGGAGCTGGTGATGTCGATCCTGCTAGCCTTGATCCTGCTGAGCGTGCTGGTGGCACCGTTCTTAAGAACGATGCTAAGGCTGGAAAGCTAGCACCATTTGGTGATGCTGCCATCTTCCCTTTCTCCTATCCATACGTAGGAGAGCCAATTGTAGCAAATCCAGCGTTCTTTGGTTCAATGCCATTTTCGCTCGATGCATTAACCGTTCCACCAGCAATCTTATCGGTTGATGGTAACGTTATGTGCTTTGGTTCATTTGATAGCGCCGGTGAGCAAAGACTCATTCCTGTCATTAAAAACAATGAAAGCGGAGCGGTCTATGTTAATCATGGTGGCAAGATCCAGGTAACGAATGACAAGAATATTCGTGCCATAGTTCCTGCTGGCGATCTTCTTGCAGGCGCTCCAGTGATCTCAGCTCGCGCTGTGGTGAACACCATTATCGCTAAGCGTCTATGGAATGACTATGAAAAAGGTAGCGTAACACCTGAAGTTATGTTGAGCGGTATTATTGATATGCCTCAAGATCAAACGGTCTTTGAAAGTGGCTTTGCAGTACAAGCGCACAACTTGACACAGGCTATGTTTAACGCTCGTCGTACCCAGACTGACGGTTTTGTTCGTATGAGCTTCTTGAATGATCCTCATCATGACGATCCTGTACTCAATCCAAATCCAGGCATGAACACAGCGGTAAGCACCGTTGCTGACAGATCTGGTGCCGGTGAAGTATTAATTGGCTGGTTTGACCGTGAAGCGCCAGAAGTGCCAACAGTTCCAGTTATTTCTGGTACCAATAACTTGCCTTCAAAGAGCAGAAAGCCATTTAAACTATCGCCAGCGATGGAATGGTTGCTTCGTTCTATTGAAAGCAATGACACACCAGTCACTCGCCCAACCGATATTCTTCTTATCGGTGCTGATGATGACATCAGACAGATGCGTGTTTCTGGTGCTACGATGTCCGATCCATTTATGCTTGATGTTTCTGGTGATGCAACCGGCTTGAGCGTTGGCCGTGTTCGTGAATTTGTTTCACAACAAACGACTAATAATCAAATCACCGATTTCATTGGTGAAGGCGCGCACGCAATCCTGTTTGTTGAGCATGGTGGTCGCATCGGCCTTGGTAGCAGAGCATGGAATTCACTCTCAGTGGATGCATGGAACGTACTTGGTAAGGATTACATCACAGTTGCCCCATTGGGTGATGGTGTTGTAGACCTGAACGCTAACCTCCTGGTTAACGATCGCCAAGCAATTCTGCCAACGCAAGACTTTAGTGCAAATCAGGTCAATGCCTTAACCTTCTTCTCTATCGAGCCTTATGAGGTTCGTGTGCCAGCTGGCCAGGAACTTGATTTGAGTGGATTTGGTCAGGCTAAGTATCAACAAATTATCCGCTTCTCGGGTAACGTTAAGTTGGTATTTGAACCAGGTGCAACACTGCGTCTGCCTTATACACCAACTGGCGCAGGCTTGATTCTTGAGTTTACCGACAATGCACAATTGATCTTTGAAGGCACTGTGCCTCCATCACAATTTGCACCATTTAGCTCAAATAGAGACCCAATCCAAAATGCACGCATCAAGATTGTTGGTCAAGGTACAATCCAATTGAATAAAACAGCACAAATGCGCGTTGATAACAACGTCTTTGTTGCGGTACAAACGGATCCGTACAGCCAAACAACAGACTGTGTGATCAGTATTCAAGATCAAGCAGGCTTTGTTCTTGGTGATGGTAATCAACGTGGTGGTAGCTTTGAAGTTGGTGATCCAATTGCTACTAGTCTTGGTGAAGGCGAAGCTGCAACCAATACGATTAACTTCAGCCTCGTGTTGGATGGTACGCAAGCGACCTTCAAGATGAACCGCGGTGCGTTCTTTGGTCTTGGTGCCGGTATCATTAACAAAGGCTTGTTGCCAAACGGTAATCCAGCTAGAGGTGGTGCATCCCGTGAAAACAATCCTGTGATTGTTAATGGCCAAGTTCTGACACTCAGCCGATTGTCTGATCGCGTTATTGTGCCAGAATTCAGACCATCACAAACACCAGATACTTCAGGCGCATGGCAAGTACAAGCGTTGAATAACGTTAGTAGCATAACTATTAAGCTATCACATGGTGAATTCCAAGACAGCAACATTGCTGATGGTTCAAGCGAACAAGCGTCAGTAATGGCGATTGGTCCTGCTGGAAGCTATGAAATTGCACTTGATGGTGTAGGTTATGCTGCACTACGCGGTGGTGGTAACCTTATGTGTGTACCTGGTACAGCCACAATGGATGCTCCAATTACCGTTAACGTTTGGGATTATGCTGGACCAATGCTTAATGGTGAAGCGTACTCAGTGCTCGCTTCCGGTCCGTTAGTTATTGATCGTAGTCGTGACTTTGCAACTGACGTTACCAACTTTGGTGGCAACGGTAAGGCATTTACGTTTAATGGTGCCAATGCATTCAAAGCCGCGTTCAACCTCTTGGGCAGCAAGGTATTTGAAACACAACGATCCAAGAAGACGGTTATCAGCGGAACAACGCTTGGCACAGCTGGTGTGTTTGTTCAGTCTCAAGGTACCAAGTATGCAACTATTCCTATGGGTGCTCAGATCAATCGTACTCAAAATCCTCCTGCAAATATTGCTGGCGGTTCGATTATTTCTGCGGTTTCCATTGGTGCCCTTGGTGCTACGGCAGATCAGACAGGCAATTTGATCGGTTACGTTGTTATTGACTAATCATAAAAAGGTCGGGGAGGGGGATTTCCCCCCTCCCATGATAATGAACGTTATCTTTAAATGAGGAAGTTTATTATGAATAAGAGCTTTAACAAGCTTAGCTTATTAGGGGCAGCGCTCTTGGTGACAAGTTCTG
Organism: Candidatus Babelota bacterium; assembly: GCA_013289515.1. GTDB lineage: Bacteria > Babelota > Babeliae > Babelales > RVW-14 > JABCZU01. The sequence goes on along the minus strand of JABCZU010000019.1, from coordinate 21,833 downwards.
CGTTTGCTACCGAATGGCGTACCCAGTGGATTAGTAACATGGGGCCAATTCGCTACAGCTTTGATCGGTTGCACGATGATTCATGGAATCTCAATCTTTGGTCATCTGCGCATGCTAAGTCTGCAGACAGTGCATTTTTACATCATGGTATGGATAAAAAACCATTAACCGCACTATTTTTTAATAAGGCTAATTTCAGCTTAAATGAGATTTTTCCTAACGGACAAGTCCCCTTTAATGCGCAAGAATATAGTCCTTATCTAAGACTTATGCGTCTTTCACCTCGTGCCAATTATACCGAATGGGGCATGAACCTTGGTGGTCGTTTCGACTATGCAGTCTGCAACGGCAAAGGATTTGTTGGCGTACGTGCAAATATTCCGTTCAGACGTATTGAGATTGAACGCGAAGATTTCACCGATGTTAACGAAGACTTAACCAATGACTTTGTTGCAACCAGTGTGGTTCGCATCAACAGAAACAGCCCAGTCAACAATGTTGGTCAGGGTGCTGCTGATGCTGCTGCGGCAACAAATGGTGCTAGTTTTGATGGGTCAGCAGCGGCTATTAATGCCGTTATTGCTGCTGTTAATAGCGTTGCACCAAAGGGACCTGCAGGCGCCTATCGTGTTACCGGTTATCAAAATCCTACCGATCCGGCCGCAATCAGAACCGCTGCACCTATTAACGATCCTCAGTCTTTAGACGATTCAAACAATGCTGTTGCCTCCGTCATTTCTGCCGGTGGTAATTTTACAGCTGCATCACTTCTAGCTTTGGAAGCTGATACGTTAGGGGCAGCCGCCGTTAATACCGGTGACTTTACCGCATCTCAGGTTGTTGCTGGTGGCTTGACTGCTAGCGAGTCGACATCCTTAGTTATGGCTACTGCGATTAATTCCATTGCAGACGAAATCAACGCAGCGTCTGACCGTGGCGACCGCGCCTCAGTTGGTCCGCAGGTTGATGTTGAAGTACGAGCATATCGTTTAGACTTTGTACAAGCCTTAAATGATGGTTCTAACCAGTCTGCAGTACAACCAGGTAATGGATCATTTTACCTCTTTGGTAACGATGTTGCTGTTGCAGCAGACCAAAAAAACAGAGCTACGGTTGGGCTAACACAATCTGCTGATGCCTCAACGCTTGAGCATACCGGCTTTAATGCATGGATGCCTGCAAATGCAACCGATGCAAATGCAGCTGCTGTTGCAGTTAGTGACATCCAACAAATCAACGCAACCCTTGGCAATGTCGCTGATATCGGCGTTTTTGATAGCAGCACTGATTACAGTGGTCTTATCGATTCAAGCGGTAGTGGCAACTTTAATGCCTGCGCTGGAGAGCAAGCTGGGGAGCAATGGTTAACATTCAGAAGAGCTGCTAACTCTGCAGATCCTGAACGCTTTGCTCGTGAATCAAATGGTGTTCCTGGTAACGGTGGCAACATAGCACGCAACATTGAAGCATTGTTGGCTAGATATCAAGAGCATCCACTTGATTTCATGGAGCGTCAAGGCTTTGTGTTTAATAGTGACACTGTTGATGGTCTTGGTGATATCGACATAGATTTATTCTATGAACATCAAATCAATGACTTTTTAATTGGTGGAGCGTCATTTGGTATTCGTGCCCCATCCGGTCAACGTCATAGAGCATACCATACGCATAAGAACCCTGATGTACCGGTTTGGAATCCATACACGCCAGTCCTTGGTAACGATGGTCACGTTGAAATCAAGCTTGCAGCGTTCTTGGATTTTGATACCTGTTCTTGGTTGAACATCAATATCGATGCTAGCTACAACTTTGTGCTTAATGCAACAGAGCAACGTGCAGCTACCTTTGCAGGGATGTGCATTAAGAACATCGGTCCTGTGACGTGTGCTACAGTAAATTGGGGCTATTTCAGAGGTCACGTTGACTTCAACTTTGTTCATCCAAGTGATGACAGGTTGCGCTCAATGGTAGGCTATGAGTTCTACTACAAGACCAGAGACAGTGTATGCTTCAAGGAAAAACAACTACAATCATGGCTTGGTGGACAGTACGACAGCAATGGCGTGCTGCAACCAAATCTGATTGATCTTGATGGTCGTGTTGCTGCCCAGCATACCGAATCTATCGCGCATAGAGCTCGAGCAGAAACACATTATCGTCTGAGCCAATATGTTGATCTTTATGCAGGCGCTGCTATAACGTTTGCTGGTCAAAATATTATGGCTGATAGTGACGCTCAACTTGGACTTGACGTCCGCTTCTAAATTTCTTCATACTCCAGAGTCAGAGGTGCCCGTTCCGGGCGCCTCTTTTTTTTGCTTATGCGGCGCACAATTCCTTAATAAACTCATACCACAAACATTCTTTCGCGAATTCATTTTTTGGATACGAAGCATCAATACCGCCGTGTGGGAAGTAGATTGATAATCCTTTTGCCCGTGCAACATTTTTGCCCACCGTATTAATGAGCACACAATCTTCAAGTTGTTGCATGCTTGCACCCAGAGCAACCTTTAAAATACTCAGCGCTTGCGATGAACGAACCCTTGGACAGTTAATAGTATGCACTTCCTTGTTCAACTCATGATAAAAGGAGTGCAGGTCAATGTAGTTTGGCGAGCTAAATTGTAGGCTGCCCCTTCTGGCTTTACGTGCGGCCTGAACCAATGCATCCTTGTTAGTTAATTGGCAAGCGCGGAAGGCCAGGACCACGGCATTAATACTCTCTTTAAGGCTTGGCATTAGATCGAGCTTGACGGCAGATTGTGTATAAAAGTGAATCTTATCTTTGTAGTATTTTTCATAAGATCCGACAATGCTTTGGGCCATCTGTTCTGCAGAGATATTTTTCTCTGCCAGCCTTTGCGTTATGGCCAAATAATCCCAGCCGTGCGCCAGCTCTACGTCTTGTGAGCTGACCATGATGTGGGCATATTTGTGTGCTAAGTAGCCGATTTCAACCATGGACATAAGGCAAGCATCCATACCAAATAGATCAAGTTTTTTATTTTTTAAAACATTTGTTTTAATATCATGAAGTGCATGTACCAGGCTGGCGTTATTCATATACGTTTTTGCATGTTCATTAAATAAGATGCCGCGGTGAGTGAATGCGCTTTCACCGCTATTGTCGGCAAGCAGGTGGTTTGCTGTTGTATGCGTGATGCCCTCTATGTGCATGCGAGGATTGCTTGCAATCATTGCAGGATCAAATTTACTGTTCCAAAAACGTTGCTTTCCCCAGACTGGATCAACGATACCAATACCGTGGTTCCAAAGGACAAGAGAATATTTTTTTGCTGGGTACTTAGTGACCGCCCAGCGCATAGCATCACTTAAATCTTTGCTGGAATTGCCGTCAGTTTCTATTGCGTGGCACTCATCCAGGACCATTTTGCCTTTTTGGATCTTATAGCGCCACACCCCGTGCTGGCCTGGTTGGTACCATTGCACCAACATAGAAACGTTCTCATTGGACCCGATCATTGCCATATCATTAAAGTTTTTATGGGCAAAAGAGCTTAAATTATTATTTGCTTGGACGTAAACAAGGACGGTCCATTCGGTCTGTGCGGCAACCTGCGCATGAGGGGTGATTGACTTTGCCACCAACGGATTGGTGGACACTATCGACACTAATGAAATTGCCAATAGTAAATTTTTATGAGTGTTGAGAAAAAAAAGACTAGTATGAACCCTGTTCATGGTTATCCCCTTACATTGTTAGAATTTACTGATCCAATGAATTAATATGTTACTACCATGCTACAAAAAGGCAGGATGGCAAGTCAATATAATTTATTAACTGTAAATTATGGTAAGTGGGGATGGGGTATTTTGCTAATGGCCTATGAGGGGTTTGTGTACGGATGCATTTTGATTTTTAGGGATTATGTTAGACTTAGCGGGAGTTTGATATAAATCTGGCGCTAGAAGGAATTTTGTTATGCCGTATGATTTTAAAGCTGTCGAAGAGAAATGGCAGGCATCGTGGAAGAAAAATTCCTATTTTAAAACAAAAAAGGGGTATGCTGATAAAAAATTTTATTGTCTCGATATGTTTCCCTATCCATCCGGTTCAGGACTTCATGTCGGCCACTGGAAGGGATACGTCCTCTCTGACGTATATGCACGCATGAAATGGCTCCAAGGCTATAATGTACTGCACCCCATGGGATGGGATGCCTTTGGCTTGCCAGCTGAAAATGATGCAATCAAGAAGGGAATTCACCCTGATGTTGGCACGCGCAGCAATATTAACACCTTCAAAACGCAGCTTGCCCAGATTGGCGCCATATATGATTGGGACAAAGAGGTTAATACAACCGATCCTGACTATTATAAATGGACCCAGTGGATCTTTTTGCAAATGTATAAGGCCGGTCTTGCCTATGAAGCAAATATGCCCATTAATTGGTGTACTAAATGCTTAACCGGTCTTGCCAATGAGGAAGTGGTCAATGGTGGTTGTGAACGCTGCGGCTCTCCGGTGGAACAGAAAAATATTCGCCAATGGGTCTTGCGTATTACAAGTTATGCAGAAAAGCTTTTGGATGGTCTTACCACTTTGCAGTGGCCAGAAAAAGTAAAACTTATGCAAGAAAATTGGATCGGTAAAAGCCAGGGAGCGTACATTGATTTTGTTAGCGAAAATGGCACAACGCTCACCGTTTTTACCACCAGGCCAGATACCATTTATGGCGCAACCTTCTTGGTTATTGCACCTGACCACGACCTGGCATCATCATTGATTGCCGCGCAATATACCGAGCAAGCAAAGGCTTACCAGCAGGCCTGTGCACACATGATGGAGCGTGATCGCCTGGTTGATGCAAAAGAAAAGACCGGCGTATTTACCGGTAACTACGCAATTAATCCAATTAATGGTAAAAAAATTCCCATATACCTGGCTGACTATGTACTTAAGCATTATGGCACAGGAGCTGTGATGGGCGTGCCTGGCAATTGTGAGCGTGATTTTGATTTTGCTCGTAACTACAACATTCCCATCATTCCTGTCGTCAAACCCTGCGCCAATGCTCAAGACTATATAGCAGCTGATGGCAGCGCTCTTAAAGGATATGAAGGCGATGGCACGCTTATAAATTCTGACCAGCTTGATGGGCTTGATGCAAAAAAAGAAGGCGTTAAAGCTGCTATTGCTGCCCTTGAAAGCAAAGGCCTAGCAAAAGCCCATACAACGTACAAATTGCGTGACTGGATCTTTTCACGCCAACGCTATTGGGGCGAGCCTATACCGCTTGTACATTGCAGTACATGTGGTATTGTCCCCGTGCCTGAGCAAGACCTTCCCATCCTGCTTCCGCATGTTGAGTCGTATCAACCAACCGGTACCGGTGAGTCGCCACTTGCCGGCATTCCATCCTGGGTCACTACAACGTGTCCACAATGCAAAGGTCCTGCAAAGCGTGAGACCAATACAATGCCGCAGTGGGCCGGTTCTTGTTGGTACTTCTTGCGCTATCCAAATCCAGCGTTAAAAGATAAGCCGTTTGATCAGGCTGATATGAAGTATTGGATGCCAGTCGATCTGTACGTTGGCGGCATCGAACATGCTATCTTGCACCTTTTATACGCACGTTTTTATGTAAAAGTGTTATATGATTTAGGGCACGTACCCTTTAATGAGCCATTTGCCCATCTATTTAATCAGGGCATGGTGTGCATGAAATCGCCTATCACTGGGCGCATAGAAAAGATGTCTAAATCAAAGGGTAACGTTGTTAACCCAGATGATATCGTTAAAGAGCTAGGTTCCGATACGTTGCGTATGTATATGCTCTTTATGGGGCCGCCAGAACTTGATACTGAGTGGCAGACCGATTCTATTAAAGGGGTGCGTAACTTTTTAAATCGTCTATGGGATTTCTTGACCACCTCACCGGCGATTCTGCCTGTCGGTGCGCATGCTGACCAGCCATCGGTGCGACGCTTTCATCGTTTCTTAAAGATGTATCAGGATCGATTAAACGATTTTAAAGTGAATACCGCAGTCTCTGCAGTCATGGAATATCTCAATGATGTTGAGCGCGAAAAGCTATCGCTTGATCATGCACTGCTTGAGCAATTCTTAACCGCATTGTCGGTGATGGTTCCGCACTGCGCAAGTGAACTGCTGGAGAAATTGCTTGGTAAGCAGTTAGAGCACAGCAAGTGGCCGGCCTATGATCCAGCGCTTGCACAAAAAGATGCGGTTACCATTGCTATTCAAGTGAATGGTAAATTGCGAGAAACGCTTACCGTGCCGCATGGCCACGACCAGGCAACGATAGAACCGATGGCACGAGAGGCCATATTTAGCAAGTGGCTCGAGGGCAAAACGGTTGTTAAAGTCGTTTTTGTGCCTGACAGGCTCATAAGTTTTGTTATCAAAGATTAAAGGGGCGCTCGTCCTGCCGTGCCCGCCGTAGCCTTGTGCGAAGGCTGGGAGCTTGTCGAAGGATATGAGCGCATACAGAATAGGGTCATTATGAAAATTTTTTTAGATACTGCTAATCGCGAACTCATTAAAAAATGGTTACCAACCGGGCTTATCGACGGGATCACCACCAACCCCTCCCATTTGAGCAAAGAGGGCAGTGATGTTAAACAGGTGATTAGTGATATTTGTGCCATGGTGCCGGGCCCAATAAGTGTTGAAGTGGTAGAAAAAACACCGGAGGCCGTTTATGCCCAAGCTAAGCATATCACCACCTTTGGTGAGCAAGTTGTTGTAAAAATTCCCTGTGCCTCACAGTATTTTCCCGTTATCCACAAACTTGTCCAAGAGGGGGTAAGCATTAACGTTACCCTCGTGTTTACCCCGCTGCAGGCACTTATGGTTGCTAAGCTTGGCGTCATGTTAATATCTCCCTTTGTCGGCCGCTGGGATGACATTGGTGTTGATGGCTTTACACTGCTTGAAGAGACGGTAAATATTAAAAATCTGTATGACTTTGATGCCGAGATCTTGGCTGCGTCAGTACGCTCACCACTTCAGTGGCAGAAGATTGCACAGCTTGGTGTTGACGCTGTAACAGTGCCGCCGGCCGTCTTTGAGCAGGCGATTAATCACCCGTTGACTGAAAAGGGTATGGCTATTTTTGATGCTGATTGGAATAAACTTGGGGTCAATGGGTCGTTATAGGTTCTATTATTATTTTTGTTAAACTTCCAGCTGCACATGCAAGGTCTTGGAAAGATCTACGATGGCACCGGCAGCGGGGTGCTGGTTAATAATTTTGCATTGATCGCATGAATGCTTTTCGGGCAGGGGTTGACTGTGTATAATCTCTGCCCGTACATCATAACGATAAAGCAAATCTTCAATATCCTTAATGTAACGGTTTTTGCAATCGGGCATAATAAACAAAGTCTTATTGCCCTGTGATAGGTAGATCAACACATTTTTATCGCCAAGCTCGTGGCCGAGGCTAGGGTGCTGGGCAATGCACAGCCCTTTTGGATACGGCGCATTAATGTAGACCGGTTGCACCTGCAGCCCCATCTTGGCTAGCTCATCAGTAGCCTCTTTCGCTCGCTTAGTCCAAAGATCGGGCATAATGATCGGTTTTTGCTTGGTCGATATCGTAATAAAAACGTTTTGATTTGGTCTGATCCGCTGGGTAGGGTGAGGAATTTGGTCAATCACCGTGCTCTCTGGCAATAATGCATCTTCCCGTTGTTCCAGCAGCCGGAGGCCAAGGCGGTGCTGCGACAAAATTTGAGCGCACACAGAAAGCGATTTGCCAATAACGCTGGGCGTTTCTAGGTCAGTTTTGTGCAACAGATAGGTAGCCAGCACATAGCCGCTAGCAAAGCCGACAAATGGCAGCAGCCAGAGGAAGTAGCCAAGGCGTGAACTGGATATTTTTTGAATCACAATTAGGCTCGTTTTGAAGCTCAAGGTTAACTAAAAAGGCGCTCGTCCTGAGCTTGTCGAAGGATAGGAGCGCCGTACGCTCAAATGGTTCGACAGGCTCACCACGAGCGTCATTTTTCAATATTAACACAATTTTAGAAGGGATCTATGATCATAAAAACGAGCTTGTGAGGATGCATATAAGCTGGATTCTGTATCCCTAGGCCCTCTCGTGCCTAGAAACGGCAACCATTTATCTATGCGACATACCCGCACATCATAAAGAACAGGAGACTTGATGTGCCTATTTTGTCTTGCTCCGGATGGGGTTTACCCTAAAAATGCATTGCTGCACTAGTGCGTGCGCTCTTACCACACGTTTTCACCCTTGCCATGCCGTAAATTGACAGCCTGGCGGTTTCTTTTCTGTGGCACTTTCCGTAGGCCCGTAGGCCTCCCTTACTTGTGTACATTTGCTGCCGAGGCAGTTTCATGCACCTCGTGAGGCATCCATCCTGTTAGGAGTCCAGACTTTCCTCCCCCTGGCCGTAATGGCCAAAGAGCGATTGCCCTGCATCCTCAAAAGCATCGTATATCCCAGTCCTAGATTAACAAAAAATTTCAAAGCTGTCATTAGGATATTTGACTGCAGATGTAAAACATTTGGATAGATTACCAGATTTTCTGCTAAAAAATAGCCTGCCAAGCAAAAAATAAGCAATATTGGCGATGCATGCAGTAAGGTGCGCTTGCACTTGACTATGATAATAAGGAGGGGGGCGATAAGCAAAAGGCCTAGGCCAAAGCGCTCATAGAGCACAAAATCAAAGAGTAAAAATGCCATTAATGCCGCATACAAAGTGCCATTCATTGCAGTATCGCTCAAAATTGCTTTTGCAATGATGTAATCCAAAAGACTAAAGATGATCGCCTGGTGGAATATGGCATAGGAGATGAAGTCAAGGAAGAGGAGGGGGAGTATGATGATCATAGCGATGTATGTCCCTGCTGCTCATGGCTGAGTTCCACCGGTGCGTCCCCGACAATCCGCCGCTGTTCACCAAATTTCACCACATGCATAACCTTATCGTCCATACGTTCACCCTCAAGCTTCCAGCTCTCCTTTAAACGTTGAAGCGGACCATGAAAACCCTCTAAGCCGAACATAAACGTTCCCCAGTGCATGGGAATAAAGTGGCGGGCACCCAATGTCAAGAATGCCTTAACCGCCTCTTGAGCGCTGATATGTGCATCGTATAAAAGGGTGCGCGGCTCATTAGGACCAATAGGCATAAGCGCTAAAGTGATAGACGGAAAGAGTGTGGCAATATGAGCAAAGTGCTTGTCATAAGCAGTGTCGCCGGCAAAATAAACATTGTCATGGGTTGTTGACAGCATCCAGCTGCCCCAGAGTGTTGTATTAATATCAAACAGCCCTCTTCCGGTCCAATGTGATGCCGGCAAAAAGGTTATCGTAAGTTCTTTGTCGACCTTCGTTACGGCGGCTTTATCGCCCCACATCATTTCAGTGACATGCAAAAATCCTAATTTCTCAAACCATGCCTTGTTGCCCATCGGCACAAAGACACGTGGCTGATGTGGCACTAACGCCCGTAAACTTGCTTTGTCAGTGTGATCGGCATGATTATGTGAAATAACGATAACATCAATAGGTGGCAGATGGTGCGGCTGAATAGGCGATTTAATAAGGCGCTTAACAAAATAGGAAATGTCGCTAAAAACAGGGTCAGTTACTATGTTAAATCCATCTATTTGCATCAAAAAGGCGGCATGCCCAATCCAGGTAACCACAAGGTCCTGGCTCGCAGCCAATGGCAACGATTGATCAATCCACGCTTCGATGCGATGATCACCAAGAAGCACTTTGTTACGTCGGTGACCCTTTAGGCCTTGTTTGATAACACTCCATAAAACACGGGGTACATTTTTAAGACGCGCTATAATTGAATCATGCGCATCGTTATAAAAACGCCCGTTGTGGCGATGTGGCTGTATTTGCTTCACTTTTTTTATTCCCCAATTAAAAATACCCACAATAGGGGATGACCAAGTCGTTTGAAATACCCCCTTATAATATCATGTTTTTGTGCAATAACGAATGGCTATTTTGTTATCACATGTACAACAAAAAAAGCTCTGCGCTTTTCTATGCGCAGAGCTTGAATTTCATTTTATGGGCAGCGTAAGCCGTAAAATATAATGCCATCTATGAGCGACAGAGTGGCACCACTCTTAATTACTTGGAAGAGATTCAAGATATGTTACAATTTCTTTGCGAACCGAATCATCTGGATTTTCTCGTTGCCACTTCTTAGCAATGTTAAGAAGTGTATGCTGGTGAGTTGATTTAGAACTTGGTGTAATCAAGCCCTTATTTCTATTAATCAGATCTTTTAGTGAGCTTAGTGAGTTAGTATCAGCGTCTTCAATATAGATTATGGCATCATTCACCTCACGCCCCAAATACTCGTCCATTCTAGCCACATAGACTGATGGTGCGGTGCCTCGCGTGGTAAAAAAAGGCACCTGTTCAAGATACGTCACAATACGATTGGCTTTTGAACCCGCAGGTTTATTTCTTGCATGATCTATAGCGCCTTCTAAAAGCGTGGAGTTGTTGCTTGTTCTACTCATTTTTTGAATTAAACCATGATTTGCATTAAACAGTTTTTTTAGCTCGTCGATATTTTCTTTTTCAATATACTGTTTAGCATATTCTGCCAAAATTAGGCAATAGGTTTTAATCCTCGCAAAATCGGTCAAACTGATGCTGCCATCATCATTGGCTGATGAGCTCGATGACGATGAACCGGCTTCCCGTTGCTCATTCATGCCATGCACCATAGTAAAATCACTAAAAAACACGTTGCAAATAGCAGCTATGAGTACTTGCTTTACCTTTGACATGATTAACTCCTCGTTATAATGAAAACGTTACGTAATATTTTTCCTGAGAACCATACGGTCCACCTTTCAGCTTTCAGCGTAACCTATTTATTTCAAATAGTCAATAACGATTTTTTATTTATTAGAAATAGTAAACAGTCTTGCATTTTCGCAGGGGACAATACAATTCGCCGCTATAGTAGCACATCCTACACAACTATCACCATCATAAAAAACAGCAAATTGTCCTTCTGCAAGGCCCTGATCATTGCCTTCAATCGTCACTAGCGCCTTGCCATCAGGCAAATATTCCAAGCTACATTGATATGAAGCCTCACCATGGCGCACTTTAACCTGCAAGGCGGTTGATTGTGGCACTGAGAGCGCAATCCAATTAAGGCTATCTACAATAAAGGCATTACGAATCTTCTCATCACTATAATACGAACGAGAAATATACACGATATTTTTAACAATGTCCTTTTTTACCACAAACCACGGTCCACCTGAAAGTCCGATCCCTTTGCGTTGTCCAATGGTATAATACCAAAAACCTTGGTGCTGCCCAACAATCAGTCCACTCTCATGCTCGATCAGGTCGCCAGGCCTATCGCCAAGGTGATGCCGCACAAAATCACTAAATTTAATTTTGCCCAAAAAGCAGATGCCCTGGCTGTCCCGCCGTGCCTGGTTTGGCAGGTTAAACTCTTGCGCAAGGGCACGTACTTGATGCTTGTGCAGATTGCCAATAGGGAACATGAGGCGTGAAAGCTGCTGTTGGCTGAGGTAGGCAAGGAAATAGGTTTGATCTTTAACCGGATCGACAGCCTTTTTAAGCACGGTCATTGAGCCTGTTTTTTCTATCTGCGCATAATGCCCGGTGGCTATTGCATCAAAGGAGTCATCGATTGCTGACAAAAAAGCACCAAATTTAATGCGCTGGTTGCATAACAGGTCTGGGCTTGGTGTTCTGCCAGCCTGCACTTCGGCTATGGTGTAGGACACCACCTGGCTCCAGTACTCTTTTTGCAGCGGTATCACGTGCAGCGGAACGTCTAGCTGAGTACAAATCTGCTCCACAAAATACAAATCCTCTTCCCATGGACAATTGCCCAAGTAGGAAAGTTCATCTTCAAGCCAAATTTTAAGATAAAATGCCTCTACTTCATGGCCCTGATCTTTTAAAAGTCGTAGGGCAACTGAGCTATCAACGCCACCAGAGGCAAGAACCGCTATTTTCATAATACGCTGCCGTTAATAAGGGGAATGAACCATTTTATTTGCAATACCCCTTTATAATACCATGTTTTTGCGTAATAACGAATGGGCTATTTTGTTATCACATGTACAACAAAATAGCCCTGCGCATGAAAAGCGCAGGGCTTGAATAGCACAGTGTTTTCTACTTTTTACAAATTCTTAATTACCAAGCAACTCGGCAATATCCTGATAATTTTTGAGACGCCCATGCTCTCTTGCTTCATGCGCAGCAATCGCTTTAAGGCTGTATCTCTTTCCCCCGGTGGTCGTTCCAGCAGACATATCACTTGGTACAACTAACCCGGCATCAAGCATCCCTTTTACAGCTGAGTAATCACCTTTTTGAATATAAAAGATAGTATTGCTTATATCTTCTTTGCTCGATGCCTCCCTTGATGATGATGAACTTGACGAGCTTGATGATGACGAGCTGGATGGATTGATTTCCTCATACGATGGCGGTGGTGGTAAATGTTGGAACGATGACGAGCTGGATGATGATGAACTTGGCTGATTGATATAGCTATATGCTGGTGGTGGCGGTAATTGTTGAGACGATGACGAACTTGACGATGATGATGAGCTTGATGCCTGGCTCTTTGTATAATTTTCTATCAATTCGGCAACGCCATTATTGTTACTACGATAGGCAATCTGTAACGCTGTATGACCCACACTATTCCTAGCATTGACTTGGGCAAGATTCATGACCTTAAGGAGCGCAATAACAACCCCTTCTCTATTCTCACCCCGGGCGGCATACATTAATGCCGTATTGCCTGACTGATCAGTAGTGCCAACCTCAGCGCCAGCTTGAATAAGTTCTACAACAATATTACCGGCACAAACCTGTGCAGCTACCATCAATGGACTTCGGCCGCCGCCGTCAGGTATATTAACGTTGATAGCCTTACTGTTAATAAGAGCATCTATAATATCCTGTTTTCCATAAGGTTCAGAAAGCGCATATATTAATGTGGTCTGACCATTGGGGGAACCTGCAGCAGTGATCAAAGCGTTTGCCTTAATACCAGGAGCGTTAAGAAGTTTTTTGAGATTACTTACACTAATCCCATGCATTATGGCATCCATTAATAATGAATAACCCTTGCGACCAATTTCAACATTTAGATCAACACCTTGTGCCACCAAATCGTTTACATCAACACCTGCATCAAGTAACTTGATTATATTCTCTCTATAATCAGGGTCTATAAGCTTGCCGTTGGGGTGGGACCGCTTTTCTTTCAAAATAGCCGTAATTAACTTGAATTGAGTCATTCTTTCCGCTAACTTCTTATTGCCGTGCTGCATGCTGTGCACCATAGTAAAATTACCAAAAAACACGCTACAAACAGCAGCTATGAGCACTTGCTTTGACGTTGACATGATTAACTCCTCGTTATAAATAATTAAACGTTAGGGATATTTTTCCTGGGTAGCCACACGGTCCACCTCTTGATTTTTAGCATAATTTATTTATTTCAAACAGTCAATGGTTGTGTAATTTATTTTGAAATAAGCACGTCCCGCCACGCCCACTAGATTTTGTCAAAGCAGCCGTGAAGTAGCATTAGAAGCATTAAGAACGCGTCTTCGTGCCAGCGGACTTGCAAATGCCTTGTCTATTATGTGTTGAACCACCTTATGCAACTGAGATACAATCATTGTTTGCTTTTTTTCCAAAGAGAGGTTAACGTTCCTTGTTGTTTTCATCATTTCCTCGAAATTATCGTCAAGATCACACAAAGAAATTGACCCAAAATTATCATCAGCACGGTCTTTAATGACGTGTATACATGTTGCAAGGCCTTGGTCACTGGTTGCTTTGTTTATTTTCTCAATATTTGCATTAAGGCATCCTTGAAAGTAAGCAATGAGTTCTTTTTTTGCCTCCGTTAAAGCATCTCTTTGCGCCTGTGAAACACCATCCTGAGTATTCTGACCACCAGCTTGAAAATCAGTAATGGTGAGCTGCTGCACCATATCAGTCAGAGCATCTTGAGAATCCTCCTGGTCATTATTATTCATAGCCACAAGCTTATTGGCTAGCATGGCTACAACAATTAACCCACCCAAAGCAATAGTATACTTCATGCTCCCTACTCCTCTACTCAAACAAAAATATAATTAAATAGAATTTATTTAAATTTAATTATATTTGGTAAATTATATAACAAGCAATTATTTTTTTATTTAGAATTTATTTACCCGGCCTGATGCCTTATGGCACGATGAGTGTAATGGCTCATGAGAAAATACTAACGGAGAATCCAGGGGGCCTTGGGATGAAAAACCACATGTATCGTATCACCATACTTCTAGCCGCGGGCCTGGCCAGCTCATGCACCTGCATCATGGCAGCAACACGGCCAGTACCAACAGTGGCATCTGATGTCACAATGACGGCCTATGGCGATCCAACAAAGATTTTTGCTAAGCTCGATGCTGGTAAAAAGCAGATCAGCATACACACAGCTACATGGAAAAATGCCGCTGGACAAGGCACTGCTAATAAACAAACGCCAACTCAACAGCTTACAAAGGATGAGCTACTCGTTCTATGGTACAATGCAACCATACGCAACGACGTTAAACGGCTCACAACTATTTTATCAAGCTATACATTTCTAGTTGACACTATCTTTTCTTACGCGTTGGCTGGCCGGCACGCCGGCATTAGTGCGCTCCATTGGGCTGCCCGTTGTAATGATCGCTCCATGATAGAATTACTATTGAAACATGGTGCTAATCCCAACATCCCTGATGAACGATATCACGCGGCACCACTACACCATTTGCTCAAGGCGCATGCCAACACGAGCACGCCAACAATGGTTGCCCAAAACATAGCACTGTTGCTCAAGGCTAACACCAAGCTTAAGCGGGAATCAGATGAACTGGACAAATTCATGCCAGATATCAGCATGTTAGAAGGTTTTCTAGACGCATATCATGGAGAAAATAACGAAGCCGTCACTATCGTTCTTGAAGCCCTTAAGGCAATGCATTATACGGTACACGAAGCAGACGGCTGTTATAACATTCTTAACGTATCAAGTTTGTCGCAGCAAATAGCGGCCCTTAACTTAAATGATTAAGCTTATCACCGCCGCATTGAGCAGACTGACAATGGTGCCACCTAAAAGCGCCTTTACCCCAAGACGGGTTAGGGCAACACGTTTTTCAGGACACAGCGCGCCAATACCGCCAATCTGTATGCCAATTGAAGAGATGTTGGCAAACCCAGCAAGTGCATAGGTCACCAGGACCGTGCTACGCGGATTTAGGTCCATGGTAACCATAGAGCTGTACGCAACAAATTCGTTGATCACTATTTTTTGTCCTAGCAAGGCGCCGGCCGCCTGGCAGTCATTGGCGGGGATTCCAATAAAATATACCACCCAGTAAAAAACCTTGGCCAATAAAAAATCCATAGAACAACCACAAATTTTAATCAGGATGGCGTTCACCATTGCCATAAGGCCAATGAACGAGATGAGCATGGCGCCAACGCCCACGGCCATTTTTAGCCCATCAGTGGTGCCGGTTGAGATGGCATCAAGAACGTTTGCCGTGGCACGTGGTTCTACTTCGCTCCGATCATCCCGAGTGCCGAGCTCTGCGAGGTGTATTGAGGGACGTAGGGCAGGCGCTACTGCGCTCTGCGAGCTTGCCAGGGCAAGCGCTTCCGTCTGCGGGATCAATATCTTAGCGATCATAATTGACGACGGAATGGCGATAAAACTTGAGGCCAACAGATGAACTACCGGCACGCCCATCAAGCTGTAAGCTGCCAAAAGTGAGCCGCTGAGGTGCGCCATGCCACTGACCATAATAGTCAACAGCTCTGAATCGGTCATGGTGCTCAGATAATTTTTAATCAGCAGCGGCGCTTCTGTTTGTCCAAGGACTGTATTGGCGGCTACCGACAGTGTCTCAGCGCCCGATGTGCCCAGCAGCGGGCAGATACCGTAGGCAATAACACGCACCATGCATTGCACAATGCCGAAGTGGCATAGCACGCCCATTAATGCCCCAAAGAAAATAAATACCGGCAAGACTTTCAAGGCAAAGACAAATCCCCACGGACCATCGGCCTGCACTAAATTACCAAACATAAAGGTCAGCGCCTGCTGTGCAAAGCCAAACAGGGCATGAATGCCGGCGGCTATTGCGTCAAAGAGCACAATACCAATCGATGTTTTAAGAATAAATAGGGCAATGGCTACCTGAAGACCAAGCGCTATAGCTACCTGGCGTAAACGAATAGCTCGCCAATTAGTGGAGCATAGCGTGGTGAGGGCAAGAAGGCTTACAATGCCAACAATGCTTATGTAGTGGTTGTCTTGCAAAAACCATGCAAAAATAGTGTTCATGGGCGCCCCTTGCTAAACAATGGTCTGGGCGCGACGCTGCTCACGTTCCCACACAATGAGTGGATTGAGCAAGTCGTCCATATCACCTTCCAAGACCATATCAAGCTTTTTAAGCGTCTCTTCAGTGCGATGGTCGGTAACGCGGTTTTGAGGAAAGTTGTAGGTTCTAATCTTTTCAGCCCGATCACCGCTACCCACTTGTTGCTTACGCGCAGCACTCATTTCTGCCTCTTTTTTCTCTTTTTCTAGAGCAAAAAGGCGCGCTTGCAAAAGCTTCATTGCGCGTGCCCGATTTTTAATCTGAGAACGCTCTTCCTGGCAGGCAACAACAAGGCCTGATGGAATATGGGTAATGCGCACCGCCGAGTCTGTTTTATTAACGTGCTGGCCACCAGCACCGCTTGCACGGTAGGTATCAACACGCAGATCGGCAGGGTTAATGGAGACATCAACATCCTCGACTTCGGGAAGCACTGCCACGGTAACGGTAGAGGTATGAATGCGCCCGGCCGCTTCTGTTTTAGGTACACGTTGCACACGATGCACGCCTGATTCAAATTTTAGATACTTGTATACCCTTTTACCTTTAACGTGAACGATCAGCTCCTTAATGCCACCAAGGTCGGTCGTATGTTCATCGGTAACAGAAACCTCCCAGCCTTTTCGCAGGGCATAGTTGGAATACATTCTAAACAGGTCATAGGCAAAGAGCGCCGCTTCTTGTCCCCCTGCCCCCGCTCGAATTTCTACAAAGACTGAATGGTCATCTTGTGGGTCGCCGGGGTAGAGAATATCTTCAAGTTCTCCGGTTAAATCGTCTTTTTGGGCCTGTGCAGACTTGATTTCTTCTTCATAAAGCTCTTTTAGCTCCCCCTCACTTGCATCACGCTCTTTAGTATTCTCCTGAACAGCCTTGTCCAAGGCCTCGATTTGCTTATTCATATCAAGCAGTTGGGCAAGATGTGACGAGCGTCGCTGCGCTTCGATGCGCGCCTTTTGCTCCAGATGCGCATCAGCAAGCTTTGCAAGCAGCTGGTCATATTCGTCTTGTAGGGTTTTCCAATTAAGCATAATAAGTGCACCGTTTGTAAGGGGATAAAAACGACAGGCGTATGTGATTCTAGAATCACATACGCCTGTCTAACCTGGTCAAAAATAACTATTTTTTCTTATTTTGATCATAGCGAGCTTGGAACTTCTCTATGCGACCAGCAGTATCTACAAATCGTTGCTGACCGGTAAACAGTGGATGACAGTTTGAACAGATATCAACTTCAATCTTTGCTGTTGTTGATGTAGTTCCAAATGCATTGCCACAAGCGCAACGTGCGGTTACTTCATTAAGTTTTGGATGAATATCTTTTTTCATGATCGGGCCTTTACGTTATACCATTCACTTTTTGTCGTTTCTTAAGCTCATCGATAATGTGCACTTGCTCAATATCTTCGCCGCGTACATGCCCCAAATGGTAGGATGCAAAGTCTGCCCATAGGATCATATTAAAAACTTGGCTCTCAAAAGTATTCCCAAAAACTGGCGATTTGTAAAGCCCAACCCCTTTTTCCTTTAAAATATCCCCTATACTTTGTACCGCCATGCTTAAATGGCCTGATAAAAAGTCAGTTTGAAAAAAAAGAACGCAGGTATCGACCTGAGGCTTGCTAAAACCGACAAGCAAATTGTGTGTCAGCTCAGGGAAAGTATTGTACACCGCCTGGACTTTAGCATTTTCATTAAACTGCGTTGTCGCCCGGTAAGCAGCAGCCGCACTATCATCAGCAATGCCCCAGACATGGAACCATTGCCTAAAGCCAACAACGGTTAAAAAGTCATCAAAGAAATCCTGTTGCTCAAAGCACGGCGCGTAGGTTTGTGCCTGTTCGATCCATTCTGCAATCATGGCATTGCCTGGCAACAGGACCATCGCATCAAAGAGCGCACATACAAGCCCCAAGGTGTGTCCCAGCGATGAGCGCGGCGTCTTAGATTGTGGCAACAGCACGCATGGCAGCCCTTTAGCCCCAGCAACTTCTGCAGCCCGTCCCCCATGGCTTATCACCACGGTGGGAATAAATTTTGCTGTTAATTGCTCCAAAACCTCAAGGGTTTCCCAGGTATTGCCCGAGTAGGAAATCACAATGGCAAGCGTCTGCGTATCAGCAAAGGCCGGTAATGATGGGCCATCTACAATAAAAGATGAGATGTGGGAGCGTTTATCAAGAAAGGTTTTTGCAATACGGCCGGCTATGCCAGAGCCGCCCATGCCAACAAAGGCTATCCTGTTGATGGTATGGTGATGTTGTTTAAAAAAACCTTCGTACTTCTGGTACAGTAGCTGGCCAAGCTCCTGCCCCTCACGTAGTTTAGTTGGCCATAATTTCAATTCGTTCAGCATGAGATCCCTTTCCTTTGTTGGAGCAAAATAAACGTGTTGCAACCTTACAAAGCACCTATCGTTTCCATCTTGACCACAATATGCTTGCCACATGCGCCAATGCCATAGCAGATAATTTTGCCCCGATAACCAAAATCTCGCAGCTGTTTTTTGTAGTCATGCTCTTTGATTTGTTGCAGCGCCTTGTCCGCTGCTTTTTCAAGCACGGCCAGTTCCTTGTCATCTGTTTTTTTAAACTCTACCAAAATTCCGGCATCTTTATGATCGAGCGGCATAAGCATAATATCATAGCGACCATCACCAGATTCGCGATTTGATTGTATGATGTACTGATAAGAAAGTTCAGCAAGCAAGCCAAGAACAAACATGTGTACACTCCGCTCCATATCATTGTGAGGAAAATCATGAAAACTACACATTTTATCGACATATTCTTGTAACAGCATGGCAACATTGACCACATCACCAGTAACCAGCGCCTCAAATAATCTCTTAAGCTTGGCAAAAGAAAATACTTTGCCAATCGCTTTTAGCACAAGATCTTTGTAGAGCATGCCAATCTCTTCGTTAGGCACAGCAAGTGTATAGAAATATTTTCTATTCTTAAAAACATGATCTATTGCTGTAAGATACCCAGTAAACAACAAAAAGCTCCAGGGCTCTTGATCTTCAGTGTCAAGTTCAGGAAGCACGACTCCTTCATCTATTTCTTTTTTTGTTATGGGCTTACCTTCAAGTAGCAACTGCAGTTCATTTTTAGTTTCATCACTTGCTTGAGCGATGGCTCTTGCTACCAATTCATTATCACTGGTGTTTACCCAATAAGGCTTTAACATGCCCTTGGAATCAATACAATTTAAGACCGACCAAGGGTTATATACTTGCGTTTTACCAAAGATGTAACCATTGTACCATGATCTGATGTCTTCTTGATGCTCCTTGAGGTTGTATTGTGTGATCAGCGCATTAACCTCATTATCGGTAAAGCCAAATTTATCCGAATATTTCTCACTCAGTACGGTACAAACAGCCAGATTATTAAGGCCTGAAAATATTCCCTCTTTGGCCGTGCGCGTAATGCCAGTCAAGAAGGCACGATTGAGAGCAGAGTTTGTTTTAAGCGCTGCTGAAAGTAAATCGCGTATAAAACTTACCATATCACCATAATACTCATTCAGATAAGCTGCCACAATTGGCGTGTCGTATTCATCAATGAGCACAATGGTTTTTGTTTTATAATGCGCCTCTAAAATCTCAGTCATAAAAAGTAAACTGTTGCTATAATCAACACTATCAGCAGTTCTACCAACAAGTGCGTTATATCTCTTTTGTTGATCAGCATCTAAGCCATTATACAGAGGACTAAGTGTACGTTTAACCTCCTTTGAAAGCAGCTCAATAATTTGTTTATAGGCATCGTCCCAATTCCGTTTCTTAACATCTTTAAGAGTAATCGAAATGATAGGATAGCGCCCTTGAAGCTCCCGATATTTAGGATCTGTCCAAATATTTGTTTTCTCAAAAAGATACGCTGTTGGTTCCTCTGGATTACGCGGATACTCAAAAAAGTACTTGAGCATTGAAAGATTCAAGGTTTTACCAAAGCGGCGGGGACGTGGGGTTAAAATAATCTTGCTGCCATCTTCCCAAAACTCTTTAATGAGCAGCGTCTTATCGACATAGGTGCTCCCTCTATCAATAATCTCTTTGAAGTCCTCGACACCAATCGGAATAGGCGGCAGCTTAGTCATCATTATGTCCCTCTACTAATAATGATAGGATATGAAATACATTAAGTACCTTCATATCCTATCATTATTTTACGCCAAGACCAGAAATTTATGCATACCAATTTTGACTACTAAACGGATCAAAGTAAAACAATCTTCTTCCCCCGCCATTATTCGGCGACGCCGTCACAATATAATTAAGCGCGTAAGCATTCCCTTGTGGCGACTGATCATGCTACCCTTTTGTAGACAGAATGAATTCGTAGTAAGCTAAATACACAAACAGGAAGGCTGCTATGAATTTACGAAGATATGACAAAGAGTTCAAGCTGAACGCGATAAAATTGTACAAAAATGGAAAAACGCTCATTCAGGTGTCTCAAGACCTTGGGGTACCAGAGTCCACCCTTTACGGATGGTTAAAGCAGCATGAAAAAGAAGGCTCTAAGAGTTTTCCGGGATCAGGCAATATTAAGGCATCCAATGAAGAGGTGTGGCGATTAAAAAAAGAGCTTGATGATGTTAAAATGGAAAGAGACATCTTAAAAAAAGCGCTAACCATCTTTTCAAGAACAAAATAGAGGTTTTTGAATTTATGAAAAAATATGCATCAACCTTTCCAATTGATAAGATGGCAAAAGTATTACATGTTTCACGGGCTGGTTATTATAAGTACTGTAACAGAAAAATATCTGCTACAGCCCAATACGATGCGGTTTTGGCTGAAAAAATCAAACGCATCCACAGCAAAAGTAAGGCAGTTTATGGTAGCCCTCGCATCCATGCTGCACTAAAAAAACAGGGTGAAAAATGCTCGCGCAAGAGAGTCTGCAAAATTATGCGCAGATACAGCATTCAGGCTAAGACACGCAAAAAATGGAGACCCATGGGCAAAGCATCCAAGGACTTATCAAAAATTGCGCCTAACCTGCTTAACCAAAATTTTACTGCACTGGCTGAAAATCTGGTATGGGTAACAGATATCACTTACATAAGGACCAAAGAGGGATGGCTTTACCTATAGGATGAAGTTCGCCTGCCGGCGACAGAGGCAAATATTCGAATTCATTTTGTGTAAAAAAAGGTTGCAAGATCAGTCCTGGCCTTGGCAAAGTGTGCATGCTATAATAACACGAAGCAATAGGCGACCTCGACTTGAACCATAAACATGGGAAAAATAATGAAAAAACAGCTTCATACTGGTGTAAGCGACTATAAAAAACTTATTGAGGGTGGTTATTACTACGTTGATAAGACGCTGTTAATTAAAGAATTATTGACCGTTGGAGGGGAGGTAACG
>JABCZU010000018.1 GCA_013289515.1 Candidatus Babelota bacterium | reverse complement strand
ACTCCTCGTCCACGTAGATTTGGCAAAACACTGAATCTTTCCATGCTCAAATACTTTTTCGAGCACCAGAATAGCCAGGAAGAATCAACGGCATATCTTTTTGAAAAAACCAACATTTGGAAAGATCAAAGATATCGAAAACTTCAGGGACAATCTCCTGTCATTTTTATTACACTTAAGGATGTAAAAGTAGATACGTGGGCTGAGGCGTATCAACAATTTACAGACTTACTCATAGAAGAAGTTGAGCGCCTTGTTGAACCAATTTATGCATCGCTAACACCACGCTATCAACGTTGGTACAATGCTATTTTAGATGAAACAGCAACGGTTACTAATTATAAAAATAGTCTGTTTACCCTCACTAAAATTTTGAAAAAATACTACAAGAAAAAAGTTATTGTTTTAATTGATGAATACGATTCTCCCATTACCCACGCCTACCTTAAGGGCTACTATCCAAAGATGATAGGCTTTGTGCGTGGACTGCTTTCCAAGGTACTTAAAACCAATCCTGCTCTGGAACGAGCATTGCTAACCGGCATTACACGTACAGCCAAAGAAGGGATATTTTCAGGGCTCAACAACCTAGCTATTTGCACGGTGCTGAATGAAAAATATTCTGACAAATTTGGCTTTACGGACAATGAGGTTAATGCGCTGATCACACAATACAATCTTAAAGAACATCAAAATGATATCAGGTCGTGGTATAACGGATATACCTTTGGCAAAATGCAGGTGTATAATCCCTGGTCGGTCTTAAATTGTATTGATTCCAAGGGCATATTAAAGCCTTATTGGGTGAATACTAGTGACAATGAGTTAGTGGCAAAGGTCATTGCGCAAGCAAGTGATGAAACCAAGGATGAACTTAAGCTGTTACTTGAGGGCAAACCCATAACAAAAAAAGAAATAGATGAAGGGGTTGTGCTCCTCGAACTTGATTCTGAAGATCAAGAGCCTTGGAGTTTTTTGCTGTTTACTGGATATCTTACCGCGATAGATTGTGTCGTTAAAAACGATCTATACCTTTATAGTCTTGCAATTCCCAACAAAGAAATCCTAGTGCTCTACAAAGACCTGGTGCTAAAAGCAATTGGTAAAGTATTTTCGTTTGCCAAGCTTAAGAAATTATTTGAGGCGCTGATTACTGGTGATGTGACCAACGTTACTACCCTATTACAAGGATATATTGATAGCATGTGTAGCTTTCATGACCTCCCCCAAGATGATATGGAGCGGAGTGTACACATGTTTGTTCTTGGGCTGCTGGCCGAACTTTCTTATCGATACATAATACAATCAAACCGCGAATCTGGTGATGGCCGTTATGATATTATGCTTATGCCACGTGATCATAACGATTTTGGCGTGCTCCTGGAGTTCAAAAAAACAAAAAGTAAAACAAAGGCTGTCCTTGCAACGACGGCAGACAAGGCACTGCAACAAATCAAAACGCATGACTATAAAAAACAGCTGCGAGACTTTGGTTATCGGGGCAAAATTGTTTGCTACGGCGTTGCTGCCTGCGGCAAACACATCGCGGTCAAGACTGAGACGATAGGCGCATTGTAACAAACAATCTATTTCCCTTCTAAAAAAAAACTTTTCTGCAGTGACTTCCGCTAAAAAATATGCCAACGCTGGCGGCAAGTGCAACGACCATGCCGTTGCCAAGCATGTGTGCCTGGTCGCCAAATGGTAATGCGTACAATGATAATTATATTGTGACGGCGTCGGCCCTGAATGGCGGGGCAAGGCGGTTGTTTTACTTCGATCCGTTTGGTAGTACTGGATATTACGCGTAGGTGCCTAAAGGCCTCGGTACCTAAAATGCCGAGGCCTTTATTCTTATTGCAAGGCATGGTTGAGCATGGTAGGCTTATCCATTATCAAGAACCAAGCCCAATACCTGCGTGAAAGGATAAGCCATGATCTTTCTCGATCCCTGCAATGATGTTGCCTTTAAAAAAATATTCGGATCCGAAGCACATAAACGTGTTACCATCTCTTTTCTTAACTCCATTTTAGAGTTCACCGGTGATAGGGCTATAACGGATGTTCAATTCATGCCAACAGAACAAAAACGCATGATGAAAGATAAAAAGGATAATATTCTTGATATTTTGTGTACCGATCAACTAAGGAATCAATACATAATAGAAATTCAAGTTCGTGGCGTCAAAGACTTCCAAAAGCGCATGTTGTTTTATGTTGCTAAGACCTATGTCACCCAGCTTGAGTTTTCAAAATCGTATCGCAAGCTTCTACCTGTCATTGGTGTTGCTATCCTTGGTTATACGTTGTTTCCTGAAAAAGAAAAATATAAGTCAATTTACCAAATGCAAGATATACAAACTCATGAGTGTGATTTTGACGGAATCAGCATCGCTGTCGTTGAGCTACCTAAATTTAAAAAAGAAGAAAATCAGCTCGTCAACGATGAGGACAAATGGCTTTATTTTTTAAAAAAGATAGATAAACAAGATCATGTTCCTGCCCCTTTAGCAGAGGATGCATTTGAGGAAGCATGTCAAACTGCTACACGTATGACATGGACAGACGAAGAAATGAATGCATACTACGATTCATTTATACGAGCAACCGATGAGGAGGGAGCGTTGGAGCTCGCAACTGAAAAAGGGGAAAAAAGGGGTGAGCTCAAGGTAGCCATCAAGTTGCTTAAGGCGGGCGTAGATATTAACACAATTGCTGTCACTACTGATCTATCAATTGAACAAATCAAAGCACTGCGAGAAAAAAAGTAGCATCGTTTATACGCACTCAACCATAAAGCGGCTCAGTAACCACTCACCCAACCTCATGCAAGACACCATTGGCAAGCCGATACACCGTCTCCATCCGCTGATAAATCTCCTTATCATGCGAACAAATAATAAGCCCCATGCCCCACTCGCGCTGGGCCTGAACAAAGATATCAATCATTAGTTGCGCATTATGGGCATCCAGATTACCGGTTGGCTCATCAGCGATCAGGAAGGCCGGCCTGTTGAAGAGTGCACGCGCGATTGCCACACGTTGCTGCTCGCCACCCGATAATTGAAAGGGGTAGGAGTCTGCTTTGCTGGCAAGGCCGACCATGTTCAATAGGGATTGGGCACGCTCCATCACTAGCTGCTTGGATTCACCTTTAATAAGCCCCATCAGCATGATATTTTCTAATGCCGTCAGCTCATTGAGTAAATAATGGAACTGAAAGACAAAGCCTATCGTCCTGTTGAGAAATAATTTCTTTTCCTGGCCACGCATAAGCGCAGTAGAAACATCATTATAATACACCTGGCCAGATGATGGCTCATCAAGTAGGCCAATGATGTGCATCAACGTTGATTTACCACTACCAGACGATCCGGTGATGGCATATGATTTGCCTTTACTGAACGTGACGGATATTCCATTGAGTACCTGTAAGGATTTATCGCCCTGATCATAGGCTTTGAAGATATCATAGAGCTTAAGACTGTCTACATGCGGCTGCATACACGAACCTTTCGTTTCTGACTATAAGAAATCATACAATTACCAACCTCCACTCTCATCTCTCTCGGCGCTCGTCCTTGGTTCGAGCCCTTCGACAAGCTCAGGGTGAGCGCTGTGCTATTCCGCTCATGGTGAGGAGGCTCTATGAGCCGTCTCGAATCCATGCTTACGCAGCTCCTCACCACGAGCGCTCACCCTGAGGAGGCCGGAGGCCGTCTCGAAGGGGTCGAAGGATAGGAGCGCCTCTACCATCCTTTCTATAACACTAAGAGTCTTGCATTACAAGCACCATTTTTTTTATTATGAGCGATGAAGGACTTCGTAGACACAGGGCCACGTTCATACTATGAAAATGTGTAAATTTTAACATTTAATACGTGACAAGCAAGAGTGTTTACGCTAACAGGGGGAGGCAGAAGGACATGTCTAACACTAAACAAGACTTTATGCTAGAAAATGATATCCCATCATTGTTGCCGGTTGTACCGACCATTGATGTTGTCGTTTTTCCGCATATGGTTGTGCCACTACTCATTCTTGATGAGAAAATCATCAAGGGGGTTGAGGCAGCATTACAGGGCTCAAAGAAGATCTTATTGCTTGCTGCGCGGCAGCAGGCTGCTGATTACCACGGACCAATTGGTATTCAGGATCTTTATAAGATGGGAACCATCGGCAATATCATGCGAATCATGCATTTGCCGGAGGGCGGAATCAAAGTTCTTACACAGGGAGTATGTAAAGCACACGTCCAAGAGGTACACTCAGACCAAGACCTCTTGCAAGCAAGGATCGATCCTATTGATCCATCTCAAGCATCTAATTGTGACCCAAGTGAGCTGGAACAACAGATCAAAAACTTATTGACGCTGATTGATCGTATAGCCGCTAACGGTCGCATGTTCAGCCCAGATTTTCAGGCTATTTTGGGCCAGATTCACGATCCAGAAAGGATCGCTGATTTCATTTTATCGCACCTTAACGTCAACGTTGCCCAAGCCCAAACATTGCTAGAAAAGGATAATGTCATACACCTTTTAGAGGGTATTCAGGAATTTTTACAAACAGAATGCGAGATGAGCTCCATGCAGGAGCGCATTCGCACTAATGCCAGGGAATCAATTAATCGCTCACAACGTGAATATTACCTACGTGAGCAGCTCAAAGCAATACAAAAGGAGCTGGGCGAAGAGAGTGATAACGAGCTTGATGACCTTAAACAAAAGCTTGCAACATTAACGCTCACCGCTGAAGCACGTACAGAAGGCCAGCGCCAAATCCGCCGCCTTGAAAAGACCCCACCAGACTCTATGGAGGCAACCGTCATTCGCAATCACCTAGAATGGCTCTTGGGTATGCCATGGGGAACACAAACAACCGATAATGCAAGCCTTGCTCACGCAAAGACCACGCTTGATGCCAATCATTACGGCCTTGAGGAGATTAAAGATCGCATTTTAGATTATCTATCAGTGCGTTTCTTAAAAAAGGACTGTTCCACACCAATCCTTTGCCTTGCAGGAGCTCCCGGCGTTGGAAAAACCTCGCTTGGGCATTCCATAGCAACCAGCCTTGGCCGTAACTACTTTCGTATTTCGCTGGGCGGCGTGTACGATGAATCGGAAATACGCGGGCATCGCCGTACCTACGTTGGTGCCATGCCTGGCCGCTTTGTGTATGCCATGCGTAAAGCTGGTAGCATGAACCCGGTCATTGTTATTGATGAAATTGATAAAATTGGTATGTCAAACCGCGGTGATCCATCTGCCGCACTGCTGGAAATACTTGATCCGGAACAAAATCACTCTTTTTATGACAACTATCTCGGCATCCATTTTGACCTATCCAAGGTTATGTTTATCGCAACAGCAAATGACGTTAGCGCCATTCCGGGCCCCTTGCGTGACCGCATGGAAATCATTCATGTATCGGGCTATACACACGAAGAAAAAGTATCAATCGCTGAGCGACATCTACTTGGCAAGGCTATTAAAAACAGTGGCCTTGAAGATAAGGGGATGATCCTTGATCGAGCCGCTATTGGCAAACTCATTACTGAATACACTCGTGAAGCTGGCGTACGCGATCTGGAGCGCCACATACAAAAGCTTTGCTCGAAATATGCTCGCGCCATGGTTGAAAATAATGCCATAGCAACCTTTAGCCATGATAATTTGCACACGTACCTTGGCCCAAGTAAGGTACACAATGAGCATATCAGTCATAGTAACCGCATCGGCGTTACCAATGGCCTTGCATGGACACCATATGGCGGTGATATTTTGATGGTTGAAGCGGTCCTGATGCCTGGCTCAGGCAAGTTCCTCATGACCGGACAACTTGGTGATGTGATGAAGGAATCAACACAAGCAGCTATGACCTATGTTAAGGCACACGCAGCAGACTTCAATATTGACCCTAAAATGTTTACAAAATACGATCTACACATCCACTTGCCAGCAGGCGCCATTCCAAAAGACGGTCCCTCTGCAGGGATCACGGTCTTATCATCAATGTTGTCTGTGTACACGGGAAGAGCGATTAGCGGCGATTTTGCTATGACCGGTGAGCTGAACCTCCAGGGACAGGTACTGCCAATTGGTGGGCTTAAAGAGAAAATCTTGGCTGCAAAACAACATGGCCTTAAAAACATTATCATTCCTAAATCTAATCAACGAGATTTAGCCGGCCTTGATAAAATATATGAGGGCTTAAAAATCCTGTTGGTGGACGACGTTACTGAAGTGCTTGGACACGTATTGTTACCGCATTAAAAAGATAAAAGGTCCGTTAAGATTGTGCAAAACGGACCTTTTATGCTTGACGTAAAATCTTTTCTAGTTCTTGGCTACACTGTTCTAGAACCTGCTGATAATACAACAAGATCTGCATGCGGCTTGTAGGCACAGCACCATTGTAACGCTCTTTAACGTCACTGATATAATATTGCAGCCGCTGCCGTTCACGGTAAACATCGGCCAGTAGAATTTTTGTCTCTTTAATGTCAATAACCTTATGCCGCGTGTGAACACCACTAAAGCGGGCATAAAAAGCCTCTTTAACATCTTGAGCGTGGGTAATAATATCGAGCATGCGCTTATAGTCATAAACGCCAGCTAATGGCAAATATGCTTGCGATAACGGCCTAAAGTTTCGCACCCTAGCCGTGGCCGCCTGGCTATTATCAGGCTTGCGCTTAACGTTCATATAGTGCTTTCGTAGGAGTAGGCCTAACAAAAGTAGGCTTAAGACTACGAGAAATACTCTTTTTTTGCCGCCCATGCTGCCCCCCTCACCCATTACATTTTTATAAATTTTATAATTCTACGTTAATATATTGCATGTTGATCAATTGCTGATTATTTCTAATTGTAATTTATGTGGCACATAAAAGCAATGATATTGATGACAAAGTTGGATTTAGCCATATACTAGCAATAGGTTGGCACTCGTATCCTTCGACCCCTTCGAGACGGCCTCCGGCCTCCTCAGGGTGAGCGCTCGTGGTGAGGAGCTGCGTAAGCATGGATTCGAGACGGCTCATAGAGCCTCCTCACCATGAGCGGAATAGCACAGCGCTCACCCTGAGCTTGTTGAAGGGCTCGAACCAAGGACGAGCGCCTTTTATCCTTAAATTTAATTTTAAAATTTGATAAAAAAACAGCGCTCGTCCTGAGGAGAAACCGAAGGTTTCGTCTCGAAGGATATGAGCGCAACATTTAAGAAAGACCAGTATGGAACTGTTTATTATAGTAATAGGCGTTATTTTCAGCGTATTTTCCACACTCATTTTAAGTTACGTCTCTATGACAACCATGATTGGGCCGTGGATAGCCCCAATGCTTATCCTGCTAGGTCACGCTCTTGTGCGGTTCAATCGATCATCCAATCCGGATACAAACAGCAAAACCATAGCCAGCCTCATGGCTATTGGCGCTGGTGGCGGCATTATTGCTACCGGTGTTGGCTTTGCTCTTCCAACCCTATTTTTTCTAGACCCGGTTATTTTTGCAAACTGGCTTGCCAACTCCTGGTACTTTTTTGGTATTATTGCCCTTCTCTGCCTTGTAGCAGGAAGCTTAGGGCTGTACCTAGGACGCTTTATGGCTCCTACTTTTATTGACGAGCAACGCCTTCCGTTTCCTGTCAGCAAGCTCAACCAAGAGTTAATTGCCACCCAATCACACACCAGCCAGCTACGCATGTTAGTAAGCGGCATCGCTGGCAGTACGGTTATCTGCAGCCTGCGTGATGGATTTGGTGCGGTAAAAGGGATCATACACAAAACGTACTGCGTAGCACCTTCATTGCTTGGCCGTGAGCTTGAGTTGGCCATTTGGCCGACCCTGTGGGCTATTGGGTACACCATTGGCACCAACATGACCATCCCACTTTGCATTGGCCTTGTTTGCAAATATGTTGTGGTATATCCGCTGGCCCAACATGCCAATTTCCTTCCCTATAGCCTCTTTGCCCCACTGAGCACTCATGCATTCACAACGGCCTTTTGTGCCGGCATAGCCCTGTACGAACTCCTTTTTGGCGTCAGCAAATACCTTAAGAAAGCCTATACAGCTCTTTTTGCCGCCAATCGCCAAAATTTTGCTGCACGCATGATGATGTGGGCTGTCAATACGGCCGGTAGCATTGGCATGCGTTACATGCAATGGCGCCTGCAAGGCTCAAACCAGACCACCCCAAAGCACCTGCTTGCCTGTTTGGGCATCTGCATTATTGGCCTACTCTCCTTTTTTGGCTTCTCATTCATCTCCCAAGTCTTCCTGTTGATCCTGGTCTGCTGGGCAACATACTATATTTGCCAACTAGGTGGTGAAATTGGCCTCATTCCATTTGGGCGTTTTACAACGTTTATCCTTATTCCCTTGTTATTAATTTTTAGAATAAATGCTGTCCAAGCCACTATTGCCTGTGTTTTTTTCAGTATTTGCGCAGCTACAGCGTCGGACCTGCTCTTTGATTACAAAACAGGCGATCTATGCGGCATCGACAGAAGAACGATGTTTCGCTATCAATGGATTGGTCTTGTGGCAACGGCATTAAGCCTTGGCATTATTTTATGGCTTCTTTTCACCCACCTGGAATTGGGATCTGAAGCTCTTTTTGCTCAACGAAGCAAGGCAAAGGCCCTTCTCATTCAATCGTTACATTTTGATAAATATATTGTTGGCCTTGGGGTCGCCTTTGGGTGGCTCCTTAAAAAGGCACGGGTCAATGTCACCATGGTCTTTGGGGGCATTATTATGCCCAATACGATTACCATAGGCCTTGCGCTTGGCAGCCTGGGCACCTTGATCACCAAGAATACACTTCGCTGGCAGCCGCTATGTGCCGGTGTGCTGGCAGCCGAATCCTTGTGGATTGTTGTAAGTATTATTGGTAAAATCCTGCGATAAGAACGAGTCATAGAGGTGATCATGTTCAACAAAATATTCATTATGGCTATGTACGCTGCAGTATGCGGTCATTTTGCTGTAATACGCAGCATGGAGCAGAAATCTACGCGTTGCTCCCAGCCGCCACTGTTGTGCTACGGCCAAGGCCAAGATGGCCAGGAACTTGCTGCTGGTTATCAACCTGACCAGCTCATAAGGGATGCCTTTGAATCGCTGGCGCAATCCATTTATTCCAATAGATCAGCTGCCAGCGGCATTAGTAATATTACCAGACTGCTACGATATCTTAAAAATAGGCCAACTCGGCCATTCAGTCAGGAGATGATCGATGTCTGCACCAGGCTGTATCCAGTAGATCTAGGAAATATTCTTTTTTGTGTCATTGCCTTGGATGATGAAGACGGAGCTATGAGCATTGGTGAGGCCATTGGCTACCTAACTGCTTTGCTTTTCTATAGCGCCAACCTCGGGCACACAATAATTTTTGGAAATCATATAGACCATTATCGAAATATCCTGTCCGGCCCAGGACCCGGATTATACCTAACCATTCAAAATATGATTCTTGATACCTGTGCAATCGTTAGGTGAGATGCCGGCTAAAAATAGCATAAAAGACCCTCAAATTGCCCATCTTTACCGCAAATGTTCAAAAATAGGTGCGTTTGACAGGCTGAAACAATCCTTTATACTCATGGTAGCTGATTAGCTGGTTTGTCAATTTTAGATGATTAGATAAATCAGATAAGTAGCGACAGTATGTATAGTATTGAGGACATTTAGGGACATTATTCATATATAATTTGGAGGGAATCATGATATCAACACGCTTACGCGTTAAGGAACTGCTTCGCGAAAGGCGCTGGACGACCAAGGTATTGGCCGAAAAAACC
Source organism: Candidatus Babelota bacterium (assembly GCA_013289515.1). GTDB lineage: Bacteria > Babelota > Babeliae > Babelales > RVW-14 > JABCZU01. Next base: position 21,814 of record JABCZU010000018.1, on the reverse strand, counting down.
GGACTTTCTGAAAGTTATCTAACGCACATTAAAAACGGCACGCGTCGCTGGAACGAAGACGCATTGAAAAAATTGGCTGAGGCATTTACGCTTGAACCAATGCAAATTCTTGAAAACAGCAAGGGTGTGCTTCTAAAGGATGCCTATCCGGCGGCTTTACAGCTTCCTGACCAGACGGCTGAACAGATGAAAGAACTTAACCTTAAGCTTTCTATTGTTCCTGTTATGGGGCAAATCCCTGCGCAACCATCAGAACTTAATAATCGTATTACACAGACAACTACCGGCTACAAAGACCAATTTGTACCAGTGCTCAGTGATATTGAAGATAGTGGGATGTTCTGTCTACAGGTAGAGGACAATAGCATGGCCCCTAACTTTGTTAAGGGTGACTATTTGGTCGTCTGTCCTGGTATGTGGACTAACTCAGGCGATATCGTCGCTGTTGAGTATGGTGACCAGGAACAAATACGCGCTATTATGCAGGTCAACTTTATGGAAGACTTTATTGTTCTTGAATCGGTAAGCCATAAGAAGGCGCCTATCGCGTTGACGCGTGGTAAGGATCAGTTTAGGATCATTGGTAAGGTTATTTTCCGTTACCAAAGAATGCCATAACGATTTGACTTGATCCAATCTTTAAGAATCTTGAAAGAGAGTCTATCTAACCGGTAGGCTCTCTTTTTTTGCCTTAAAAACGTTTTTTAGTGCTAACAAAAAGCATCAGCAAACACGCGCCGCACAACCTCTTCCATGCGTATTACTTCCTCAGGCGTAAGCATAGAGAAATAACTCGTACGCTTATTCTCTGAAAGCACCCCTTGATGAGGCACGGTAACACGTATAAAAAGATCAATAAGCCGATCCGGCATAGCAACAATCTCTTGCAGCTCCTGTTTTGCTTGATCATAACAAGTTAAGTACTCAAGTTCTTTTTTGAAATCGGTATAGATTGTTTTTTTAATGCAGGCGGCTAGGTATTCTGCATACACGGTATAATCAATGTACTGATACAACGTTTTTGTTGCCTGATGTACGGTAAGCTGGCCAGCTTCATTAAGCGTGTAATCGGTCACAAGCGCCATCAGGGGATTTGACACCTGCTCAAGCACGTCATTATACCGCCGCATATCAGACAGTATCACTGCTGATATCGGGAACATTACCCCTTGAGGGGCAAAGTTAGTCTGGCGCAGAATGTAATGAATAAGAAAGCGGTGCAAACGGCCATTGCCGTCGTCAAATGGGTGGATGTACACAAAGCCAAATGCTATTGCAGCTGCAATAACCATCGGATCAACGTTACTAGCAATCATGCGCTGCAGGCTTGCTAGTAAACCCTGCATCAACGGAACGACGTCCTCGGGTTTTGGCGAAATATAATGAATAATTTCATAGTCCAGATCACGCTTTTGTCCAATATAATTTTGTATGGTGCGATACCCTGTATCGGCAAAACGCTCCTCAACAATGCTGTTTTGTAAGGCTGTTAGGAGCTCTTCGTCCAATGTTTTAATATTTTCAACCTTTTTCACCAGATGGATAAAGCTGATCAACCGACGCTTGTCAGGTTTCTCTCGTTCAATTTGATACGATGATAGCGTCTCTTGCGTATACAAAAAGGTACTTGCACGCTCGAGCACTGACTGGCCGTAAGCATCTGCCATGCCACGAGCAACACGATCAAGATGCTCATCAGCTATGGTGCTTAACAGACTTGTCCTACGAACAAAAGGACAAAAACTGGTAAGCTCACCGAGCAGGTTATCGTTAAGACGATAGCGTGGTTGGGGATTAGGCTGACAGGTGTAGTACAGTGAAGCATCAAGCACATCAATGTATGAACCCTGTTTAAGATCGGGCAATGCCAAGGTGCAGCCGGTTAGTTGTTCGTACAGGTACCAGACGATACGCTGATATTTGCCTGATGATTGCTGCTCAACATACGCTTGTACCGACGCTGCAGATAAATGGCCAAATAAGGCGGTTATGATTTCAAGATTCAATCCTTCATGCTTAAGCGCAAAGGCTAGCTGCTGCAACGGGTCTTGGGGGTCATCACAAGCATAACTCTGTCCATAAAGATAAATAGCTGGGAATCTATCTGTTAAAGCCCGTCTGGACCCCTTGTCAATAAGGTACGACCAACGAAAATGCTGCATAACACTAAGGTTGTACCGGTCAACCAGGGCACGATAGCCGATTGCCTCGTATGATTGACCCATTATACCTGGAAGCTTCAAAAATGGTGACATAACCATCCTTTTCTACAAAAAATCTTACGCCGCTACAATTTTTATTATTTTAGCATAGAATTCTGCAAAAAAGCTACAGGTCTTCGCTTGTGGCAAATAAAATACAAGCAGAAACCTTGTGATGGTTTTACCTAGCACAAGATGCTAATGAGGTGGGGCATTTTATTTAATATGATAGATCTGGTAAGCTTTATCTTTGCTCAGATTATTAACACTTACTCTGTTAGGGAACACTATGAAAATGACTTCTTCCGCATTGGCCCTTTGCATTATGGTTTACATGCCGCTGAATAGTAGCGGATGGTGGAAAGGCCCGCTCTTTAACCCAGCAAAACATCTTACTCAAGTGGCGGTAGCGTTGAGTACTGATAACTTCTATGCAGTAGACGAAGGTAAGCTATACCGTTCAGCTCAGTTGTCGCCTAAAAGACTTACACAAAGAATTAAAAAATATGGTATTAAAACGATCGTCAACTTGCGTGATGAGGCTCTCACCAGTAAGGTAATAGCCCAAGAAAAGGTTGTTTGCAACAATAATAATGTTGTATTTGTTAACATCCCAATGGTTAATACGTTCATGTCAAAATCTGCAATAACCAGCAAAGCGCACATACGCCAGCTTTTAGCTGTGTACGATGATGAAAAAAAATATCCCCGCCCTCTCCTTATCCATTGTAAAGCGGGTGCTGATAGAACCGGTGAGGCGGCTGCGATGTGGGTGCTGGAAAAACAGCGTCATGCTTCACGGCAGGAGGCAATAGATAAGGCTCTTGCGCAACTCAGGCCAAAGTACGCTCATATCGAAGTTCAGTTCCCCGCTAAAAGAGCATTTATTCAGTCATGGCCTGGCAGGCAGTGGCTTGATGCATAGATTTTATTTTGACAATGATGTCTTGTACGTACTATTCTTTCTCACTTCTAATACTAAGGATTTTTATGTTTAAACGTGTTTCATCTATTCGATCAGGTGCAATCACCGTTGTATCAGGTATGATGTTATTGGTTATGATGCCTAACTGTGCAAAATATGAACCTCGTTCATTAGAGCGTTCAACGGTCCAGCCGTCAAAACAGGCTGGTGTCAACGTGCAGGCCAAACTTCTCTCTTCTCGCGAGACTAAAAAATTGTTTAGTGGGCGATCAATTGAGAAAAAGGGTTTTGAGGCCATTCAATTAACGATCGCTAATAATACTTCAGACACCTATACATTGAACGGGGCAAGCTTTGATATAGACCTAGAAGAGCCATCATTTGTCGCTCGACAAGTCGAGTTTGATACGGCATCACGCGTCATAGCGTGGGGTATTCCCGGTCTGTTTATTTGGCCATTTTTAATCCCGGCTATTGTTGAAGGTATTAATGCGCCAAAGGCGAATAGACGCATGCAACAAGATTTTATGGCGCGAGGTATAGCACCAAATGGCAAGGCCTATATTAGCCCTTACAGCACGATTAACAAAATTTTGTTTGTGAATAACAAGGACTCTGTAAATAGCTTTGCAGTGCGCTTGCTTAATCAAGATACCGATTCATCAGTAACCTTGAAGACTAATGTTGCCTAATCGCAGCGCATAGCCGTTACAATGAATTAAAATAAAAAGTCCCTGGTAGCGCATTTGCATACTACCAGGGACTTTTTATTATCTCAAAATCAAAGACCTCTTCTTTTCGAAGTCTCTGGGTAAATACCTTTATCTACTATCTCAAGCAGCCGGAATGCTATATGTGATGGGACTCGCTCGCCTGATTCCCATGATTGGACAGTTTTAACACTAACGTTAAGTACTTTTGCAAAGAGCCCTTGAGAATAATTATTTTTTTCTCGAATTTTTTTAATTTCCTTGGCCTTGTATTTTGTTGGAGGTTCAGGGATTTCAATAAACTCCGTCTTGAGTGTTAATTTACCCTTCTTATAAGCAACAATATCCTCCAGGCCTGCCTCTAACTTTTCAAACAATGTTTTTTTCATCGCTTATTTTCCTTTGATTACAGCTACCAGATTTTTCAATCGCTTCTTTTGGTCTGCTGTAAGATTTTCTTGTGTACTCTTTTGATAAATTGTGATCAAAAATATGTGCACATTTTCTTGATAATAATAATAACATATCCTAAACCCTCCACTTTTCCCCTTTGATGCCGATTTAATCCTGATTTTACGTACCCCACCTGTACCAGATATTACATCACCAGCTTTTGGGTTGTCTGATAGATTTTCTTTGAAATCATCAAAATCTTTGGATAATAATTTTTTATCGCCAATAAAATCACCAATATCCTTGGTGAATTCCCTGGTTTCGGTAATAGGAATCTTCATAGTGGTACTATACCACAGAGTATGATAGGTGGACAAGATTATTTTTTTTAGGCGAGAAGACTATCTTCGGTCCTCCACCAAGGCGGAGTTCATCCTACTTGTGATCCAGTCTTTACTTCACCATCCCTTTTATCATATGCATAGCCCGAGCCACTAATGGGCGCAGCGTCAACTTGGAGCGGAGCCCGCTATTAAACGTACTTACCTTGGACCTGAATGCCTGCCAACGCGTCCCTTGAAAAGGCGCTGCCGTACTAAACGGCTTTTGTGAAAACGGCCATGATTTCTTTTTAAAAGCGCTGTACCCATAGGCCATCATCGGCATACCGGCAAGTGCAATGGCCTGGCAAGCGGCCGTCTTTATTTCCTGTTGACGCTTCTTTTCCTTTTCATCACGCTCAGCCTGTAGCCTTGCATCACGTTCTGCTTTTAATTGTTTTCGCACTTCATCAATTTGGGCAAAATAAGTTTTTGTTGCCTCTGAGTCATCGGTGTAACGGAAAATTTTGATGCCCGATTGTGGGTTCATAAAGATTTCGGGCTTGAGGTAGAGGCGAGTCTGGAGGTAAACCTTCTTGCGAAGATTATAATCATCATAAACATTAAATCCTACATGAGAACCCGTGTATGATTTTTGCAAATTAGACAAAAATTTCTTGTGGCATTGATCATTGCAAAATCTAGAATCAGGAACAGTATGCCTATTTGGATAGCAGACAGGCATGCCGAACGGCATAGAGTCATAGGCAATTTTTAAAGCCAAATGTTCCGGTACGAATATTTGCATGAGCGTGTGAAGTTCAGCCTTAATGCTGACATATTTATCTACTGCATCATTCAGTACTGGCAAGACTGATGGTGGTGCAAGAGTCATAATTTTTTGCAATAGAGGTAGGCTAGATAGAGAATCCATACTTCCACAAAGCGTAAAAAAATAGGCTGTAGATTCTCCTAGTGCAGCATTGTTATGAAAAAGTGATTGATTGGCGGATAACAACATTGTTCGATATGGGTACATATTATCATTCAACTTTTCGCTATGCTCTCCCAAAAAATTTGGCAAATCACTATTCAAAAAATTTGTATCTATTTCTTGCCTAATATAATGAAAGTCCTCAGGCACATGAACACCCTTGTCCTCTTCGATAATTTTTTTGATATCTTGCAATGGCAGATAACCGCGATCATGCGCATGATAAAAAACGACATACCCCTGTTTGATCATGTCTATTTCGCGCTCTATGACGCGCGTATAAATAGGAAATAAGTGGTCATAGAATTTTTGATCGGCATTGGATGATCTACCAGATAGGCGACACCAAAAAGTATTCGCCGGCATACTGCATTTGAAGTTCTCTTTCACCTCGTCATAATGCTTACTCAAATAGGCAAGGTGAGGCGAAGCCACCGTGTTTTTGCCATCCTTATCAAAATACTGGGCAAAGTGCTCTCTGAGCCTTGGTATAAATTCATCAGCGGTGATTGCTTGAGCTTGGGTGTGCGTGATGGCTATAGCGCAGGCTGCCACCATTAACGCTTTAGTGACCTGACGTGTAACAAATTCCATGAGAGTAACCTCCATTTAAAAGGTGAAAACTACATAACCCCCATTTTTAGGGTACTTATTCATGGTACCAGAAAATTTATATAATTCAAATTGGATATATATTTTCCAGGAAAAGGGGCAGAATTAGATCCTGAAATAAATTCATGATGACAAAAACAGCAAAATTCGATCATTTTTGCCATATTTTCCCCGTCCTTATTATCGATTTTGCCAAAATTTGAAAATAAGAGCCAAAATACATTCATCCGGTGAACATAAAAAACCCCCTTATTTTCAAAATGTTGCATTTTTGAAAATAAGGGGGTAGGCTTTTCCACATAACTTAGCCACCTTTTTTATGAAAGTAAACCCATGGATATCAATGATTCACCATCTGGCAAGGTAATAAAAGCTGCGACAGGCTATGTGGCATTTATTCCCAATCCACTACCCCCTCAGTTTGAATGGAACAATGATCTTGTTAACAGCCTATCACGAGCTGATCATATTCTTGGCAAGTTATCGCGCGAGGGCAGTAAATTGCCCAATCCCCACTTGCTGATACGGCCCTTTATAACCAGAGAAGCGGTTTTATCAAGCAGGATTGAGGGGACACAGGCAACTATCGGGGAGATCTTGGCCAATGATATTGGGGCATCCGTGGACCGCAATCCCGATGATCTTCAAGAGGTACAAAATTATATAACGGCACTGGATCACGGCATTAAGCGTCTGAGTGAGTTACCGCTTTCTTTACGACTCATCAGAGAAATGCACAAACACCTTATGCAGGGTGTCCGGGGAGGCCATGCAACGCCAGGAGAATTTCGTCACTCCCAAAATTGGATTGGAACACCGGGGTGTACGCTCTCAACTGCAAAATATGTTCCCCCAACACCGGACGAACTCATGAACACATTAGGCGCCTTTGAATCTTTTTTACACGACAGAACATTGCCGCCACTGATTCATATTGCCTTATGTCATTATCAATTTGAGGCAATTCACCCTTTTTTGGATGGCAATGGAAGGGTTGGACGGCTACTGATTACGATCCTACTTATCGAGCACAAGATGCTTCCCTCACCGCTCTTGTATTTAAGCGCTTTTTTTGAAGCAACACGTAGTGAATATTATAAACAACTTTATAGTGTCAGTAGCAATGGCACGTGGAACGAGTGGCTTAGTTATTTTTTGAATGGTGTTGCGCTGCAATCCGCCGATGTACTCTCGCGCGCAGAACGCATTAATACCCTGGTAAGTGATTGGCAAATAAAAGTAGGAGGCAGCTCGGCTCAGCTTTTGATTGACCTTATACAACACCTGGCTATCAATCCGTTCATAACAACAAAAAAAATCGTAGAATTATTTGACGTCGCATTTGCCACAGCACGAAGAGCAATCATAAAACTTGAATCATTGGGAATCATTACTCAAACTACCCAGGCAAAGCGCGATCGCGTATATTGCGCAACCAAAATTCTCGCTATTCTTGAAGAGCCAACACGACTCAACAATTATGAGTAGAAAACAGCCCAAAAAACTACAAATGCTTAGTGCACGGCTGCTTGGCACCCTCAAGATCAAAGTCGATGGGGGTTGTGCATTCATCCTCAGTCTCTGGTGTAGCCTGACTACTGTTACAATAATCAAGGCCACCGGCGGCTAGGATGATAAGCAAGAATTCAAACATCATGCGAAAACGCGCACAGCCATCATGCCCGGTGATCAGTGAGAAGTAGGCAAGATACAGAAGGCACAGCACCAGGACATTGTAGTAACGCCTTCTATACAAAAGCCAGAGCCCGGCCAGGCAAAACAGATAGCGTATTACATGCCAAAAGGCTTCAAACAGACCAATTGCCATCACCCACCAGTGCGTTGCACCGTAGGACACATACTGCCAGGCCTTATCAAAAACGGTACCATGCATTTTGAAAAACGAGATATCGCCGCCCTTTACATCCTCTTCTACCAAGACTTTAAGATTGGTGGTGTACAGCCCCAATAATGTTTTAGTCACATTAGTAAGCCACACTTTAATAAAGAGCATGGGCTTACTGCGCAGTTCTTGCCAAAAGAGTGGCGCAACCACGGCAGCATCATGGTGGCCATCAGAAAGTTTAAGCAGCTGTGCCCGTTCATAATCTGATGTCGTGCCATGAGCCTTTGCCAAAACGTTGGGAAAGAACCAGTAGTAGATATTAACGTGGTCAAGGTTGCTGATATGAAATGAATTGAAGGCAACTTTATTATATGACATGTAGCCGATGATAGGTGCGGCAAAGCAGGTGAGGAGGAGGATGATGGATGACAGGTTGATCGTGTGGTTGATGCGCTCATGCCCTTCGACAAGCTCAGGACGAGCGCCAGCGAGTAGTTGATCCTGCCTGTCCGCCGTAGCCCCTGTGCCGCCGTAGCCCTTGGGCGAAGGCGCATTGACAGAGGAGGAAGCCCCGTCGAAGGAGGCGCCTTCTTGCAACCTTAGCCAATAGCCATCACAAGAGCCTTTAACAAAGCGTAGGCATGCCATCACTCCTGCAAGCAATGGTACAAAGTAGAGTGCAGCCGGTTTGACAATAACAGAGAGCCCAAATAAAAGGCCGGCATAGGCAAAGCTGCGCGCGGGATTTTTTGCTGCCGTCATTGCCAGCAGCACCTGCTCAAAGGCCGCAAGCAAGAAAAAGGATAGAACAATCTCGGTTAAAATAAATTGCGTGAAAACTAAGTAACCAACATTGCAAGCAAAGAGTATGCTCGCAATAACGCTAGCACGCCTGCCAAACAGGCGTCGCGTCATGCGTACCATTATCATCCCGGATAGTAATGACAGCAAGAGTTGAAAGAGTATAATGATGCCCACGTTCTTGCCAAAAATCTTCCACAGGATGCCAATGATAAAGGCGTAACCGAACGTATAATACGGCTGTGCTTCACCCGAATTAACGAAGGAATTGGTATCAGCAAAGAGTTGCCCTCGTTGTAAATAAGCCTTTGAATCAATATCACAATGCGGTTCGCGCTGCGCGACATGATCATACAAAAACCATGAACCAGCACAGAACGACACACTTAAGAGCACATAGGTGATAAACGAAGAACGCATAATAAAAACTCCTAAATTAAGCGTGCAAAGGCACGCATTTGTTGCAGGACCCAATTTTGTACAGCACGATGTGCTTGGTTCTTATTTTCAGCAGCATCAATCATATACGCCCCGCCCAAATCATCATCCCAACGCGTTGTACCTTGGGCAAGCTTTGCTGCATACGGCGCAAAATGCGCTCCTTGAGCAAACCATGTAGCAGTCGGCGCACCAAAGCCAACTTTTTTGCGATAGATAATATCGTGGGGTAAAAACTGCTCGGCAACTTTTTTGAGTAAATATTTTGTTGTGTTATTTTTAAAGAGCAAGGCTGGTGGTACATGCATCATAAATTCTATAAGCTTATGATCCAGAAACGGCTCGCGGGCCTCTATGCTGGCGGCCATAGACATTTTGTCAGCGCGCATTAATAAGAGCTCTGGCAGCCGCTGCTTAAGCTCTACATATAACATCTGTTTATAAAAATTTGCTTCAGGGTCGCGCTGCATTAGTTTTTCCAGATGATAACTAATTATGGCATGGCTATCAAACGAGAGCTGCATCCCTGGATAAATAAGCTCAACTACTTCATCGTATACCGGTGCCATGTCGCGCTTGGCAGGCAGCAGCATATTTTTTTGTTTTTCACCAAAGGCCAGAGCCCCGCCCCAAAAGAGGGAGCGATCATGCGCCCAATTGTACAACACCTCTGTCTTCAGTGGGCTCTGTGCAAGTAACGGATGTAAGAAGAATGCCGCTGCTTGACGCATACGTTGCGGCATGACACGCTGTGTTGGCAGCCAAAAACGATGGTAGACCTGCGCATAGCGCGCATAGGCTGGATAGCCAAAAAATAGTTCATCAGCCCCCTCGCCCACTTGTACCACTTTCATGCCAACATCATGAGCAAGCTTTGAGACAAAGTAAAAGGGGATGCACACGCAATCAGCAAGTGGCTCATCCAAATGCTTTACCATCTGCTCGTAAAATAGAAAGGACTCTGCTTCAGTAATTATTTTTTCATGATGCTCGGTGCCAAACTGATCAGATACCTGTCGGGCCCAACTAAATTCATTGTGCTCCTGAGCACCAGCAAAGCCCACGGTAAAAGTTTTTATGTTTGAGTGGTACTGCGACATCAGAGCAACGTTAAGGCTTGAATCCAAACCACCAGACAGGAATGCACCAACAGGCACATCAGCAACCATACGCTTCTGGGTTGCTTCCATCAGGAGCTGTGTAATGCGTTGGATGCACCAACCTTCAGAGGAATAATCTTTTTGTTCATCTTTGCTAATGTTGGTAACTGGCGAGTACCATTCATGAAAGCTAATCCGTTTATGCATATCAATGTGCGCATAAAAACCGGCCGGCAATTTATAGATGCCTTCAAAAATTGTCATAGGAGCTGGAGAGACCATAAAGGAAAGATAATGGTGCCAAGCAAGCTTATTGAGTTTGCAATCGATCCATGGCAACTCCCATAGCGCCTTGATCTCCGAGGCAAAGCTTACGATACCGTTTTGCAGGGAAAAATATAACGGTTTGACCCCGATACGATCACGCACCAAATATAATTCTTGGCTGCGCAGGTCAAAAAGCACAAAGGCAAACATGCCCTCAAAGCGGTTGATACATTCAATGCCCCAGGCATGATAGGCATACAGAATTGTTTCGGTGTCGCTGGTTGTGCGGTAGGCATACCCAAGCGCCTCAAGCTCCTTGCGCAGTGCTGCGTGATTGTAAATTTCGCCATTGTAGCAGAGCACGATCTGGCGTTCATGATCATAAAAAGGCTGGTTAGCCGTATTAGACAGATCAATAATTTTCAGGCGACGTGAAGACAACCCCAGCTGTCGATCGGGTGATATCCATGTGCCATGCGCATCGGGACCACGGTGGCTGATCCGCTCGTGCATGCGCTCGAGGAGTTGCTGGCTTGCAGTAAAATTTTGTCGCCCTGTATTATAAAAACCGGCAATACCACACATACGCTATCCTGTCGGACTAAATGAGGAATGATTATGCTTGGACCCTGAAACGAGTTCAGGGTGACAAAAATAGGAAAATTTTACCTTAATTTGTCATCCTGAACTCGTTTCAGGATCCAAATCTATTTATATCATTATCTATTCATATCACGTCAAAAATACTGACTCAGACTTCGCCTCAGGCGCATGATACATCACGGCCTCTTGCGCAGCAAGAACTTTATCAACGGCACTCATTGCAGAAAGCATCGCAACGTCCATATTATTGTAACGGTGCAGCCCATTGCGTCCCATAAGCTCGAGGTTGGTAAATTGTCCAAGATAGGTCAGCACAATATCAAGATGTTCTTTATAATTTGCATTGTACACCGGATAGGCATCAGCCGTACGCATTACCATACCATCGATAACATCACGTGCTTTTACTAAACCGGTTTGAGCGAGCTCTTGCCGACCAAGCTCTATCAACTGGTCATCGGGTGTAAACCAAAAAGGTTCATCAACAAAAGTAAAATATTCAAGGCTGAGTGCTGTATGCTGTTGTGGGTTATCAACCATGAATGGGGAGAAATTGTTCATGTTGCCAATGCGCCCCATGCGCACTGATTTTTCATGGATATAGAGCCAGTGGTCAGGGCACACATTTGTTTTATTGACGATAAGGTTAACCGTTATAAGACCGCGGTACGCAAGTGATTTTGCGGCGTTAATCACCATTGCTGATGGTAACGGATCAAGTGATAAAATTACATTGCGTAGCGACATGGTAGAAAAAAAATAATCTGCCTCATAGCGCGTTAGTGATTGCGCAGCCCCATAAATTTCTGCTGCCTGCTTACTACGCGTAGAAACGGCTACAATGCGACCATCGGCATGCTGGATGCTGGCAACTTCCTGGCCTACAAATAACGTGCCATCATCGTGTGTCGTAATACGCTGAGCAACACGTTCCCACATGGTGCCAGCACCGCGTGACGGATAATAAAAAACATCATTAATCGTGCGCGGTTTATTTTTAGTAAACCAGCGACCAAAGAATGCATAAAAAATTGCATGCGATAACGAAAAGCCTTTAATGCGTTGTGCTGCCCAATCTGCAGAGATTGTATCGCAGGGAATGCCCCATACCTTTTCGGTATATGTTTTAAAAAAGATCGAAAAGAGGCGGCGGCCAAATTTGTTACTCACCCAATCTTGAAAGGATGTAACCTTTTTAATTGGAAACAATCTAATGCGAATGTAGCTTGCGATAGCACGAATGCACTGAAATGGATTAAGCCCTGTAATAACATTCCATGGTTCAAGCGGGTAATGGAAAAAATGGTTGTTATAAAAGATACGTGTAAAGCGCTTAAGCTGATGAAAATCTTGGCCCATAACATCGCGCCACCACGCTAAAATTTTATCAGATTCTGTTATGAAATGGTGCGGACCAATATCATAGCGACATCGCTTGTATTCAGTTGTCTTGGCAAGGCCACCAACCACCGCATCTTTTTCAACCAATGTGACAGCAAATTTTTCTGATTTTAACAGCTCAATACCGGCAGTCAGTCCTGCTGGCCCCGCGCCAATGATAAGCGCTTTTTTTTTAGATATCTTCATTCAACTTTCCTCAATCCTTTGTATCAGCATTATCCAAAACGCTAAAGATAGCGTAATTAAAAATGGTTCAATTGGCAACCGTAATCGTGCAAAACCACAAATACATGACAGCCCAACAAAGAGTGTACCATACACCAACGCAATGCCAAGCGGCACAAGCCCTTTGCGTCCCGCACAGGCCAGTACGCAATAGCCGATAAAACCAAAAAGGAGAAAGAGATGCATGAGCATGTCTGCATACATAATTATTATAAGCCAGGGTTGTGTAAGCGTTGGCAATAAAAATCGCTTTAGTACTGCTCCAATGCCACGCTGCGCATCGTATGGTGGCAGCTGCCCGCCTGAATCAATGAATAATAATTCTGATGAATAGAGGCCAAAAACGGTTTTAAGCATGTTGTTAATACACAGTTTTATCGTTTGATACGGGTATTGGAGACAGACACTGAGTACATATTTTTCAGCAATAGTGCTGCGCTCGATTTCTTGCAGTGGCTTGGCTTGTAATGCAGCGGCATCTTTGTACTGCACTTGTAGGTTGTCTTTAATAATACGTTGGGCATCAAGATAGGAAATCGTATGTGCTTGCATGTACACACGCGCAGCCCCGTGATTAATAGCGTGCGGGCCACCGAGCGTGTGCAGAAACCAGACACCGGTTAACAACCAGTTGCGCACCAGCCAAGGGCCTATTATGGCAAGCCAACCGAGGATGAAGATAATGGACTGTCTCTTTAGGCGCCCGTATGGTTCGAGACGGCCTACGGCCTCCTCACCACGAGCGCTAGTAAGTTGTTTTGGTAGGCGGGTAGAATGAGCAAAAAGAAAAAAAATTTTAAAATGAGACAGCTCTTCTCTTGCTTTCAAAGACACCTCTTTTGGCGCTCGTCCTGAGGAAGTCACGTGGTTCGAGACGCTGCTACGCAGCTCCTCACCATGAGCGCTCACCCTGAGAAGGCTTGAAAAGCCGTCTCGAAGGGGAAGGATACGGGCGCCATAAAAATATCTAATCACCAGCAACACAACCGACACCAACACAAGTGGTAGTCCCACCGGCCTGGTCAAGCTTGCAATACCAAGTGCACTACCTGCCAGCAACATTGCTCCGCATTGTCGCCGGTCATAGAGTACCGCCGGCAAGAAAAGCACCAGATAGATGAGAAAAAAAATAACAAACAATGTCTCGGACATCATGAGCCCGGACATGGTGACAAAGCCAGGATGCACAGCAGTCATCGCAGCGACTAGCAGTGCCAGCAGCCTTGCCTGCGGGAACAACGTTAATGCGAGCAGCGCACTCAGGACTGGTATGCATGACGAGACAATAATTTGTATCAGTAATGCAATATGTGGCGCATTACCACACACCGCATAGCACATTGCAAGAAATGCTGGGTACCCGGGCAGGCGATAAAAATAGGGAGCGCCATCTGCACCACTAAAACCATTGCCGGCGGCCAGCTGCAATGCCGCATTGTGATAATGACCGCTGTCAAAGAGCAGCATGCAGGGATTGTATTGCAGGAAGACAAAGAAGAAGAGGAGCTTGATGGCCAGAGAGACTGCGATGATAGTAATTAATAAATTTTTATTTTGTTTAATAAAATATTTCAATGTTGCATCATCAGCCATGCTCTTCCTCACAATGTACTTCTGTGTGTTCCGACACCAACCACAACCAACCGCGGCTAGCAGCCATCAAGAGCAATGGTTCACACGGCATGCGCAGGCGAGCGCAGCCATACGCAATGGTTAGGCCGATGAAAAGTCCGGCAAAGAGTGCAAGCACAAGCCAGGTCATGCGCTCCTGGCCAGACATGGACCACAGGCTAAGACAAAACAGCAATAATCCTACAGCCATGAGCATGGTTAAGAGCAATTCAAGATACACCCAGACAACGAGCCACGGGTGCGCAAGCTCAGGCACTAAGAAGCGCTTAACCTTAAACCACCATGATGTGTTCTGGTCATACGCCGGCCACACACCGGTATCGGCAAGCAGGATGTGGGTGGAATAAAGTGCAACGCACGTTTTAAAGAGTTGCACCAAAGAATACTTCAGCGCATAGAGCGGGTAGCTCTTGATATATTGTTTTGCTAATGCTTCACCAACCACGCACCGCTCGTACTCATTTAGCGATTTTTGTTGTATCACTTCAGCCTGTTTATTATGACGTTCCCACTCTTGCAAAATGGCACTGCGCGCTTGTAAGTATGTGCATCCATCACGCTGCATGATAATGTTAGCCCCTGTGTACTGCAGAAAGTGTAAGCCGGGCAGTGAGTGAAAAAAAATGGCACCGGTGAGGAGATAATTTCTCAGCAGCCACCAACTTACAATCGCCAGCCACCCAGAAAGGAGGCCGGTGCTGTACAGCAATTTTTGTCGCCATCGCAATGCACTTACAAGCAGTACTAATGCTATGGCAAGGGGCAAGACATAATGCCCGACCGGGCGGATGAGTGAGGCGCAGCCGAGGAAAGCGCCGGCCAACGCGCTAAGTGCAAGGAGCTTGGTATTTATGCGTATGGATCCTGAAACAAGTTCAGGATGACAAAAAAAGGTGGTGCCCAACACAACTGGCAAGTATGCAATAAAAAATAAGAGCATAAAGATAAGGCAGAGTGGCTCGGTGGCAATCATGCCAGCATAGAGCACCATGCCAAGGTTAACCGCCACGCCAAGCGCCGTTAAGCGCGCAAGCATAACATTGGCAGGAAAGATGCTTAGGACTAGAACAAAACAGAGAAGCGGGATCAGGCTCATCACAATAGTTTGCACAAGTAACGCATACCACACATTTTGCTGAAAGAATTGCAGCAGCCCTGCTAAAAATAACGAGTAGCCCGGCAATCGATAGTACTGAGCGATGCCTTCTTGCATGCAAATACCATTACCGGCGCAAAGTTGCTTGGCAATGGTGTAGTACTGGTTAGAATCAAAATAAATCCAGGCGTTACTGCCGTGCTGGGTGAAGGTAAAGAACATGAGCAGGCGGAGCGTGAGGGAGAGGAGGAAGAGTCCCAAGAGAAACCGTTTGTGTTGTACAACCACTTACTTGATCCTTCGTTCACGCGCAAACCGCCACGTACACCATCCCCATGCTACGCTTGCAATAATCAACAGCACAACCATATTTACGACAGGATTACCGGTATAATGAGTGACCCAACGGCCATGGTACAATAAGCGGTAGTACCAAAACTTTTTAAAAATAATAATGGGCTTAATGAGCTCACCAAACGGTACCGTTCGATAGCACATCATCAGCACCAGGATGCTCACCAAGAAGATACATTGCAGGAGTATCTGATAGTCATAATACCAACGCCATACAGGGCGCTCACATAATATATCGTAAGCGTGAACATGCGTTGTAAATAATCTTTTAAAGAAATGGATAATAAAAAGTAAGCACAGCAGCGGCAATATATAATTGCCCAGCAAGCGGACTGTGTCGGTTATATACCCATTATTACACCACGCCGGCGGGAAGAAAGATTTATACCCAAGCAATGGCGCAAAGCTAAGACCACTTTGGTAGGCAACTTCAGCATTAGAAAATAGGTTGCTGTAAAAGAGCGCGTGAAAAATGCCACCAATCGTTCCGTACACAGCCATAAAGCCGATGTTGCCATTGATACACAAAAACGGCACCAGCCACATTAAATAATTTGGGCAATACCCACACAGTGCAATGACAAACGCATTACACAGCATAACGGCCTGCAAGGCTGAAATATGCTCTCGGTAATAGTACCAGGCTAGCAAACCAAAGACGGCTAAGAGCCAGATTCTATTTTTGAGTATGAGGTGAAGCGGCCCATGATCAAAGGGATAGGCAAAAGGCACACCCAATAGTTGCACACCTTGGTTGCAATAACGCAGGATGTGATCAAAGAGTGTCAGTAAATTAAAGCCCAACAATGTGCAGGCTATAAGCCCAATACCAAAGATGAATACGCCACCGGCAACCGCCCAAGCCTGATAACGAAGATACATAATAAAATCAGGAGCATACAGCTGCCACATTTTTTGTTTGTAGGCATGAACTAAGGCAACAATGCCGCCGATTAGTGCCAATAGCATACCGGCAAGCAAGTACCAACGTACTGCCATAAATATCAGGCGCAATGATAGGTCGTAGAGTTTAATAATACAAAAGCAGCCAATGATGGTACTCATCAATACTGCCGTCATAAGTTGCAGTACATGCCACGCCTCACCCAGTTGCTCGCGCAACCCGCGATAGGGGGTAAAAAAGAATGGCGTGTACATTAGGGCTACCGGTTTAATAAAAATGGCAATGGCAAACAGTAGCCCAAACCAAAAATATTTGCTTGCACTATCAGCAAAATATTCTCGGACGTAAAAACTTAAGACGAGAAAAAAAAGAAATACAATATCCCATTGCCCGTGAATGCAATCCACAATAATAAGGACCGGGCAAAGCGCGTAGGCAAGCGCTGCCTGCCAAGAATAGCTGTAGTTGCGCATACAGCACATATCAAACACAAGGACTGCAAGGAGCGAGTCAAAGAGACAGGGAATAATTTTCATGCAAAATGCTATCGGCAAATCAGTCATCACTGTTAGGTATCCTGACAGCCACAAATAGATAGAGATGGCTGGAAAATAATTCCAATAGGGCAAGCTGGTTAAATCATTAGCCATCGTGTGCTTAGTAATATTAATGAAGGCATCAATATCGCAACTGCCGCAATAAATAAATGCTAGCACGCTGCGCACTGCCATGGCGATACCAAAGATGCCAAGGCGAGTGTACACTGTCGTCGCTAGTTCAGATCTGTTCATTTTTTTTATCCTTACCTGAAAGCCAGAAATACAATCCTAGCATTATTAGAAATGGTTCAGCCGGTAAACGCATGCGTGCATACCCTCCAGCAAGCGCGATAATTATGAAGAGCGCGATGAAGGGAAGCATGAGGAGTAACGAACGTGTGTCTGTTTGTTGTACGCTCGTATGGTTCGAGCCCTTCGACAAGCTCAGGGTGAGTGCTGTGCTATTCCGCTCATGGTGAGGAGGCTCTATGAGCCGTCTCGAATCCATGCTACGCAGCTCCTCACCACGAGCGCCGGTTTTAATGGCAAGAGCTTCTCTATGTGGCGCTCGTCCTGAGGAGAAACCGAAGGTTTCGTCTCGAAGGATACGGGCGCCATAAAATAATGCCCCAACACAACCAATAAGTATAAACAGATACATAATGATTTCTGCATACACCAGCGCGATCAGCACCAAATTATGTGTCTGCGGAAACAGATAACGCTCAAAGAGTGACCACCAGCCGCGCCCCTTGGCAAAATAATCAACATCTTGTCTGCCATTTTCAAGATACAAAAGTTCTGCGCTGTACAGCGAAAGACAGGTACGCATCATATCAGTGCACCATGTTTTAAGCGTTATGACGGGATGAGAAATAAAATAGTGGCGCGCTAGGCGTTCATGAATATGACAACGTTCAATCTCATTGAGCGGTTGTACCTGCTCTGCTTGAGCCACTGCCATATTCTTTTCCACTTGCTGCTGTAAAAGTTCACGCGCCTCTTGATACGAGCAGTTGTGTACGTGCATGGCTACGCGTGCTGCTGATAAGTATAAAAAATGTCCGCCGGGCAGTGTGTGAAAAAATAGGTGCCCCAGCAAAAGGTAATTGCGCAACAACCAGGGCAGCACAACTGCTAGCCATGCTAACAAGAGCGCACAGCTCGTGCGCAGCTTTTGACGCCATGAGAAGACGCTCAGCACAATAATGCCCAGCGCAACAACCAACAGGTAATGGCCGACCGGGCGAATTAATGAGGCTGCGCCAAGCCACAGACCGGCGTAGACGATGTTCGTTCGCTCCGCCCCTTCAACTCGCTGTGCTCCTTCGTGGTGATCGGGGGGCTCAGAACCGTTCGCCCCGATGGAGGCTTGTTTCAAGCCGAGTAGAGGGGTGCGAAGGTTCGAATGGAGGGGAGCGAACTGTCCTTGCAATAACACCGCTTTGAAAAAAAAGAGACAAAACAATAAAAAGCAGGTAATGAACAGTGACTCGGTCATAAAAAAACCGCTGTACAAAACAAGGCCCAGGTGTATCGCGCTATAAGCACTCGCACACCGTGCAAGCAGCGGCTTAGTCGGAAAAAGCGTACGCGCAAGAAAATATATAATCACCGGAATAAAGGCGGCAATTATTGTTTGAACCCATAGTGCTATGACAGAATCGGGCCCCCAAATTTTATAAAAGTTTGCCAGGAACATGGGGTATCCGGGCAGTCTATAAAAATTGAGCGCGCCGGTTGGCAATGCTATCCCCTTGCCGGCTGCAATGCCCTGTGCCACCAGATGATAGGTCAATGAATCAACTTGCCAGTAGCGCTGGTTGTGCATGAGGTACAGCCCGAAAGTCAGCAAGCGCGTAAGCAGCGAAGTGGCAAAGAGCGCCACAACAAAACGGCGCTCGTTCACATTATCCCTTATGATAAACGTAGATCATAAAATTCTGTCCAGTGCCAGCAGGATGCGGCATCACATCAAAATCTGATCCGTAGAAGAAATAGCCAAACCCATTTTTTTCTAAATTGGTTAATAACCCTGCAAGCTTGTCTTCAGCTTTATTCAAGTGATGGTGGTACTCAATCGCCATGTGCTTGATCTTGCCAAGCTTACCAGCATCAGCAACTTCTTGGATCACATCACACTCGGCGCCTTCAACATCAAGTTTTAAAAAGTCGATGTCACGATCAATAAAGGCTGAAAGTCGAACCGCTTGCACCAATTGCTCATCCTTAAGGCCAGATGCCTTTGACAAGCTCTTGGCCAAATTTGATGGATCAGTTTCGCTGTGATAGAAGGTTAAGGTAGTGTCCTCTTTGTAAACAGCGTTATTAAAGAGATGAACGTTTTCTAGTGCATTACCCTCGATATTGCTTTTTAACACCTCAAAGGTGCGCTTATCCGGCTCAAAGCCATAAATAATTGCACTAGGATGAATGCGCTTGAAATAAAGAATCGACATACCAATGTTGCTGCCACAATCAAGAATGACTGGATTTTTGGCATCACTTGCAAAGGCGTACACATTATTAATAAAGATTTCGCGAAACAGCCATTGCAACGTTTTGTAATTGAAAGCAGTTACCTTAAAATCAGCAAGTGTTGTCTGAACTTTTGTATCTGGCGAACTTGACTCGACGCTCTTCTGGAACGTGAGCGCGCAGTAGCTGGTGAATAAACTTATTTTTGACGGCAATCGTTCTGGCAAATCTTTTGCCTTCGCCAGCACATGCGTCGCAGTAACTAAATCCCGTATCCCGCCATACCAGGTCGCTCGATACGAGGGATGCAATACAATAACAACTCCAACAAGTGCCACTACGAGCACCATTTTACCCATAAACTTCATTTCTCTTCCTCTCTCATTAAAAAAAATTATGGCATGCTGTTGTTTAGCATGCCATAAGAAATTCTTTTGTAAATGTACCAAAAAACGTCAAGCGGCAAACTTCTCCTGCTTAACATCGTTGTGATATTTTGCCATACGCATTTCCCACCGCCAGGCACTTTTCAGTATCGTGTCTAGCGCCGAATGCTCCGGTTGCCAATGCAAAATCGTAGCTGCTTTGCGCGCGTCGGCAATCAGCGTAGCAACATCACCGGGCCGCCGATCTTTTTCCTGCACCACAATAGGAATGCCACACACCTCCTGTGCCTTATCAATTAATTGGCGAACTGAAAAACCACTTCCCGTGCCCAGGTTAAAGACATCAGACGGCTGCCCGCTCTCTAGGTACTGTAGCGCCAGCAGGTGCGCACGGGCAATATCATACACATGAATATAGTCACGAACGCAGGTACCATCAGGCGTATCATAGTCGGTACCATGCACAGTGAATGGGGCCCGCTGAGCAGCAGCACGTAACAATAGTGGAATCACATGCGTCTCTGGCTGGTGACATTCGCCAAGGCCGTGGTCAGGTAATGCACCGGCGGCATTAAAATAGCGTAAGGCAACGTAGGCGAGGTCATAGGCACGTGCATAGTCCTGAAGTGCCAGTTCGACAGCAAGCTTGGTGTTACCATACGGGCTTTGCGGGAGCAGTGGATGCTTTTCATCCATTAGCATATAATGTGGATTACCGTACAGGGCACAGGTAGAGGAAAAAATAAACTTTTTAACGCCGTGCGCACGCATAACATCCAGCAGCCCCAAGGTATAGACAACGTTATTGCGATAAAATGCATCAGGATGTTTGACCGACTCGCCAACTTCGATCAAGCCGGCAAAATGCATGACGGCGGTAATCGGATAACGCTGAAAAATGTTGTCAAGCAGTGTGCGATTGCCTAGGTTGCCTTTGATCACCGTTGCAAGCGACGGCTTGCCATACGCTTGCCTGTGCACAAAGGCATCAAGGATGAGGACCTGGTAGCCTGCCTGTTGCAGCGCATGGGCGGTATGCGAACCAATATAGCCAGCTCCACCCGTAAGCAATATAAGGCCATTCATACGTTTTCCACCTTCTATTTTTTTGATAAAGCCAACATTCTAGTATAAGATAGTCTAATTATTCTTACGTTATTACGCAAATTGTAAAGGACCTCCCATGATTACACGAGTGCGCGGCACCGAAGATTTTTTAGATGTGCGGCTTTATAATTTTATGTTAGCAATAACTAAGCATCATTTAACCCGTTACAACTTTACCCAAATTGAAACCCCAATTCTGGAATCAACCGAACTGTACATTCGCTCGGTAGGAACTGAGACTGATATTGTTTCAAAAGAGATGTATATTTTCAACCCAGGCGGCGGAGAAAGCATCTGCCTGCGTCCAGAGGGAACTGCCGGGATCATACGTGCATATGTAGAAAATAGCGTTACGCAGTCACCATGGAAAGTATTTTTGCACGGCCCTATGTTTCGCCACGAACGACCACAAAAAGGTCGCTGGCGCCAGTTCAACCAGATTAGCATTGAGGTCATTAATACACCGGAAGTTGGTCATGATG
>JABCZU010000017.1 GCA_013289515.1 Candidatus Babelota bacterium | reverse complement strand
AAATCACGCACCGCTCTATCAAACGGGAATCCCATGGTCACTAGATTGACAGTGATAACAAGAAGCCAGAGAGCGGCAAGGTGTGCGCCAAGTTTGGTGCAGCAGGTAAGAATCATGATGCCTAATGCAATTTCCCAAAGTCCTACCAGTTGAATAAGCATGGAGGGTTCTATTGGCACCATCGAGGTAACGGTGGGACTAATAAAGTCAGCCCAATTGGCAACAAGATTTAGAAATTTGTCTGCTCCTGCAATAATGAATAATCCGCCGTACGTTGCCTTAAGCATCCACCAGGTTGTTGTTACGTTATGTTGTACATTTGACATACACTAACTCCTTTATCTATGAAAAAACATATACCACCTTGCCAGCATTACGGAGTCAGAGGAAAAAAGTAAAGTGATTGTGACAGGACGAGTGTTTATAAAATATAGACACGCTTCTTGTGCCGTGTGCTACCTTGCATAAAGGTATGCGCGCTGTTTAATCAGAACAAGGGGTTTATTATGATACCGATACGGCAGTTTAACAGACACAATATGCAACCTGATTATAAAAAAAATTACAACGAAGTGCTCTTTGCTCAAGTTGCACCAGCCTATGATCGCATTACCCGTGTACTGTCCTTTGGGCGTGATCAGGCGTGGAAGGCTAAGCTCATTCAATTGTTGCCGGCTAAAGATTATCAACATTGCCTTGATCTTGCCTGTGGCACTGGAGACATTACCTTTGCGCTGGCACAAAAATTTCAGCAGGCAATGGTGTATGGTATTGATGTCAGCACCCAGATGCTTTCTCTCGCGCACAAAAAAAATGATGCAGCTCGAGTGCATTTTTCTTGCCAAGATATGTGCCAGTTGATGTTTGATGATGAGTCAATGGATCTTGTTACTGGTGGTTATGCACTTCGCAATGCTCCTTCATTTGAGATTGCCTTGAACGAATGCTACCGTGTTTTGAAACCTGGAGGCATCGCCGCCTTTCTTGATTTTTCAAAACCATCCTCCCGTGTACTGCAGAAGGGCAATTATGCTCTTTTAAAAATGTGGGGGATGTTGTGGGGGCAAGTATTTCATAATAATGCAGCAGTCTATGGTTACATTGCAGAAAGTTTAATGCAATTTCCTACGCGCTTGCAGGTGCATGGCGCTTGTAAACGGCGGGGCTTTACTGTGCTGAAGACTAAGCGATTGTTTGCCGGTATGCTTGAAATCATTGTGTGTCAGAAATGATGCATAATACACCGGCTTACATATTGGGTATAGCAACGACGGTGCCCGACAATGTATTAACACAGGCGGCGTATAGCGCATCACTGGCCACACTGCTAAATCTTTCAGAAAAAGAGGCGGCGCTGGTGAGCAATCTTGCACAGCGTTCTGCTATTCAACGCCGGCATACGGTAATTAGCGATTTTCTTAGGCCACCGGCTGAATGGACATTTTTTCAAGCAGATACACAAGACCCATTACCATCTACGCAAAAGCGCAACGAATTGTATAAACAGCTTGCGCCGGGATTATCAATAGAGGTGGCACAACGCGTTCTTGTGCAAGCGGGCACATCTGCTGCCGCCATTACGCACATTATCTATATCTCGTGCACTGGCCTGATGGCGCCTGGTGTAGAATTTTATATTGCCACAGCATTATCACTTTCGCCGTGGGTGCAGCGCTATGGCATCAACTTTATGGGGTGCTTTGGTGCATTGCGCGGCCTTGCCTTAGCATCAGCGCTGGCATCACAAAATCCCAGCCACAGAATTTTGGTTGTGTGCACCGAGCTCTGTTCGCTCCATGTACAACAGCCAACGACGATGGATGCCCTTATCGGCAATGCACTGTTTGCTGACGGTTCTGCGGCCATGATCGTTGGTTGCATGCCGACGGTACATGAGCGTCCGTTATGGGAGATTGTGTCCAGTACGGCGTATATTATTAAGGACTCTCCCCAAGACATGACGTGGGACGTCAGCAATCAAGGATTTGTGATGCGTCTGAGCGCGCGCGTGCCAAAGTATATTCAACAGGGCATTGAGTATTTTGCCAATCAGGTTATTGCCGATCGCTTCTCATACGGCGATGCTGATTGGGCTGTGCACCCCGGAGGCAAAGCGATTATACAGGCAGTAGAAAAAGCCTGCCAATTAACACCAGAACAAACGGAAAGCTCATGGCGCGTGTTGGCTGATTATGGCAATATGTCCAGTGCAACAATGCCGTTTGTTCTGGAGGACCTTTGTAGAAAAAAACGAGCGCCGTGGACAGTAGGGCTTGCTTTTGGCCCCGGCCTTTCGCTAGAAGGTATTGTATTACGAACGGTTTATGATGAATAAACGCAGCAACCAACTGGAGCTCATGGATTTGGGCCCAGCACATTACACTGCCAAAGAGTATGCTGACTGCCTCCACAAACTTGGCATTATTGGCACTGTGCTTGGTGGCGATCGAGCAACACTCAAAGCTTTTGCTGCATTGCCCTCTCCGCCCGGTTCAATCCTTGACGTTGGCTGTGGCGGTGGCAGCTTTACCTACAAGTTGGCGCAACGTTATCCACAAGCAACCGTTGTGGGGATTGAGATTGATGCGGCTGCGCTTGGTAGTGCACACAGATATCAGCGACCAAATCTTACCTTCCAGCTGCGACAGCAACCTGAACTTGCAGAACCGGACAAGAGCTTTGATGTGGTCACTGCCACGCTGGTATGCCACCATTTAACAGATGAACAACTTATTAATTTTTTTCGCTCAGCTGGGCGCATTGCGCGCAAGGCTATTATTATTAACGACCTTCACCGCCATCCACTAGCGTATGCCGCCTTTGCATGTATTGCGCCGTTATTTAATAATCGCCTCATTAGGTATGATGGCCTCATATCAATCCAACGTTCATTCACGCGCAAAGAACTGGTGCGCATACTTTTAGCTGCCGATTTTTCTTTACAGCGCTTTCGTATTACGTGGCATTGGGCATTTCGCTGGATTATTGTGGTGGACTGTGAGGATGTGCGGGATATTGGTCCGATCGCCCCGATGCCCTTCGACTCGCCTGAGCTCGCTCAGGGTGAGCGGAGAATATCCCGCTCGTCCCGAGCTTGTCGAGGGAAGGGCGTAAGCCTGAGCCATCTTGGCGAAGGTTCGAATGGAGGGGGGTGGACTGCTCATGAATGATGTGATAATTATTGGTGGTGGCATTGCAGGCCTGAGTGCGGCCATTCATTGCAGACAACGTGGGCTGATGGTCACCGTACTTGAGCGCGGCGCGTATCCGGCGCATAAAATTTGCGGTGAATTTTTATCACCAGAATGTTTGCCGATGCTAGCTGCATGGGGAGTTATTCCATCTATAGCAATAACGACGGTACAATTGTATGCGCGTCACGCAGCATTGACGTTACCATTGCCGCTACCGGCCGGCAGCATGTCTCGTTATGTGCTGGATGCATCACTAGCTGAAGTAGCTAGGCAGTCTGGCGTTACGTTGCATACCAATGCTCAGGTTGACGCAGTTACGCATGACGCGCAGCATAATATTTATGACGTTACGCTTGCTGATGGCTCAGTTATGCGGGCGTCATCGCTGGTCATAGGGGCTGGCCGCGTTGCTCAATTATTATTGCCAAGAGGCGCTACAAAGGCCGTCCGCCCCGACCCTTCAACTCACCGCGCTCCCTCAGGGTGGTCGGAGAGACTAAGAACCGTCCGCCCCGATGGAGGTGCCGCAGGCCTTCAGCCCCGAGTTTCGAGGGGACCGAATGGAGGGGGGCGAAGGTTCGAATGGAGGGGTACGAATGGCCAACAATACGTTGGCATAAAGGCTCATTTCAGCGCCGGCTCATTTCCGTTAGATTCGGTACAATTTTTCATTACCGATGTTGGATACCTTGGCATTTCTGCTGTTGATGCTACCACTGTTAATGTGGCAGCCTTACTGTCAGCATCGTTTGTTCATTCTTATAATAATACAGATGATGCCATCGATGCGTTCATCAGCCAACCAATTATGAACAGGATGCGTGACTATGTACAAAAAGAACATTGCCTATTTCCACAGTGGTTAACCTGTCAGGTGCCTGCCTTTGGTATGCGTAGCTATCCGGTGCTGAAAAATATTTATTATATTGGTGATGCGGCCGGGAGCATTCCACCAGCAACCGGCGATGGTCTTGCCCTAGGGCTGCTCACCGGTGCCATGGTTGCTCCGTATGTGGCGGCTCATGATGCGCAAGGTTTTGCGCATGCATGGCGACAACAATTTAGTTCGGTTTTCAAAAATGGTATGGCCCTGCACCGATTGTATCAGTATCCAGCCATCACTGCCTTGGCACTGCGAGCTGCTGGTTGCGTGCCGGCATTGAGTCGAGCCGTGTTTTTAAAAACGCGCGATACTTTATAAGCGCTAACAAAGGGGAGTCCGAGCTCCCCGCACTCTTTTAACGATCAATTACGAGGCCAGTGTCTTGAGGCCATCATGATACAATTTATCGACGTGTTGCCAGTTAACAACACTCCACCAGGCGCCAATATAGTCAGGGCGCTTGTTCTGATATTTCAAATAATAGGCATGTTCCCACACATCCAGTGCTAAGATTGGGTAATACTCTTGCCCAAGTGTTGCATCCTGATTTGCGGTGGAGATCACCACCAATTTCTTCTCTGGGGTAAGGCATAGCCATGCCCAGCCACTGCCAAAACGGCTTTGGGCAGCCTTTTCAAATTGGTCCTTAAAGGTTGCATATGAACCAAAGGCCTGTTCAATTGCCTTGGCTACCGGCTCAGTAGGTTGGCCGCCGCCATTGGGTGACATTAAATCCCAGAACAGGGTGTGATTGAAGTGCCCACCGCCATGATTGCGCACACGCTCACGAATTGAGGTTGGTAGTGCATCAAGGTTAGCGAGCAACTCTTCAAGCGTGTACTGCTGAAATTCAGGGGCTTCTTGGAGGGCTTTGTTTACATTATCAATGTAGGCCTGATGATGCTTGGTGTGATGGAGCCTCATGGTTACTTCATCAATATGTGGTTCAAGGGCATTATATTCATACTTCAGCGAGGGCAGGCTAAAGGGATAGCGTAGGTTGTACAGCGCAATTTTAGTTGGCCGCATCTGTTTGAATGAGCAGCTGCTCTTGCAGCACTTTGTATTTTTCATGTAGTACACGAGTAAGGCGAGTGCCCCGGCCGTGGCTAGGCCTATTACAATGATCATTTTCACGGAGTAGCTCCTTGATTAAGGTTGGTTATTATTAGATGTCTGTAGAGGGATTATACCCAGAGCTGCGGGTGAAGGCAAATGCCAAATTTTTAGGTGTCCTGTGTGTACGTTATGGCTAAGATACGATGGAGTTTTTCGCACTCTTGATGTAGAGAAGCTTTATTTGGGAAAATACTATGCTGTAGGATGAAGATATAGGCCTTGATGGCCTGATCAAATTCATCGCGCTTTTCGCTAGGGATTTTGAGCCTGGTCAAGCGTTCTTGAAAGTTTCTGATGGCTGGGGCAATCCTATCAATGTCGGCCATCACAATAAATGGATTTAGAGGGGCTGGGTTGTAGTACCGCATAACTTCACCCTCTGCTTGAAAAAACTCTTTTTTAAGAATTTTAAGCATCTCCTTGAATGCCTGATAATTGTTTTCAGTGATATGCGGCAGGAACGATTTAATCGACATTCTTAATGTATTGATTGATATTCTTAAAGTATTGAACGTACTGGATGTAAGCATCTGCCGATACAATAGTATGCGGCGCAATCCAGTATACTCATCAAAGGCATTATCAACTAATGACTCAGGCGTTTGATCGATATGGCTAATGTCTATTGCTTCATTAAATATACTTCCGTCGTCGAGTGTTAATGATTGCATGCGTACCATAATGCGCTTTATGTTTTTTTTCATGATAACGAGCTCTGAATCATTGTGCCCTTCTTCTGATG
Source organism: Candidatus Babelota bacterium (assembly GCA_013289515.1). GTDB lineage: Bacteria > Babelota > Babeliae > Babelales > RVW-14 > JABCZU01. The sequence goes on along the minus strand of JABCZU010000017.1, from coordinate 28,988 downwards.
GTTCATTATATTCTGTTAATAACTCATCATCAATCATGACAGTGGTATCATCTGTGGCCTGGGTAATGTTGGCTTTGAATTCATGCACGGTAGCATCAGCTTTCTGTACGTATTGCCTTAACGTTTCATATGTTTGATGGTAAGGCCTGAGGACTACAGTGCACGTTTTTATGGGTGTAGCATTTTGAGAGGCTGTTGGCGACCATAAAAGTGTAAGTGCGCTTACAACTTCTGTAGCAAATTGTTTCATGGGCAATATCCTTAGTTTTTTACACGGTTAAAAATGACGAATTACTCATAGTGTGAATTAGGGTTTGTGAATTATCAATAATACTGCAAGCAAAGCCCTGATTATGCACAATATCGAGCACTATATGTTGGTGAGGAATGCCTCTTTGGGCTGGATGGGGATACAAGCGTAAGCTCTCCTTAATGTTCAAATAGGTGGCAATAGAATAAAAAGGGGTAAAGGCCATGCTTTTGGCCGGGGCTATGCCTATTGTTTGTGCCATCACTAGTGCTATGGCAATTGCTTTAAGCATGGTTGATCTATCACCCTCATTGGGTTCTTTGATGGTGCCATTCGCTAGTCCCGCCGTAGCTTTAGCGGAGGAGGACGCCAGTTTTTTACTAGTGCCAAGGAACATAGAATTGGTAATTGCACTATCTGGATCGATAAAGGGGTGCCAAAAATACTTAAGATTGATAAAAGGTTTTTCTGCCGTTGCATACGTTGCAAAACAAAAGGAGGCCGGCTTATTGGCATGTTCCTTAATGAGTGTAACTATAGAGCTGTAGGCATCAATGATACCGATTGCTGAGAGTGCGCCAGAAAAATGATCCTTCATTTCATGCATTAATAAATAGCTTTTGATGATGGCTCCAACGTGAGAGAAGGTTGATGCTTGACCTTGAAATGTGGTTGATGATAATAGGTTACGCAGGTCATTGAGCTGACCGAGTCTTTGCACATGCTGCTGGAAAAAATTGGCAAGTTCTTTGTATTCACTAAAATGTGCCAATAGCGGGTGTCTTTGTATACATTTATGCAGTGCCTGCATGTGGTACACCGTATCAGCTATATGCATCATGAGCATTTGTAAATGTTGCTCCAGTACGAACAGCCCTTTGATGTGTTGTGCGCTCTTGTAGGCATTGTACCCTGCATAAAGCCCACACACAATGGCGATTGCTGAACGGATATGCTGACTTTCGTGTGATCGCCAAAGGTATGACATAACGCCATCATCCATAAATTGATTTTCGGTTTTTACACCAACAAAGTTAGGTGTTGGCGTGATGCTTGTTTCAGTGATGATGCCATAGGCAAGCAATATGAGGGCAATAAATCCCTGAAGGCTCATACAATAGATGTCTTTGCCGCGGTCATAGAGCATGTGTGCCCATAGGGCCATCTCTTTTTGATTAAGTTGCTTTAATGGCGAGAGATTTATTAAATAGGCATCGCGGACCCTATTGTGCATCCAGTCGGGGCCCCAAAAACTTAGCAGAGCATTTTCTGTAGCGCCAATCATAGATAGGTGCTGAATAATGTCTTTATATAGTGCAGGATCGTTGAGTAGTGTTTTTATAATATTTTGGCGTGCCAATAGGTTGCTGGTGGTGGCCTGGGGTTGCGCAAGAAGGCCATACAAGGCGATGGTGCCAAGTTCAGTACAGGACCGATTAAGCTTGTTACCAAGAAAAATGGTTTTGTCGGTACCGTTGCCATAAAAGAAATCAAGGTCATTCCAAGTATTTGCATCGTTATTGTTTGCCCGAGCCTCATATTTTTGAAATATTTTAAATGCCATTGAGCGTTTATCATAGGGTTCTGGATTGAGGCGCTCTTTAAATGCCCGCCTAACCAGCTCCTCAAACGTTGTGGCATGCCAGTTTTCGCTATTTGGTGGCTTGAATAACTGCAAATTACAATGGGCAATTTTTGTAAAAACGCCGTCGATAGCGTGTACGCTTGGCGTGTCTTGGTGCCCGCCTATTGGCAGGTAAAAACAGAATAGCAGCATAGCGTATATAATGGTGGCGTTCATCAGGTCTCCTCAATAACAATAGTATACTGAGAACGCCTTTTTGTACAAAGTACATAAAAGTCAGCGATTTTTAAAATTATGTTGTCTGCGCCGCTATTTTTTGTTACGATGCTGAACTGTTGTTAGTTGTATAATGAGATAATTTTGTTAGGATTTTTAGATGAAAATGATATATACACTACTTTTGAGCGCTGGCTGTTTACTGGGGGCGTCCAATACCTTACGGTCTACTATTGATTGGTCTTCTGGTGGCGAACAAGATATTCAAGATAATGATTACTACGATTCTTACGATTGGTCTGAAGAGATCGATATGTATGAAGACGAGCCCCAGGAAGAGGTTCAAGAAATTAACCCTCATACCTTCTTGACTCAATGTTTACAGGAGCGAGGAAGTGTATACTCTGTATACAGTAGAATGGCTACGCAAGAGGGAGACGATAACCTCAGTCGTTTTTTTGACAGTCTATTTGAGCGAGATTGTGATGTACTAACAGGCGGCATTCCTGTGCCTGCAATGGATATTAGGCAGTATCAGGATAATACTCAGGTTCTTCTCTGTATTGAGGAGATGATAGAGCTCAGCAGGGACCAGGCTCGCCGAGCTCAGGAAAATGGCGACGAGGTGCTGTATCAGCGTTTTCTATCTAGAATAGATGTACTGGAGCAATACCTTCCAGCTGATGAGATGGCGGATCAACCGGAACCTACGCCCGTGTGTCCTGGCGCACCGCAACAGCAGGGTCAGTTTACTCATGTGTATGAGTCATTGCAGCCAAAAAGATTGAACTTCTAATTTTTTTGTCATCCTGAACTTGTTTCAGGATCCACAGGTTAAAATTACAAAAAAGTGGGCCGTGTTAGAAAAAACTAACGCGGCCCACTTTTTTTTGTTCCCCCAAAGAAGAAACCCCGGATGTGCTATTAGCACATCCGGGGTTTCTTCTTTTTGCTTATAAGTACTTACTTATGCAAGCTCTGGAAAGAAGTATGCAACTTCTTCACGTGCCGTCTCTGGGGCATCAGAACCGTGCGTTGCATTGCTGCCAACATTGGCACCATACAACTTGCGGAGCGTGTTAGGCTCCGCCTTTGCAGGATCTGTAGCGCCCATCAAATCACGCCAGGCCTTAATAGCGTTCTCACGCTGTAGGACCATAATAATAACGGGGCCTGAGAGCATGAAATCAACCATCTCACCAAAAAAGCTTCGTGCCTTGTGAATTGCATAAAAATGCTCAACTTGAGCTTTGGTCAGTTGGACCTTTTTCATGCCAAGGATGGTGAAGCCTTCATGTTCGATACGATCGATTATTTTGCCGCTATAGCCAGCTTTGACTGCGTCAGGCTTGATAATTGCGAAGGTGTTTTCCATGATGATTATTCTTCGTTTTTTGGTGCAGGTGTGGCATTCTTCATCTTTGCAGCATGCTCTTCAAGGGCCTGTTGCAAAGAGTTTCTTACCGTACCATCTTTAGGTTTGACAGGAGCTGCCTTCTTGTCATCGCTGCCTCTGCTAGCATCATAGTCACGCTGTTCACGTGGTTCGCGTTGTTCACGCGGTGCCTTAGGAGCTTTAGGTGCGTGACTTTTAGCTTCTTTAGATGTATGTGCATCTTGTTGGTCAGCAGAACCTTCAGCCGGCGCCGGTTTTTCACGTTGTGGCTTAAGGCTAAGACCAAGCTTGCGCTCTTCTGGGCTTACTTTAATAACTCTGAATTTAGCCGCTTGTCCAACCTTGAGAAGGTCTTCAACTTTGGCTACATCGTTGTCAGAAAGCTCAGAGATGTGAACTAATCCCTCAATACCGGTTGGTAGTTTAACAAAGGCACCAAAATTGGTGATCTTGGAAATGCTACCTTCAACAAAGTCACCAACTTTATATTGTTGGCCGACATTTGTCCAAGGATCTTTATCCAGTTGCTTGATGCCCAAGGAGATCTTACGATTATCTGGGTCAAGTGACAGAATAACGGCTTCAACAATGTCACCTTTCTTGTAACGGTCACTTGGATGGCTGACATGGTCAGTCCAAGAGATGTCGGAAATGTGGACCAGGCCATCAACACCCTCGATCAGCTGAACAAAGAGTCCAAAATCGGTAATGTTGGTAATTTTGCCTTTGATCTTATCGCCAATTTTAAAGCTTGAGGCAACTGCTTTCCAAGGATCTTCCTTGAGTTGCTTGATGCTCAGTGACATACGACGGTTGTCCTTATCGAGGGCAACAACGTATGCTTCAACGACATCGTTGATATTGAAATACTTGGAAAGGTTGGTGATACGCTCTGTCCATGAAATTTCAGAGATGTGTACCAATCCTTCGATTCCCTTTTCAACTTCAACAAATAGGCCGTAGTCAGTGATGCTTGATACATGACCTTTGATTTTTGAGCCGATTGGGTATTTTTGATCAACATTTTCCCAAGGATTTGGGGTAAGTTGTTTCATGCCCAAAGAGATCTTCTCATTCTTCTTATCAAAGGAGATGACCTTAACATTAATGGTATCACCAATTCTGACAAGTTCGCTTGGATGTGCTATGCGACCCCAAGACATGTCAGTAATGTGCAAGAGCCCGTCAATGCCACCTACGTCAACAAATACACCATAGCTGGTGATATTCTTAACGATACCTTGCATGACTTGGTTTTCGCTAATTACTTCTAGTGCTTTCTTCTTATCTTCTGCACGTTGTTCTTCTAGGTATTTTCTGCGAGAGATAATGACGTTACCGCGCTTCTTATTAACTTTAAGAATTTTGCAGGTAACTTCTTGATTAACAAATTGATCAAAGTTGGTAACGCGTTGTGTGTCAACTTGTGATCCTGGTAGGAACGCTGGAATGCCGATGTCAACACTCAAACCACCCTTAACCTTGTGTGTAACGATACCACGTACTGGCTCATCAGCTGCTGCAAGCTCGGCAATTTTTTCCCAAGCTCTGAGCGCTTTAGCCTTTTGATAGGATAGTACAACGGTACCATTTTCGTCTTCGAGTCTATCAAGCATAACATCGATATCTTCATTAAGCCCGATTCTTTTGAGCTCATATTCAGAGAATTCGAAGTTAGGGATAAGGCCGTCAGATTTATAATCGATGCTGATTAATACGCCATTGCCCTCTTTTGAAAGGACTTTGCCTTTAATAACTTTGCCGACTTGGAATTTGGTACCAAAGTCTTCGTAGTATTGGGCAAGTTCAGCTTTCTGGCTATCGCTAAGCTGAAGATCTTCATCAAGCAGATCGGCTGGCGTAATAGAAGAAAGAAAATTATTCTTCATCTTAAGCATTTAAGATTCCTTATGTAGTGGCAACAAAAACTAACACGCGGGTTAAGAACATGCTATTGAGTGCGCTACCTTTTTATAGGGTTAAACGGATAACTATGTCTACATCGACATAGCCTCTATAATGCTATTTGCATTAGAGGGGTTAGTCTACCATAAAAAAAGTAGCAGGGCAAATTTCGCCAAAAAATGACTCCTGCCAATACTTTTAAGTCATTTTTGCCCAGGCCTAATAGTTTTTGTCTGCGGATCGTAAAATAATTCTCTTTGTTCATGTGTTTGTACTGGTAGCAAGACGCTATTTCAGGTTAATTACACATTAATGGTGGCCTGGCCTAGAAAATTATTAGACTGGGATTGGGATATGGGACACCAATATGTGATGTATAGTAGAACGTGAAAGGGAAAAGATGACGTACAAAATAGCATGGTTAACGATGGTATTATTAGGCGCGCATATATATGTATATAGTCTTTCGCCGCAGCCGGCATTATTGCCAGATGAGGTTGAGATAACGCCGCCCGCGCCAGTGGCTGATCAAGAGGTATCAAAGAATCAGGCGCCAAGTGATAATAGCGCCTTTGATGCTAATCCATTTTTTGTGACGTCAGGCCCTTTTGATACGGGGGAGACGGTTGATACACGGTCTAATCCCGCGCTTGATAGTGCAATTCAGCTGATGGAGCCGTTTTAAAGAAAGAGAAAGATGCCCATCCCTTTATTGGGGGCGAGCATCTTTCTCTTCTTAATGAGCGAAAGCGTTTAATTTTAGCTATTTTGGCTCTGGGTGTTTGTTTGCAAAAGATTCTAAAAGTGCCGTTTTTTTGGGCGATTTTTGAAAAAGTACGACATTGCCCTCAAATAAAATCAACGAATTGCAACGCAGAGCTGAGCATGTTAGTCTTGGTCATTATTAAAGTAATCAGGCTCCGAGCCTGCCCTGCCCGTCTCTACGAAAGGATAAGCCATGATTTTTCTTGACCCCTGCAATGACGTTGCCTTTAAAAAAATTTTTGGATCTGAGGCTCATAAACGCGTTACCATCTCTTTTCTTAACTCTATTTTAGAATTTGCGGGTGATAGTGCTATAGCAGACATTCAGTTCATGCCAACTGAACAAAAGCGCATTATGAAAGACAAAAAAGATAACATTCTTGATATCCTATGTACTGATCAAAGACAAAATCGCTACATAATAGAGGTTCAGGTTAGAGGGGTCAAAGACTTTGAAAAACGCATGCTGTTCTATGTTGCTAAGACCTATGCCACGCAGCTTGAATTTTCAAAATCATATCGCAAGCTCCTGCCTGTTATTGGGGTTGCTATTCTTGGATATACGCTGTTTCCTGAAAAAGCAAAATTTAAATCGATTCATCGCATGCAAGATATAGAAACGCATGAATGTGATTTTGACGGGATAACCATTGCCATTGTTGAGTTACCTAAATTTAAGAAGCAAGAAAAAGAGCTTGTCAGTGATGAGGACAAATGGCTTTATTTTTTAAAAAAGATTGATAAGCAAGATCATGTTCCTGCGCCTTTAGCAGAAGATGAATTTGAGGAAGCATGCCAAACCGCTACTCGTATGACATGGACAGAAGAAGAAATGAATGCATATTACGATTCGTTCATACGGGCAACTGATGAAGAAGGCGCGATCGAGCTTGCAGTCGAAAAAGGCGAGAAAAAGGGCAGACAAGAAGAAGCTCGTGATATAGCTATCAAATTACTCAATGCCGGTGTAGATATTAAAGCAATTATCACCAGTACTGGTCTAACCGCTGAAGAGATCCAAGCACTGAGTCGGGAATAACATTTTTGTGACGGCAAGCCCATTTGATACTGGAGAGACGGTTGATACACGGTCTAATCCCGCGCTTGATAGTGCCATCCAGCTAATGGAGCCATTTTAGGAAAAAGAAGAGGAAGATGCTCATCCCAACGAAGGGAGAGCATCTTCCTCTTGTGATTTCTTAATGCTGTTGCTGGTGTAGATCTATTGTGTTATACCAAAAAATGATATAAATTGAAATAAGGATTAAAAACAGGACAGTATTCGGGAGCATACATGGCTTGGACTGTTGATTATAAGAAAAAATGCAGAAAACAACTTGATGCAATGCCAAAAACGGTCAAAGATGCCATGTTCTTCTTGGTGCGGGAGATGAAAGAGCTTGGTCCATTGAGATACAATTGGCAAAATTTTAGTAAATTAAAGGGCCTAGAAGGCCATTATCATTGTCACCTTAAGCAAGGCAAGCCAACATATGTAGCGTGTTGGGAAGTGGTAAATAAAAAGATACAAATTATTGAGGTGTATTATGTCGGAACGCATGAAAAGGCTCCATATTAACAACTCTATTGAGGTTACTATTCATGGAGAGCCAAATATGAAATTTTTGCTGCCGCGTAAATCGGCACAAGAACTTTGTGTTACGCTCAGACCCTTTAAGATATCTGAAAATGGCGATGATGACACTGTTCCTGCCAGTGAAGTATTTAAAGATCTTTATCAAAAATATGGCGAAGTAGGTGCAACCATTCGAGGATGCCGCGCTCGTGATGGTATGACACAGGCAGCGTTAGCCAAAAAGCTTGGTATTCATCAAAGCCATGTTTCACAAATGGAGCATAGTAAGCGTGTTATTGGAAAAAAGATGGCACAGAAGTTGGCTCAAATTTTCAATACAAGTTACAAGATGTTTTTATAGAAATCCTGGTCAGCCGCTTGAAAGAGGCACAATAGGGCGCACAGTAATGGCCTTTCCCCTTGATATCGCGTAGCATATGATAAAATAATCAAAAAAGCGCCTATGACCCTTCGCCGGTTATAGGCGCTTTTTTTGTTTTTAATGAGGGGGAAATAGAGGAGCTACTCGTCTTCATCGTTTCCAATTGTAACTTTTGTAATTAAAAACCCCTAAAAAGTGACCATTAATAGGTGTTTGACAATTTATCAAACATCCCATAAGATGAGGTATGTGCATAATATTTTAAATTGTGAAAAATTTTACGCACATTTTAGCGAGTTAAATCCTAGTTGGATTTTTTGTAGTAACGTAACGTAGTATCGTAACATATAACAATATATAGCCAATAAGGCATATATAAACCCTTTAAACAAGGAATACCGCCATGATAACATCAACAGAACTAAATGTACGAAAAAAAGGCCAGACCGGCCTTGGTAAAACGAGAAGCTATAGCGAAATCGTTGATTACCTAGATGCGCTCAAGCCTTCTGAATATGGTGAGGCTGCCCTTACACGTATGAAGGCGCTTGATCGTCATTTTGATAGCATAGGCTCCAAAATGGACACCATCCTGGTTGGTGGTACCAACGGTAAGAGCTCTACCATCCATTTTGCAGCAAAGCTGTTAAAGGAAGAGGGTTTCAATGTGGGTGCGTGCTATTCAACGCATATACTTACCTACAATGAGTGCATAGAAGCAAATTTTGTCCCCATGGCAAACAAAATGTTTGCTGATGTACTTAATGAGGTTATTAATGCCGCAGAAATGAACGAAATCAAGGCTACAGCGCAAGAAATTATGCTTATGGCATCATTGTTACATTTCAAGGCAGAAAAGACCGATGTTGTGCTTATTGAAGTTGCCTACGGCGGTAAGCTGGATGCAGCTGCATATTTTACCCCTAAAATTGCAGCTATCACACGTATTGCCGAAGACAGCAAGGGTCTTTTAAATCAAGACCTTGATCTAGCCTCTTTTGAAATGCTTGAGATTGCAAAATCTCAATGCTGGTTTATCTCAGCAGAGCAAAGCAAATTGCGTCTTCAAAAAATGAAAGCCTGGTGCGATGAGCGTGATATTAAATGGGCAATGCCTATTCGTAAGCTCGCAACGTTGCCATATATTTTTGAACAACTGTACGGCCGCACCGCATCACTTGGTGAGCGTATAGCACAAATTTATGCAGAAGATATAAAAGGTAAGTTCTCCCCATTCTTGCGTGGCAACCTACTTGCTACCCAAAAAGGCCAACGTGGACGCCCAACCCTAGAGGCTAAGCGTCATGCAGAACTTAACCCAGTCAAGACATTAAAGACTTTTTGGCATGAACAGTTCGATTTGATGCGCGGTCGTTTTGAGCTTCTGGATAAAGAGAAACCAACCATGCTTTTGGATAATGCTAATAACCTTGATGCATTTAACAATCTCTTTCTTGGTGTGCGTTTACTGCATTACCAAAAACCCCTTAAGGGCCTAGTATTGATCCTTGGTTTTAGCAAATCGGTTAATACCATGGAAGCAATTAAATTAATTAGATACTTACTTAAAAAAGTGAGCGGTCAAGTATTCTTGGTGCCGCTACCAAGTGATACACCATCACACGATGTTCAAGATCTTAGCCTGATGGCAAAAGAGTTGAATGTTAAGGCTAAGGCTTTTACTTCATTTACTGAAGCATTAGAACAGGCTAAGACAGCTGTTGATGAGCGCGATGGGCTTGTCGTTATCTCTGGTTCAACCAGCATGGTTAGCGAATATTGGCAGAACCGCGGTATCAAGAAGTTCTAAGAACTTTTAGTACATAGTTTTAGACACAAAAAAAGGGCCGATTGGTTAATTCCAGTCGGCCCTTTTTTTTAATTATTTTTTTATGTATCGTATTCCACGTCCCTTGCCAATCCTTTTTAAAAAACCATGAGCAACAAGTGCTGCAAGCTTTCTAGAGGCGGTTACTCTTGTAAGGTGTAGTGTTTTGACCACATCTGATACTGAGATCTCAGTTGCTGTTAGAAAAAGATGTAAAATAGCCGTCAGATCTGTAGAACCAGCGGTTATGCTAATTGGTAGTGTACGCCCTTCGGGCACTCTTCTGGGGAGGATACACTTAACAAAATTCTCACCATCAATGATCTCGGGAGTTTTTAGATTCTCTTTTTCGTAGCTTGAGAATGTGATCAAAAAGCCCAGTCCAAACGTTTCTATCATACCCATTTCACGCAATATTTTGCATATTGTTGTATTACGTGGATAGGTGAAGCCAGATTTCAAATGTTGAACAATGGGACCTGGAAAGCTGCCCGGACTAAAAATTTCTATGCGGTTATCAAAAACCGCTATTTTTGATGGACCGGAAATATGATAATTACGGTGAATAATCGCATTAATGATTATTTCTCTAATGGCTTGTACTGGAATTTCTAAGCGCTCTTCACGTAATGGACCGACGATTTTCCATGATACATTAAGCTGCTGTATGACAAAATTATAGGCTTTTTTAAATTGCTCATCCAGTGTCCCAAGGCAATCTTGCGATGCGACAACTTCGCTTCCAATTGTTGTTCCTGGAAACTGTGCGCACATGATACGTGCTTCAGAAAAGAAAAATTGGGGATTGTTGCCAAAGATCAGGATTCCTGCAACCGTAGGATAGGTATGTCCATGATCTTTTTTGATGATCTGATAGGCGAGCATGGCATTTTCTACTGAAACATGTGACATCGGAACGGTTGTAGCGCTTTTTCGTGTTGCAAGAAAGTGCTGGATTTTAGCCATATCTAAATCATTGATTGTTGCATGATAAACTGGCGTTATATCATACGCAATACCGCGTGATTTCCAGCCTAATTCTTCTATAAGGTCTGGGGTTGATTCTTGTGCTGGATATTTCATTTCAGCGTCAGATTTTTCAGCTTTTCAACAATGCCCGTCAATGCTTCCATGGATGGAGTATTCGTTTCCATCGCAGCTTTGACGGAGCTTTTAAGCTCCGCTACAATTTCCAGCTTTCTAACAAACTTCTCAACGTGCTCTAGTCCCTCTTGATATAGTGTATAGGCTGCATCGTCGGTCAGCTTTAACATGAGTTTGCTGTCCTTAAGCAATTGTAGCTTAGCGCAATATAAGGCCAGTCCTGGTGCCAGTAAACCCAATTCTTCCAGATTTGGTAGTACTGTATCACAATAAGCATGAAGCATCTCAAGGTTACCAATTTGTGCTTTTAGGCTGATATATGTATTGTTGCAAGAAGATACTGCTTTATTGTGTGATATGCTATGTTCGATATCGAATACAAGCTCGAATCGATTTAGAACAGATAAAAATGTGATATTGAGTGGTTTCCAGCGCTCATGCATGCGCTTTAGATGTGTAATAAAGGCATTATAGTCATCAATATATTGGTCAAAAAAGTTTTTTAGCTTCGCACAATCCATCAGATCAATTGTATCGCCAACGTCACGAGTTGAGATTGTCTGTAGGGTGGCAATGCGCTTTTGCATCTCATCTGTCTGCTGTCCATCACGCCGCACTACCTCCTGTGTTATGCGCGCAACATCCTCAACCAGCCATCGGCACAGTGCTCGACATGCATGAATATCGAATGTGGTGGCCTTCTCAAAGAGCTCAAAACCAGAAATCCTCGATTCCTCTTGTGATGTATTAGCTTTGTTAAAACAGATGCCCATAAAATTGTGCATTGACCATAAGTTTACACTTCTTTTTTTCCATGGTGCTAGTTCTGGCTGTGGCAATGCTGCATTAAGTGAGCAGAGAGGGGTTAAGCTTATACTCATAAGCAGGATAATAACATTTGCAATCATACGGTCCTTTTATAACATGGACATTAATTACATAAATTTTTAGTGTTAAAACTATTTCAAAAAAGTTTGTCCAAGTAATAGTTGCTTTATGCCCAACAGGACGTCGTCCCCGCGAAGGCGGGGATCCAGGCAATATTCGTAAATCCTCATTGGAAAAACTTTATCTTACAAATATCTCCAAGTAAAGCACTTCGTATTTTATTACCAAGCACGGCGGTATTTTTTAAAGACGGCCTGGATCCCCGCCTTCGCGGGGACGACGTCCGTAGAAAATTCACAGCTATGACTAATTACTTGCTCAATCGTTTAATTGCTATTAAGCGGCACTAACACTTTTACTAAGCGCCTGTGCCTTACCCTGCATCACAACCATCTCGCGGTCCAGCAAGGATAAATATTCAAGGATCTCTTCACTGTACTTTGGATTGCGGAGCGCCAGGTCCAAATTTGCTTTTAACAGACCCATAGGGGTGCCAACATCATAGCGGGTCCCTTGAATTTTGTAGGCAAAGACCTTTTCGCCCGATAGCAATAAATGTTGAATGGCATCAGTCAGCTGAAGTTCCCCATTTGATCCAATCTTGATATCCTCAAGTGCTTGGAAAATGTTAGGAGAGAGAACGTAGCGCCCAACAATGGCCAGATTTGACGGCGCATCGGTAGGTCTTGGCTTTTCGACCAATTCGCGTATCTGAAAAAGGTTAGGTGAAAACTGTTTTTTAATGCCAACAATACCGTAGTTTGAAGCTTTATCCATGGGAACCTCTTGGACGGCAACCACGTTACATTTTTCTTGGGATGCAATCTGAATCAGCTGAGCCATACACGGCGTAACGCCAGTAATGATGTCATCTGGTAAAAAGATAGCAACATGCTCCTTGCCAATAACATGACGGGCATTCCATATGGCATGTCCAAGGCCAAGCGCCTCCTTTTGGCGGATATAAATAAAATTGGCGGTGTTGATAATTTTTGTAACGCCCTCCAGAAGATCTTCTTTTTTTCGGGCGGCCAAAAAGTGTTCAAGCTCTGGGCTGGTGTCAAAATAGTCTTCAATGGTATTTTTTTGCTTGCCGGTCACAACGACGAACGTCTTGATCTGCGATTTGATGCCCTCTTCAACAACATACTGAATTGCTGGCTTGTCCAGTACTGGGAGCATCTCTTTGGGAACCGTCTTGGTTGCCGGCAAAAAGCGTGTTCCCAAACCGCCAGCCGGAATAATGGCCTTCGTTACTATCATTACTTCTCCTTTGCCTCTCCTAAAAACTGTACCTGTGCACGACGAGCGCTTGCCCTTATAGCATTGTGCCAATGCTCTTAAAATTGTTCCAAAAATTTTATCTTGCCGCTATGCAGTAATCGTATATCATCAATGCCATATTTAAGCATTGCCAAACGTGTTAGGCCAAAGCCAAAGGCAAATCCGGAATATTCATCAGGGTTTACACCAGCTGCCTTGAGAACATTTGGGTGTACTAGGCCGCCAGGAAAGACCTCAATCCAGGTTGATTGTTTGCAGACCGAGCATCCACTTTTGCAAAACACGCAACGCATATCAATCTCAAAGCCAGGCTCAACAAATGGAAAAAAGCCCGGGCGGATGCGAATATCGAGTTCATCCTTTTTAAATAATCTTTTTAAAAACGTCTGGGCAGTGGCAAAGAGATTTGCGATGGTAACGTTTTTATCGATGAGTAAGCCCTCGCACTGCATAAACATAAAGTCATGCGATGCATCCACCGCCTCATGTCGATACGTACGGCCGGGGGCAATGCCGGCAATTGGCAACTTATTTTCTTTAACGGCTTTTTCTATTGCACGGATTTGTACTGGCGAGGTATGCGTGCGCAACAGATGGCCAGGTTTGTCAGTCCAAAAGGTATCGTACATATCGCGCGCCGGGTGATCTTGCGGGATATTGAGTGCGGTAAAATTATAAAAATCGGTTTCAAATTCTGGTCCATCCCAAATCTCATAGCCCATGGATAAGAAGATATCCTGGATCTCTTGGATAAAGTGGGTATAAGGGTGCAAGTGGCCGCGTACAGCCGCTGGCAGCGTAGCAGTAACGTCAAAGTGTTTTTGCTTATTAAGAGCAGCCTGCGCCTGGGCTTCAAGCAATGCGTTTTTGTGCTGATTAATCGATGCTTCAGCATTTTGTCGTAGCTGCTGCAATAATGGACCAAACTCTTTTTTGTCTTCAATCGAAAGGTCCTTTAATGCGCCCAGGAGTTCAGTTATAGAACCCTTTTTTCCCATAAAGGCGATGCGAATATCTTCCACATCCTTTTGGGTATGGGCAGCAGCAAGCTTTGCTGTAAGCTCCTGTTGAATAGTATCTATAGTATTTTTTAATGTGCTCATGACAATACCGCTTGAATGTAAAGTGATAGAGACCGTTTTTTTGTCGCATCTTCCATCATCGTACCAGGTTTTACTGTTTTTGCTAGGAATACAGGAGGCTGTGTACCAAAATCACGCATAGAAAACTATCGCTACGATCTACCGGTCAGATCTGTATGTTAGTAAATACAACCCTGCTTTTTTGCCCTATTTACGCGTTTTTTTATCCTGCCGCCACGTGCTAGACTTATATCAAGCTTTGGTGACCCGCTAACACGTACTGCTACTGACCACTCCTTGTACACATCGATACACACCTGGACATAGCATATGTAATGAGCATCATGACCACATCAGGTTACTTCATCTCGTTGCTGCACCCACGAATTCACATTAACGTGGGTCATCAAAGCTTGCTTCTCTTTCCCATCCCTCTTCATTTTTCAAAAAACACCGCTTTTTATAGGCTAATTTCTTTTTTCAAAAATAGCGCTACAGTAAGGTGCATATTGTTTTTTTAGTATCCCAATTAATTATCTGCACCATCGTAGGACATTTCATGAAAAAAGACCTTATAGATCGCAACGATAGCAATCTTGAATTGATCAAAAAAACAGTAGCCGTTGGCGCAACGCCTGAAGAGTTGTCCCTCTTCTTGTATCTATGCAAGCAATACAAGCTTGATCCATTTGCCAAAGAAATTTACTTTATCAAATACGCCGGTAAATCAACCATTATCACCAGCCGTGACGGGTACTTGAAAATCGCTAATCAGAATGAAAATTTTGATGGCATGGAAAGTGACGTTGTCTACGATGGCGATATCCTTACCAAGCGTGATGACGGCAGCCTGCATATTACCTATGGCCAATCGCACCTATCTTTTGATAAACCCAAACTCACGGGGGCCTTTTGTAGCGTCTTTAGAAAAGATCGCAGAAAGGCAACCACCATCTTTGTCAGCATTAAGGACTATTACAAGCGTGGCGCACCCATCTGGGAGCAGTATGTTAATGCGATGATCTTAAAGGTTGCTGAGGCGATGGCGCTTAAGCGAGCGTTTGCTATTAGTGGCCTAGTTACCAAGGAAGAGATCGGGCAGCCTGACGCTGCTGACGAAGTCTAAGAATTATCACTTAAAGTAAATCAATCGAGCAGTGTTCAGCAGAATAAAAATATCAGCAAAGGCATGAAAAAATGCCGCTTGTACCGGAGTGATAGCATGCAAGAGTGCGAGCGCAATGCCAAGGCCATGCGTCATGCCAAGCCCTACAATCAAATTTTGTTTAATCAGGCGCATCACCCTGAGTGATAATCTGCGCAAAAATACAACATGATTCAAATCGTTGGTCATGAGCACAATATCGGCGGCAGCAATGGCCGGCTCCATGCCCATAGCCCCCATAGCAATGCCAACATCAGCCTGCTTGAGCGCGGGGGCATCATTAATGCCATCACCAATCATGGCGACGGTTGCAGATGTTTTTTGCAGATCGCGGATAATTTGTAATTTCTGATCCGGCAGGATATGCCCACGTGCCTGTGTAATACCAAGCTGGTTGGCTACCGCCATTGCCGCCTCTTGGTTGTCGCCACTCAAAAGCATGATGGTGGAAATATTGAGTGCCTGCAGTTGACCAATGACCGCCTGCGCCTGAGGGCGAATGCTATCACTGACGCAGAGTTTGCCTATCAAGGTCTTACCACGACAGATAAAGAATGAGGTATGTGGCAACGGCGGGCATTGGCTGCACGCCGGTATGGTGGGCAATGAGCCATCCTGATAGACTGTTTTGGTAATAAATCCTAAACTTCCCAAATGGTACTGATCACCTTGATACGTCACTGCCAGCCCGTGACCGGTAATTGACTGGTAGGTGTCTGGATCCGGGACGGCGATGAGCTCTTTTTCAGCCTCCTGCAAAATAGCCTTAGCCAGTACGTGTCCCGATCGCTTTTCAACCATTGCTGCAAGGCGTATAATGTCGTGATTTGTATAGGCATCATCTAGGGGCTGTATTGCAATAACTTTGGGTTCGCCCATGGTGAGTGTGCCGGTCTTATCAAAGATAATCGTGTTTACACGTGAGAACAGTTCTAGCGGTAAACTGCCCTTAACCAAGATGCCTTTTCTAAAGGCGGCAACAATGGCGGCAAGCATGGCCAGTGGAGTGATCACCGTAAGTTCGAGTGGTGATCCAAAAACTAAGAGTGTGACGATAAGGTTTAAGTCCCGCGTCCATAGCCAGACAATGCCAATAAAACAGAATAGGCATGGAACAAAAATGCGCGTAATGTGTTGGGCTAGCACAAGAATACGTGCCTTGCGCCTTCCAGCCTGTTCAAGCAGCCCAGTAATATACCCGTACATGGTATTGGCGCCAACTTTTTGCGCTATGACAATAACGCTGCCCTCTTCGACAAAGGTGCCGGCAAAGACCATTTCCGGTGCACTCTTTTCTTGCAACATACTTTCGCCTGTTAAGAATGACTCGTTAATACGTGCACAACCACTGATAATAACACCGTCGACAGGGATAGCCCATCCCGTCTTTACGATGATGTGCATGCCCGGCGTTGCCTGTGCAAGTGGAATAGTCTTTTCTTCTGTACCATCCTTAATCAGTACGGTAGAAGGCATAAGATGGGTAAGTCCGGTGATTGCCCTTTCTGTGCGATCTTCCACCATGTGTTCTACATATTCGGCCAACATCATAATCAATAGGATAGCCATGATTGCCTGCTGCTCGCCGCCAATCAGAGAGATAACGGCAGCAATAAGCACAAAGAAGGCGGTATTCATTTCCCTGGCCAGTAAGCCTTTGATAGCGCTGATAATGATTGGAATAATTCCTAGCGTGATGGCTAGATAAATTGTGGATGGGGGTAAGATTGTAAACAGCGTCAGCACAAAAATGAGGGCTGCTGTAAAGAAATAACAGAGCTGCCCAACGTGGTAGCGCTTAATAAACGCGGTAGATTCCTGCATGCAAGATCCTTACATTAAAGACGGCGCTTGTCCCAACAACCGTTCGCCCCGATGGAGGTGCCGCAGGCCGTAAGCCCCGTAGGGGACCGAATGGAGGGGAGCGAAGGTTGCCAACATTACCTGATCTTAAGTGTCAAAATCGCCAATAATGCTAGGATAAAGGAAATAATCCAAAAGCGCACGGTAATCTTTGTTTCTCGCCACCCAAGCATCTCAAAGTGATGATGGATAGGCGCCATCTTAAAGATGCGCTTACCGCGTGTTTTGTATGAAATGACCTGCATAATAACCGACAGCGTCTCTAGTACAAAAATCCCACCACTGATAACCAACAAGCATTCTTGACGTGCCATGAGTGCAAGCAGTGCAAGACCAGCGCCCAGAGACAGTGAGCCAACATCGCCCATAAAGATCTCTGCTGGATGGGTGTTGTACCACAAAAAACCAAGAAGCGCACCGATCAGTGTCGCTGCAAGGATGACTAACTCAGCGCTACCGGCGTACGGAATAAACAGGTAATCTGCAAATTTCTTATGGCTGGCCAGATAGGCGATGAGTGAGAAGGAGGCAAAGTTACAGATGAGTGGCCCGGTGGCAAGGCCATCAAGACCATCGGTTAAATTTACCGCATTGCTGGTAGCAATCATAACACACGCAGCCCAGGGTATGAGCAAGATCCCCAACGCCGGCATGAAAACCTTAAAAAAGGGTACGCACAGCCTGGTATCGGGCTGAATCAGAAAATACCATAGGCTGGCGATGAGCAGTGCAAGGCCGAGCTGCAATCTAAATTTTAGTTTTGCAGAGATGCCTTTTTTGTGATGAATTTTGTACCAGTCATCCATAAAGCCGATAGCACCAAAACCAAGCATGCAGCATAAAAAGATCCACACCTTTTTACTCAACAAATTATTCCATAGTAGCGTATTGAGCAACACAATGCCAAGGATAAAAAGGCCGCCCATCGTTGGTGTATTATTCTTTGCTTGGTGTGATTCTGGCGTCCACTCACGGACCTTAGATCTAAAATGGTTTTGGCACAACGCAATGAACTTGTTGCCAAATAAAAACGAGAAAAAAAGTGCGGTTAGCAGCGCGGTAATCGAGCGCACGCTAACGTAATGGAAAACATTAAGAAATGAGTAAGTAGGTTGCAAGTAATGAGAAATATGATAAATCACTGCCAGCCCTTTTTTGGATAGGTATTATTGCACGTTATTAATAATACAGAAAGTATAGCAGTAAGCGAAAGATTTACTACAAATTGGCAGGATATTTTTTTCGGGGAGAAACGTTAAGATTTTTTATTAAGCCAAATCATCGACAACTGCCGCATGCCGGTATCATTACCGGCCATACGCCTGTAGGAATGATACCGATTATTGCAAATAGTGCAAACACTGTTGGTCGTATCAATATGCTCTTTTTTGATGCCACAATCAAGTAGCCGTAGGGTATTGTACAACGGCAAATCAAAATAGATTTTGCCATCGCGCTGTGCAAAGCAAAGATCCTTTGCTTTGGTATCAAAATTATCTAAAAAGAGTTCCTGGACCTGGTAACAGCAGGCATGGGCACTGGGTCCAAGGTAGACTTGTATTGCATCACATTTGGCACTGCTTGTGTCGGCCAATGCCTTTATGACAACATCAACAATGCCGCCTACCGATCCGCGCCAGCCGGCATGAATGGCAGCGGCAACATTTTGGTCCGGCGCATGCACCATGATTGGCAGACAGTCAGCTGTTAAAACGCCGATGCCAACGTGTGGCTGGTCGGTGATAAGAAAGTCACCATCGCGTGTAAGATAGTTGATGCCGGGGGTTGACTGGATTTGGTTGCAAGCATGCTTGTCCTGATAAGATTGGCGCTCACCCTGAGCTTGTCGAAGGGTATGAGCGCATATATCCTTATGACCTATGAATGAGCCATCGATACCATGCACCTGGTGGTTGACGGTAATATTTGTCAGACCGTTCTCTTGGCGCAGTTGCTGGCAGAGATCAACGAACGCCTTATCCTTGTGGGGTATTGTACAGGTTTGCGCGTCGCCCCAAAATAGTGAGTGCATGGTCATACCTCGCCGTTATTTAAGCCAAAAACAGTTGGCCTGTTGCCTAATAAAACCTTCTTTGATTAAATCCTGCAAAATTTTAATAGCCCGCTCCTCTTCCTTTGCCAAAGCAAGAACCAAGCCATCTCTACCAATGCCCGGCTGATCCAAAAGCACTTGCAAAATCATACCACGGACCTGACGGTCAGACCCCTCAAACTTTGACTGTTTGCTATAGTGTGCGCTTAGCCTGCACAGATTGCCAACCGTCTTTTTGAGCATCACGCCATAGTCCATGAGGGCATAATACCACTCGCGTGGGTTGTCATGATCTACGGTTTTTTCAATTAAAGGTTCCAACGCTTTATCGGTGATATCGAGTGTATGCTTGAAGAAAAAATAAATAAATACGCTGCGAATATTGGTCTCAATAAAGACGGTAGGTTTATTAAAAGCAAAGGTGGTAATTGAACGTGCTGTGGCTTTGCCAATACCGGGAAATGTTTCCAGAATTGCTGGCTGATTGGGCAGGATGCCATCATGCTGACTTACCACCGCCTGGGCGATTTTTTGCAGCGCCAGCGCACGCCGATTGTAGCCCAGACCTTTCCACATACGAATGACTTCGTGCGTTGGTGCCTGCGCCAACGTTGCAAAGTCTGGAAATGTAGCGACAAATGCTGTAAACTTTGGCTCAACGCGATACGTTTGTGTCTGTTGCAGCATAATTTCTGATACAACTACATGATAGGGGTTGATGTGATCACGCCACGGAAACGGCCGCCTGCTGTGCGCGTGGTAGTGCTTAATGATATTTCTAAAGAGCTGGCAGGCATCATCGTTATCTTGCTGATGCAAGCTCAATGTTAGCTGCGCTTTGAGTGCAGCATGTTCTTGCTCAAATGATGAGGGAAAGAGGGGCGTTGTGTGCATGAAAGGGTTTTTCATAAACTCTGTTGCACCCATTCAAGCTCTAGCTCTTTGTCTTTAATGTTCATATCAATGCCAACCAACGTTATCGGCTTGCCCATGTACATATATTTTTCGTAGTATTTTTTTCTGATAATTTGATCAAATGCTTCTTGTGCAGACTTATCATATTTAAACTCGAATATAAATATGTCATGCGCTGTTTCAAGAACAAGGTCAGCCCTACCATGACTTGTTGCAACCTCCGATTGCGGCCTCATGCTAAGCATATCAAACATAAAATGAAACAGTGAGTGATAATAGGGTTCTGTTGCAATATGTAAATGATATGGAATCCCTGCAAAGAGGCTTTTTATTGCCCTGCAAAACTCTTCAAAATCTTTACGTTCAAGTGCTCTTCTCATGCGAATAAGCGCCATTTCAAGTACTTCAGGAGTTGTGTAGGCAAAGGCGAGCATAAGATAATTTTTAAAAGATTCCCGCACCTCTCGGTTTGGATAATCCAGCGTGAACACTTCCGTTGAAGCATCATAATCGACAATGGTAAGATAGCCGGTTTGTAATAGCAGTGCAACTACCGGGATATTTTTAATGTCAAAGGCATTGAAGCTGCCAATGGTGGCTTTAATAACATCAGGAATCTCAAGGCTTGTGCCTTTTAGCCGTAACAGCGGAATCAAGAAGCCTGGAGATCCGGTGTTAAACCAGATATTAGAAAATTCTTTATCATTCAGGCATGCGATAACTGACAATGGATTATACATTTGTGACTTTTGCATATCCTTTGAGAACCGATAGCCATTGTACCAAAGCTTCATGTTGGCAAGTGTCTCTTCTCTTGTTTTTCCCAGGTGTTTGGCAAGATCATCAATACGTGGCAAAAGGTAGGTAATAAGTTCTTCATAGGTGTATCCAAAAAGCTCGGCAGCTATTGGATCAAACGTAAGCTCTTTGAGATTATTCAGACCAGAAAAAAGTGATGTTCGTGCAAATTTGCTTACCCCGGTGATAAAAATGGCGCGCCAATGTGCTTCTAATGATTTTACCGTGGTGTAGAAACTACTAAGTATTTTTCTGTTTTCCTCAGCAAGTGGGAGATTGTCAACATGATCAACAAGTGGCTTATCATATTCATCAATCAACAGGACAACCTGGTGTTGCTTTGATAATTCTTTTACAATAAATTTTAGCGCATCTTCAATAGTAGTATATGCTAGTGTTATGTTATGTTCACGTGCTAGCTCTTTAAGGCTATTATACAAACTTTGTTTGAGATCTTCTGCGGTTCCATGCGCAATGCCACCAAAATCTAGGTGTATTATGTGGTATCTAGGCCAATCATAATTACTGTGCTTGCCAATCCAATATTCATCAAACAATTCCCTCCTGCCCGAAAAAATTTCTTTGAGCGTTGAGATGAAAAGTGATTTGCCAAACCGACGGGGGCGAGACACGAAGTAAAAATGTTCATTGTCCTGTGCTGTTATGAGGTCATATATAATTTTAGTTTTATCTATATAAATGCGATTTTTTTTGACAAAATTTTCAAAAATACTGACATTAAGCCCTAATTGTTTTGGTGTATTATTCATAGCGATCTCCTCATTACGCATCCAAGTTCTAAGATTCTATTTCGGACTCTTCATAGCGCCGAAAGGCTTGCTCAATATCTTTATATTTAATTGTGTCTAATTTTATTTCAGCTATCATAGCTTTGTCTTTATCATGACTGTTATAGATCATTTTTACTTCGCCATTTTTTGTAATGCCCCAAAAGCCTCTTGTTCCCATGTTTTTTGTTTCCTTTAAAAAGTGTAGCATTGCCTGCTTGTTGCATATAGTTTGATTGGAAAGTATACAGCAAAGCTCAATTTTTTGAATCGCTACAGGAATCATTCTTCGAGGCTTGCCTCGTTTCCCTAGGAATTTAGCGATTGGCCGCAACAGACAACCGCTTAGTCACCTATTTGGGACAAGCGGCCAATTTATCAGAAATTAATTGACTTTTTACCATCATCCATGCAATATGGAGGCCATGGTTCCAAATTACAAGGATGATGTTATGTCCCTGAATAGATCGATATTCCCAACCTTGGCTATGTTGCAAAAACTTACCAAGTCCATGGCTATATCCTTAGCTGACCTTAACCTTGACCACCTCTATGTTGTTACGCCACAAGGCAGCACCTATCCATTGGCTGAAAAAATCACCGCCCAAGGATTAGATGCTTTTCGAAAGACGCCATAAAAAGGAATCAAAAAATGTTCTGGCCCCTGGTTGGCTTTGCAGCACTTGCAAGCGCCATTATCACCAATAAAGTTATTTTGCAGCACCTGCCGCTGGTATTTTTTGTAGGCTTTCGCATGTTGTGTGGTGGCCTAATCCTTCTGGCATTGACATACCGGTCGTCATCGCACAGGTTGCGCTTTGCCTACCTGAAGCAGGACTTTTTACCATTGCTGGGGGCCATTATCTTTACCAACTTTGTACCCGCACTTCTAAAGGCGTACGGCCTGAAAAATTTAATGGTATCAAAGGCTGCATTCATTGGCAGCCTTGATCCCTTTGTGACGGCATTGTATGCCTATGTTTTATTAAACGAACGGCTGAATACCAGAAAAATAATCGGGATCGGGATTGCATTTACCGGCGCGCTTTTTTTATGCTTTTCGCATGTTGGTATTGAACAGACCTTGCCATCATTCTTAATCTTCTCGCTACCTGAGCTTGCGGCCTTTGGTCATGTTGCATTAAGCCGTTACGGGTGGACGCTGGCACAAGTACTGCTGAAAAAGGATCGCTATTCGCCGTTTGAACTTCTTTCAATTACTATGATTGGCGCAGGTGTGATGGGCCTTGCAACTTCGATGGCTGTTGACTCCATCACAGACATTGCAATGCCTCCTTTGTGGCTGGTAGGGCTGGTTGCGTACACGGTGCTGATTGGCAATGTTATCGGCTACACGATGTATGCATCGTTTCTTAAAAAGCATAGTGCCGGCCTTGTGTCGCTGGCCGGCTTTTCCATCCCCATTTTTGTTACATTCTTTGGCTGGGTCTTTTTGGGTGAAACACTATCAACCAATGTTATCATAGCTGCTGCTATTATGTTTATTGGCGTGTTTATTTTTTACCAAAACGAGGTTAAAGAGCTGTTGCATGTGCGTGATCATTAGGCTCTAAAACGAGCAGCACCGGCGCTTCCTTTTTAGCACAACTGTCAATGCGCAGTCTATTTTGATACTTGTAATAATTCCTTCCATGTCCAGAGATAGAGGCATTTGCTCCTTGTGGTTTTTAACATAGGATGAGCGAACATCAATGTCGTGAAATATTTTTATTAGCGTGGCAAGAGATTTCTTGTGATTGGGATTTTGCGTTGCATTATTGAGCATAATGGCCTTGTGCAGTGCGGTGTTGCCGTCGCCATCGCGCAAATGTATAAACAGCTCATTAGGATTTATACAATCGTCCAAGTTCATTTTTTTATTAATAGCTTGTGAGACCTCTTTTGGTGAAAGTCCATTAAGAATAAGCATAAAGACCTGGTAGGCACTCTCTTGCTCCGTAGTGTCTGGCGAGACCATAAACAGCGCAGCAATAAGTGCCGGAACAGGACCCCTATAGCTTTCGTTCTGTATCCTAAGATCTTTGGCCGTTGGGATACCAATAGCGAGCGACTTTTTCTCTTTAATCCATGCCCCTATGCCTTCTGCATCATTAAGGGCAACCAGGTTGCCTAGCTTGTCCTCATCTGACATGTATGCATCATTCTCTATAAGTTCACTGGCTAGGATGAGAGGCGTTTCCTCTTTGGGACCAATTTTAGGGCTGGTCAGATAATTCCAAAAGCTGGCTGTTTCAATGTGCTTGTCATCGTAGTGTTGAGTTGCCTGTAGTCTTGGGCAAAAACATATCATGAGTAATAGGCCGATATTAAGCATGAGGACTCCTTTACTCCCTAATGACTTGAGTGCCCGGCATCCTTGGCAGCGAGCTCTGATTCTGCTTTTTTCCTCAAAAAGGTTGGGGTGTCCAGGTCATCCAGATCAAACTGATCAGCGGCGCCTGCAGTAACCGGCTGGTGAATGATTTCTCGTGGCGCTTCATGCATTGCAGTATGTTCTTTTATAACTGGCGCAGCCTCTGTAATTTTTGTTGTATGTACTGTGGCTGTGTGGTGTTGGACTGCTTGATGCGAAGTTGTGTGCGTTGTTGGCTGACTACTTTTAGCAGCCATTGAATAGTCATGATGAGCAAATTCGTTTCTGGTTGCTTGCCATTGAGCAGCTTGCCCTTCGTCCCTCGATACACCTCGCTGCGCTTGGTACTCGGGATGAGCGGAGCGAAGTAGGGTCGATTCTTGCTGTTGTACATGCTGCACCTGCTGGTGTACTATGTGTTCTACAGCTGTGCTGAGCTCAAGGCCGGTGGCAATAACGGTGACATTAATTTCACTGCCCATCGCCTTATCAATGACTGAACCAAGGATAATATTTGCATCAGGGCTGACCATCTCATATACCATCGAGGCTGCTTCATTAATCTCTTGCAGCTCAAGATCGTCATTAGCCGTGATATTGATAAGTACGCCTTTGGCACCCTTTATGCTGGCGTTTTCAATGAGCGGCGAGCTGATTGCCCGTATCGCTGCCTGACGTGCCCGATCTGGTCCAGAGGCTTTGCCCGTGCCCATGATTGCCATGCCGGTATCTTTCATGATTGTTTTAACATCTGCAAAGTCGACATTGATATGGCCGGCTTTAGTGATGATATCTGAAATACCTTTTATAGCCTGCTTTAAAATATCATTGGAAAGAGCGAATGCATTGAGCATTGATATTTTAGGGTCAGCCATTTCCAATAGGCGCTGGTTAGGTACCACAATTAAAGTATCAACAGAACCTTTAATAGTTTTAAAGGCCTCTTCAGCATGTTTCTGGCGTCGCTTGCCTTCAAATAAGAATGGCTTAGTTACGATTGCTACCGTCAAGATGCCTAGCTCTTTAGCAATACTTGCAATGACCGGCAGTGCCCCTGAACCGGTTCCGCCACCAAGGCCTGCTGTTAAAAACAGGATGTCAGTGTGTGTTAAAAGTTCTTTAAGGATGTCTAGGTCTTCCTCGGCAGCGCGTCGGCCGATATCAGGATTGGAGCCAGCGCCCAAGCCCTTGGTAATCTTTTTACCCAACTGTATTTTGTGTGGTGCTGGTGAATTATTGAGTGCCTGTGCATCGGTATTGGCAACAATAAACTGAATGCCGGTTAAATCTCCTTGTGCAATCATGCTATTAACCGCATTGCCGCCGGCACCGCCAACGCCAATCACTTTGAGATTAACGCCGCAGCCATTTATGGCTTCTTCATCCCTTAAGAACTCTATCATTACGACTCCTTTGAATTTCTCAACGAATTAACAGGTTAAATTTTTCTTTTTTCATTACGCTCCTCCATTCGAACATGGATCCTGAAACGAGTTCAGGATGACAAAAAAAGGAAGCCTCCTTTAGAGTGACAAAACAGGAAAATTTGCCGTTGATATGTCATCCTGACCCTGGATCAGGTCCAGGGTGACATATACGGAAATATTACCTTGTTTTGTCATCCTGAACTCGTTTCAGGATCCAGTCAATTTTTTCCTTAAAACAGATCATAAATCCATGACCTCATTCTTTTCAATACACGAGAAAAAATTGCTTGATCCGTGCTTGCAATATCGCCAACATTGCGTTCGCCTGTCGCATTAATCACCAGGCCATAGACGGTGGCATAAATCGGGTTGCGCAAACTATCGGGCAACATATGCTCAGTCTCTGGTGAAAGTGCTTCAGGAAAGCCAACGCGTACCGGCATATCAAGTTTTTCTGATGCAAGGTCTTTAATATCGGCAAGAAGCGAACCACCGCCGGTGAGTACCAAGCCACATGGCATAATGTTGCGCAGGCGATATTGATTTATCTCATCTAAAAAGAGATCAAAGACCTCTTCTGCGCGCAGCGTTATGATTTCGTGTAGTGCCTGTACCGAAATTGTTTTAACGCCACCCTCATAACCAAGCGAAACATCGATGTACTGATTGTGCGCATGCAGCGTCTTTTGTTTGGAAACAGAGCCATACAATTTTTTTAGCTCTTCGGCACGTTCAGCTGGGATACCTAACCCAATGGCGATATCGTTGGTAAAATGATTACCGGCTATTGGCAGCACCTTGGAATGCCTAATCTTGCCATCTTTATAAATGGCAAAATCACAGGTGCCACCACCGATATCCAAGATGCCAACGCCCATCTCCTGCTCGGTTGGTGTGAGTACAGCACTGGCTGACGCAAGCTGTTCAAGAACGATATCTGAGACGCGCACCCCGGAAAGCTCGCATGATTTAATAATATTTTGTGCTGAGGCCACCGCTCCTGTGATAATGTGTACCTGCGCCTCTAGGCGTACACCGTACATACCAAGTGAATCAAAAACATACTCTTGACCATCAATGCGAAAGTACTGCGGCAGGACGTGCAGGATGTAGTGATCTTTGGCGAGCGGAATAGCCTTGGCCGCCTCTATGACACGATCAATATCATATTGCGTCACATCCTTACCTTTGATTGCTACCACGCCGGTAGAATTAAAGGACTGAATGTGTCCGCCCGAGATGCCAACGCAGACCGATTCTACTTTAATGCCGGCCATGGCCTCTGCCTCTTTTAAGGCGGCTTTGATAGAATCGACGGTCAAGGCAATGTTTATAATGACCCCTTTTTTAAGGCCATGTGATGGATGTTTACCAATGCCGATTACTTCACTGCGGCCCTTACCATCAATATGTGCTATGACAACAACTATTTTGGTGGTACCAATATCAATAGCTGCAAGTGGTCCTGTCATCATTTTGTGGTTCATGTGCCCCTCCCCCTTCTGTATCCCCGTAAAAATCGCGTGATAATGCGTCCATTCATTCTCAGATCAAATGCCATCATTGGCCACTTTGATGTTATGATTTTTTCAGTAAGATAGTTATTTTTTGCCAAATAATTCAAAAGCCCTGGGACTGCTTGCTGTTTAGCTGTATCAAACAGCGTCTTTTTGTCTGCAATAAAATAGAAGAAGGTCCTTGATGCGCGTGGCGCGAGGGTTATATTCCAGGGGTTATTGTAGGTGATATTGTAGCATGCCCAGTGATAGGGCGTAAGATTTTTAATGATGGTATAAAACGTTGCCGGCAGTTTATCGTTAGCCAACTTTTTTGGCGGGGCATGTATCGTTGGCAGTCCGGCCAGTGCCTGAGCTTCAAAGTCTGATGGACCAAAGAGGTAATTTTTATCGCCCAGTACGTGTGTTGTATTGATCAAGCAATGTGGCGTTACACTCTTGATCTGAATATGCAGGCAGCGGGCGGCATCAAGCCTGGTTGTAATCGCCTTGATAATAGGAAATGTTTCATGCAGCTTGGCTGTGATGTCCTCCAGGCTGGACTGTAACAGGCTGGCATCAGAGACTTGCGTATACACGTATGACCGGATAGCCTCCTGCGCCTGGACGCTCAGGGGTCCTTGCAGAGCAATGGCAACGCTGCGGGGCGTGAAAAAATCGTTAATAGAGGCCTTGCCGGCAATAATAACTTTTTTAGTGGCGATAAAGCATGACGGCAGTACGACCCCCAGCAGGATGCCTCCCAGTACTGTGCGTTTGATTATTTTCTTTGTACGAATGCTTATCATGGCCCAACTCCCTAAAAGGCGCTCGTCCTGAGCTTGTCGAAGGATATGAGCGCTAATGTGCTCATGTACTCCTCTCCATGTCCAGCCTCATCCTAGAAAAATTTTTTGTACAACTGCAAGAGTCGGTCTGTTTTTTGTTGGAAGTGGATAAAAATGTCTGGCCGAAACTGAGTGGACTATCTTTTTTTGACCAGAGGCTTCTTTGTGCTGGCGCTTTTACTCCTAAGACCTTTTGTTTTTGCCTGAACAAGCTCTTGTTTCTCCAGCTCGGCCTCAATTTCTTCTATGGTTGGTAAGCTGCTCTTAAGACCCTTTGGCAGTGCTTTAACAAGTTTTGTTTGGTATTCGGCTACACCAATTGGGCTTGTAATATTGCGTAGCGCATATTCAGCGGTAAAATTGCTCTTAGTTTTGCAAAGCAGCAGGCCGATTGTCGGCTTCTTATCGCCTGGATTGCACAGTATGTCATCAACAGCCGAGAGATAAAAGTTAAGTTTCCCAGCATATTCTGGTTTAAAGTCAGTATTCTTTAGCTCGATGACAATATAACAATTAAGTTTTAAATGAAAAAATAATAGATCAATATAGTAATCATTATTATCAATTTCCAGGTGGTATTGCCTCCCAACAAAAGCAAAACCCTCGCCAAGTTCAAGTAAGAATTTTTTGGATATGATCAATTAATCCCTGCTCAAGATCACGTTCTATATGATCCTCTTGCAGGGTAAGAAAGTCAAAAATATACGGATCCTTTAATGACTGTTCGGCCATATCAGAGTGTGGTGCGGGGAGTGTTTTTTGAAAGTTTGTAATCGCTTTACCTGCTCGGCTATACAGGTCAGATTCTATTTGCAGTTCAAGAATCGTGCGACTCCACCCGTGCTCTATTGATTTTTTGGCGTACCACAGGCGCTGATCATTATTTTTAAGCTTATGGATCAGCACAATATTATGTCCCCAAGGAATGCCAAAAATTGGCAAATCTTCTAATTGTGTCACAGGCTGTGACACAATTTCATAAGCACGATAGAATGCCTGC
>JABCZU010000016.1 GCA_013289515.1 Candidatus Babelota bacterium | reverse complement strand
GATGGTTGTATAATTGCAAGTGGCACGCACGATGGACTTGTCAGGCTTTGGCAGAAGAATGTTAATGGGGCATGGTATTGCTCTGATGTATTGGATGAGCACGATAAGCAGGCGATTACCACGTTAGCTTTTTCGCCCAATGGTTTATTACTAGCGGCTGGTGGCTACAGCAAGCGTGTAGTTATATGGGAATTGCAGTCTTGGCCGCATTAAATCTTTACACGAGAGGTGGCGTCTATGATACGCAAGCAATGGATAGTAGTTTTTATTGGGATAATGCTTACTGCTATACCAAGCAATATTTTCGGTGCCAGCCAGGATTCTACATCAACGCTGGCCGAACTGGTCGATATTAAGCGCATTAATTCGCGCATTCAATTAGGGCATGGTTTTAGGCGTACACCGAATTCATCAGGTTGTTATATGCGCGAAGCCGTGGCACAAAAGCTTGATTGTGTACAACAAGAACTTGAGCAGATGGGGTACTCCCTCAAAATAGAAAGTGCCTACCGTCCACTTTCAGT
This sequence comes from Candidatus Babelota bacterium, assembly GCA_013289515.1. GTDB lineage: Bacteria > Babelota > Babeliae > Babelales > RVW-14 > JABCZU01. The sequence continues at coordinate 35,157 of JABCZU010000016.1, read as the reverse complement.
ACAAAAACAATTATGGAAAGCCTTTCCCGATAGTCGCTATGTTGCTAATCCAACACATGGATCGCGTCATAATCGCGGAGCTGCAGTAGATGTTCGTCTAGTGCGTATATCAGACGGCCAAGACTTAGAAATGCCATCACGTATGGCTGACTTTACCGATCGCGCCCACCGTGATTATGAGCGCATGACCACGGAAGAGTCTAAAAAGAACTGCAAGCTGCTAGAACTGATCATGGAAAAGCACGGCTTTAAAGGCCTGCGTACTGAGTGGTGGCATTTTGATTGCCTTGATTGGGCAAATTACCCGGTGCTTGATGTCTCATTTCATGAACTGGAAAAGGCTCATACCGATGTGTTACCGATGTCAACCGGTAGTCCTGTAAAAATGTCTCCCAAGGCTAAGCGATCAACAAAGAACAAGACCGTTAAACATACGTATAAGATGAGATCGAAGACAAAGATTATCAAAACGCGGCGTAGGGTTACGCCTCGTGAGGCTACGCCTAATAAGGCTGTGCCGAGCAAGGCTACGTCAAAGATCACATTGACTCATTAAAAAAATCACACTATTGTAAAGCGGACCTAGGGATGGCTAAAAAAACCTTGCAAAATGCCAACGAAAATGGGCTTATCTGGCGATCTTCGTGGCCTGAGGACATTTCAAAATGACACTTCTTGAAGCAAAGAATTTAGTAAAAAAATATACCATGGGCCAGACGCAGGTTACAGCGCTTAAAGGGATTGACCTTTCCATTGACGTTGGGGAATTTGTCGCAATCACCGGATTTTCTGGTTCAGGAAAATCAACGCTTATGCACCTGCTTGGCTGCCTTGATACACCAACCGATGGCTCTTATATAATTGATGGCATTCAAACATCTGCGGCCACTCGTGATCAACTTGCACACATCAGAAACCAAAAAATAGGCTTTGTCTTTCAAAAATTTCACCTGTTGCCCGATTTGACAGCGCTTGATAACGTCGCGTTGCCACAGCTGTATGCCGGCAAAAAGGAGCACGATGCGCGCCACGCTGCGCGACAGTTACTGGCGATGGTAAATCTGGCTGACTGGGCAGATCATTTTCCCTACCAACTTTCTGGCGGTCAGCAGCAGCGCGTTGCTATTGCCCGCGCATTGGTCAACAAGCCTCAAATCATTTTTGCTGACGAACCGACGGGCAACCTTGACGTTGCCACTGGCACCGTTATCATGGATCTTTTTAAACAATTAAACGAGGAACAGCGGGTAACCATCATTATCGTTACACACGAACCATTGATCGCCGCTAAAACTAAGCGTATTATTGAACTTATTGATGGTACCATTGTGCGTGATAAACGACTGTAAGCATAGGAATTTACTATGAACATTGTGCTCCTTATCAGCCTCATCCTTTGCTATCATACCGCTCAATCAGCTTCGCCTATGCTGTCGCTCGAGCTTAAACCCTTGACCATGGATACCGTTATTGCTGATCAACTATCGCAAAAAAAGCAGGCTTGCACAGTGCTACAAACAGACATGATACACATACTGCTGGAAAAGGCCCTACTGGAATCATTGTTGTCGCCACAGCAAGCGTCTGCGACCAAGCCAGTGTTTACACTGATTCCTGCCAAAATAGCACCCGCAGTGCAAGCACCAATTGCTCGTCAGCCCAAGCAATTGTCACTGGATGAGGCGGTTGACTTGGCGCTTAAGTATAAGCCTGATCTTGAGGCGCTGTATCATACAACAAAGGCAAACGAGTCTGGCGCTCAGGCAATACTGGCAGGGTATTATCCAAACATTAACGTTACCAGTGTCTTTTCCATGGCCAATGGTCAAAGGTTTCCGGTCAATACAACGTATTTGGCTGTTGATCAGCTTATTTATTCATTCTCCGGTCCTCTGCAGGCCTACAGAAAAGCAAAAAAGGAGGCGGCGATCTCTGAGCTGGAGGAAACAATTAAAGCCAATGCCATCCAGCTATGCGTTCAAACAGCCTTCTTGAAGGCATTCCTTTCACAAGAAAAAGCACAGGTGATGCGCTCGTCAACGCGCTCAACCAAAGCGATGTTGCAACAGGCATCAGCTGAAAATAATCAACGACTTCTTGATAAGGATGCATGGCTTGCCCAAACAAAGACGTATGCCACTGATATCTCAGTGATCAAGCAGGCTGACATAGAATTTCAGACGGCATGTCGCCAGCTTGAACTGCTTACCGGACAGACGTGCAATGCGCATGCCATGGCCAAAGATTACAAGCCGTTGGCCTGGGAAAGTAAAAAAAACATGCGCCTGTATGCGCTTGAAACGTATTATGATTATGCATTGGCAAACCGTCCTGAAATCAAACAAGCGGCCAAGCGCGCCGAAGTTGAATATGAAAATATGTGCATAGCACGCGGCAAGCGCTTGCCTGCCATCAAGGCTGGTGCACAGGTGGGTTATGCTGGACAGGTTGAAATGGTAGCGCTTGATGAGCAAATTATTCCTAAAAATACCACGTTCTTTAACATTAATGTAACGCTTTCGTGGAACATTTTTGACGGGCTTATTAGTCACTATGAAGAACGTCAGGCCGGGGCTAATCGCGTCAAAGAGATACTTAACAAACAGCAAGCCGTCTTGGATATTAAGCAGGAGGTCCTGGAAAAGTATGCTGCTGTATCGCAGGCTCTTACCAGCCTTAAGACTCAAAGAACCAGTTACCGCTATGCTCGTAATGCCTGCGCGCTGGCCAAACAGCAGTATGCGCTGGGCGCCACTACGCAGGCTGCGCTAAAAACGGCCCAGACGACATGGCAACGTGAACAGTTTGATTGGCAGACAGCTGTTGTGAATGTTGCTTTGCAGGAACAGGCGTTGATGTATGCCTGTGGCTATCCTGAATTATCGAATACACATTGATACGCAAAGCTCATTTTGCTGACATTAGCAAATATCAAGATTATACTGGTACTCCTGCAGTAAACCATAATGTTAGCAAAAAAGGGAACCATTTTTTATGATCATCAAAGCCATACTCTTTGACATGGATGGTACTATCATTCACAGTAATTCAGTCTGGACCGCTGTTATTGCTAGCCTGGTCGGCAGAAAAAACGTTGGCCTATTTTATGAGATTCGCTCAAAGACACCGGGGCGTGGAACCTTGCGAACCGCCACAATTCTGCAATCATCATTTGGTATGGAAGGCAGTCTTGAGGAGATAGGGCGCATCTATGAAGAGCGTACACGAGATTATTTTACCCGCAGCTCGATAGACTTTATCCACGGCTTTCATGATTTTCATAAGCATCTGGTGACGCGCAATATTCCTACAAGTTTGGTCACCAATGCGCCGAACTATGCGCTCGATCCACTAAAAATCAATTTAGCGTTGGCATCATTTTTTGGTGATCATATTTACAATTCATGCACAGTGAACAGCACATTCAAGCCTGATCCTGCCGTACTTTTGCATGCGCTGGATAAGCTTGGCATAACTGCGGATGAATGTATTATTTTTGAAGATTCTCTTGAGGGCACGACGGCTGCCAAGCGCGCTGGCATTCGATGCGTTGGCATTAATAGTGATGATAATCTGCATGAGCTTGAGCAGGCCGATTTTATTATTCAACACTACGAAGGTCTTACCATTGAAAAAATCTTAATGGGTCTGGCTCAATCAAATCAACGCGCCTGAAAGGTGCCATAGAACAATGAGCGATTGTGCTCAAGACTCATCTCTTTCCAGCGGGTGTGGTACAGCGTTGTCCAAAAAGGATCATCGGGAATCAAGGTAAATTTTTGTGAATCCTGGATGGCTTGCAACATGACTTCCCACAGTTCGGGAACGTCGGTTGCCACGTACAGGTGACAGCCAGGTTTGAGCTTTGTATGGACCAGCTCAAGAAAAGCGGGACTAACCACCCGTCGTTTGTTTTGATGGCGCTTGATCCACGGATCTGGGTGAAAGACGAAGATGCGGTCAATGCTTTTATCCTCAAACATGTCTTCAAGGCCATACTGCCCATTGCCCCAGACCAAGCAGGTATTATCAAGCTGCGCTAGCTTTGATTTTTCTTGTACCAGCTCAACCAACTTTTTACGGATCTCGAAGCCGACGACCGCATGTGTTGGAAACGTTTTTGCATAGCTGGTTATAAAATGTCCAGTACCAAAGCCAATCTCAACATCAAGGATGCCTTGAAAATTTGGAAATAGTGCCAGCCAGTCCTGCCTTTTATACCGCTGGAGGCAGCTAAAGGGATTAAGGAGCGTCCTGATGCGCATAGGTATGATTCCCGCTGTTGTATGGTGGCCATAAAGTCTATTGTTTAAACTATGGCCATTATAGCAGAACAGGCTGAGAATATAAAAAACATTATGTTGATGTTGAAATGACTTACCAAGCTTGCAGGCTCATATAGAAAAGTAGAGCATTAATAATATACATAGCAGTGCACAACAGGCATAGAGTCTTAATTTTAAAATAAAGCAGATAAGCCAGTCCAACTGATGCGATACAACTAATACCGGTCAAAAAAACCAGCAGATGTGTGGCATTTACCAGCGCAAACGGAATTAATGATGTATAAAATGCTAAGGCAACCAGTGCATTTGAAATAAAGAAGATGTTGGCATACTGGCTCTTCATCGGCTTTGAGCATGATATGCGATCAGAGATATCGCACACCGGCTTATAGTCTGGATTTTCTTTGACCTTTAATTCGGTCAGATAGGTGTAAAGCGAAATGCTAAAGCCAATCATGGCTAAGAGAATAATTGAAAGTATCATACAAGAACCCTTTCTTTTGGTTTAATACGCGATCGCAATGTCGCAACGTTGCGCTTAAGCTCATCACGTTCATGGGCCGTGCCTATGACCCGATTTGCCATGATCACTGTGCCGTTAATAATCACCGTTTGTACATCTGACGCCTTGGTGGCATATACCAATTGAGACACAACATTATATACTGGCAGCTGATGCATTGTGTCCATGGCAACAATGATGATATCAGCCTTTTTACCAGCCTGGAGGCTGCCAATCTGTTTGTCCATGTGGATTGCACGAGCACCGCCGATTGTGGCCATCTCCAGTGCCTGATACGCAGATAACGATGTTGGATTGCCGGTATCAACTTTTTGTAGCAATGCAGCTGTCTTCATCTCCGCCACAATATCCTGCGAATTATTACTTGCAGCACCGTCGGTGCCAAGGCCAACCATAACACCGTACTTAAGCATGGCACACACTGGCGCAATGCCGGAGCTCAGCTTCATGTTGCTTACCGGTGCATGAACAACGCCAACCTGTTGCTGGGCAAGTAATGCGATTTCATGCAGCGTCAGGTGGACACAATGAGCAGCAATCAATGAATCATTAAGCAGCCCAAGCTCGTTGCAATATGCCACAGGTCGCATACCGGATCGTTTGAGCATGTGCTTGGTTTCAGTTTTTGATTCGGCCAAATGCGTTAACAGGGGAATGTGATATTCAGTTGCCAGCATATGCGCGCCTTGCAAAGTTTTTTTTGAGCATGAGTAGGGCGCATGTGGTGCCACGGCCGGTGTGATTAAAGGATTGCCTTGCCATTGCTCAATAAATGAGCGTGCTCGGTCGAGAGCCTGTTGCGGCGTTTTGCTATCCGGGGTTGATCCGTTAACAACGGTTTGCCCAAGGATGGCCCGCATGCCCATCTGGCTGGCTGCACGGGCCGCCTCTTCTTCAAAATAGTACATATCAACAAAGGTGGTAGTACCTGCAGCAATCATTTCATAGCATGCAAGCTTGGTCCCCCAATAGACAAAATCAGGTGTTACATGGCGCCGCTCTGCCGGCCATATGCATTTTTCAAGCCAATCTTTAAGGGGTAGATCATCGCCAAGGCCACGTAATAACGTCATAGCCGCATGCGTGTGGCCGTTAATAAAGCCGGGCATAATGACGCCGCCATTGGCATTAATAGTTTTTTTTGCTTTGTAGTGCTTAGAGAGCTTGGTGGCTGAGCCAACGGCGATTATGGTGGAGCCTTTTATAGCAACGGCGCCATCTTCGATAATTTGCTTGTTGTCATGCATGGTAATCACCGTGCCGTTACGAATGATCAGATCGACAAATATCTTGCCGGCGATGCATGGTGGTGTTATGAGTGCTGCGAGTGCTAACGATACGATTGTTATTTGTTTAATGGGTTTCACTCCCTATCCTCCTAAGTTACAGTTAAACCTGTTTCTACTGTAGGCAAAGAGCAGGGTAAAAAGCTACATTTCCACCGATGTGATGACACCGTGGAGTTTATAGGACGGCAATTTATAGAACTGGACGAATGATGGCGATATGCGCTTGATCAGGGAGTATGTCTTCCATACAAGATTTTTGGTAACAATGACCTCAAGCCCGTAGAAGATGACCTTGGCGTCAATGCCCGCGTTACTGAGGATCTTTTCAATATCAAGCACCTCCATATAGCCCATATGGATCTCGAACACGCGAAATCCCTGGGCCAAATCGCCCTTGAAAAAGCCAATGATGCCAAATGGATCATCACGCGTTATTACCGAAATTAAAATATTGTCTTCATACACAATATTATTTTCAAACATGACCTGCATTACATATGGCTGCACCGTCTTGAGGTCACGTACAAAGAAAAGAGCCGACCCTTTAATTGGATTAGTTTGGCTATAGAGCTGCTTATATTCGTCTAGAAATGACTCAATAGGCAATGGCTGCAATGAACGCTGCAGTGCCCGCTGGCCAGCCGTATAGACGATAAGCAATGTTAACGGAAATAGGGCTATGATAAGGGACCAGTATGCCCCATATGGAATTTTACAAAGCCCAGAGAGAAAGAAAATAAAACTGAATGAGGTAATGACGCCGCCAATGATCGCTTTGTAGCGCACCTTGCGCAACCAAAAGATCCAGCTGGTCATAATGCCGGTTACTATCATAGTACCGGTTACAGCCAAGCCGTAGCTCACTGCCAATGCATTAGAGGATTTAAAGAGCAATATGATAAAGATGACGGCTACCATTAATATCCAATTCACACTGCTAATGTAAACCTGAGACCGAAGTTTGCTCGACGTGTAATCAATTTTAAACATAGGGATAATGTTGGTAGTAATTCCTTGGTAGGCAACAGAAAAAATGCCACTAATCATTGCTTGAGAGGCGATGACTGTGGCAAAGATGCTCAATATTAAAAAGGGAATGAAAAATAGCGGTTGTTGATGCAAGAACATTTCATAAAGAACCGATTTTGCCTCTTGATGTTCAAGCAAAAAGGCTCCCTGTCCCAAATAGGTAAACACCAGGGCAATAAACACTACGCACCATGCTCGGATAATTGGGCGCCGCCCCAAATGTCCCATATCTGCGTAGAGTGCCTCTCCGCCAGTAACACAAAGCGCAACCCCGGCAAGGGCAAGGAAGCCATGCATGCCATTGCTAATAAAAAACTGTAGCGCATACCAAGGATTAAGGGCTTTTAATATAAGCGGCTGCTTGATAATGGCGCACAGGCCGGAAGAAGATATGGCTACAAACCACACCAGCATGAGTGGACCAAAGGCAATCGAAACCTTTTCTGCCCCCTTACGTTGTAGTAAAAACAACATAATGGCAATGATGCAAGCAATTAACAACAAGTATGGCCGGCCCAAGTTTTGGCAACCAGGAATAAGTAAAATGCCTTCTACGGCACTTAAAATACTTACCGCGGGGGTTACAACCCCATCACCAAAAAAGAGTGAAATGCCTATAAAAGATAATGCTGTAACAAAGGCAACCTTTTGAGGCGATTTGCCGAGCAGGGGCACCAAGAGCTCCTTAAGTACGATGGTACCACCCTCACCCTTTTTGCCAAGGCTCATGGTAAGCCAAGCGTACTGAATAGTTACGAACAAGAACAAGGTCCAAATAATGAGCGAGCCAACGCCCATCACATTGTTTGGCGTCGGCTTTATAAGAAAAAAAATAACTGAAAGAGCATACAGTGGACTAGTTCCAATATCACCAAAAACGACACCGAGCGACTTAATAACCTCTTTTCCCTGCTGCCACAACTCATTGGTGGCCACTTTAGGGGGTATACTATTCATGAAGCGCTTCCTATTCTTTTTTCGCCATTTGTGATTTCCAGGCGCTTGTAACAGCCGTGAAGGCAGAATGCAAACGTTCAATAGCTTAGCATGCTTATAGGATGAGCTGCAAGTGACTATCTTTTCTTTATGAAGCAGAAGCATTTTATTGGTTTCATGAAAAAAAGTACTCATTTTGCATGTTGCGTCTTGACATAAATCATGTCCACGGGTAGTCTACTCCATGTGTTTAATGCGCACAATACGCGTCTTTGAATGAACATTCGTTTATTAGTGGCCGGGATAGCTCAGGTGGTAGAGCAGTAGACTGAAAATCTATGTGTCGGCGGTTCAACTCCGCCTCCCGGCACCATCCGTCTTCGCTCTTACGAGCTACGACGCGATGCATCCCTAGCTTAGAAGACGGATGTCGCGTCGAAGCCGACAGGCGTAGACGGACCACTTGCAATCGCAAAAAGACTAGTTTCACCCCATCAGATCTTATTTAGAAAATCACATCACAAACGGTACATCTACGGGACTTTATGTTTACGTTTTTATCAGAAAAATTTACGAACGTTTTGAGTTGGCTTACCAGCAAGGGACGCCTTACGCCTGAAAACATCAGCGAGGCGCTGTTACGTGTTAGAGAAGCCTTGCTCGAGGCGGACGTTCCACTGAGTATCGTTGAAGCCTTTTTAAAGCAGATTCATGAAGAGGCAATTGGTCAAAAAATTCAGTCTTCCCTTAATCCTGGCCAGGCCCTGATCAAGATTGTACACGAAAAATTATTAGCCTTCTTGGGGGGCAAAAGCGCCACAACAGGTACCACATTCCAAATTCCTTCTGTGGTCATGGTTATGGGGCTACAAGGCTCAGGAAAGACTACAACGATTGCAAAGCTTGCCCACCATATTGTGGAGCAGGCCAAACTTCGCAATAAAAAGCGCCACCTGCTCCTTGCCTCAGTCGATTTTTATCGACCAGCCGCTATTGCGCAGCTTGAAATACTTGCACAAAAAATAAATGTTCCTTTTTACAAAGCACAAGCAACAACGCCACTGGCTGCGGCTAAAGAGATTTATGATCACTTTAAAGCTGGGCAGTACGATCACCTCCTTTTAGATACGGCAGGAAGGCTGCATATCGATGATCAGATGATGGATGAGCTGGTTCAGATTAATAAAAAACTTGCCCCAAAACACAGGATTCTTGTATTGGATGCAATGACTGGCCAAGAGTCGCTTAATGTTGCACAGGCTTTTGATAAAGCAGTCGGCTTTGATGTCGCCATCCTATCAAAAATGGACAGTGATGCACGTGGTGGCGCTGCCTTTGCATTCCGCTATGCACTCCAAAAGCCAGTTGCTTGGGTAGGCGTTGGGGAAAAGGTCGACGATCTTGAAAGCTTTGTTCCCGAACGCATGGCTACACGCATTTTAGGGATGGGGGACATGCAAACCCTTATCGAGAAGGCCAGCGAAAGCATTAGTACAGATAGTCAAGAAGCGCTTGCGCGCAAGTTAATGGACGGTGCCTTTTCGCTGAAAGATTTTTATGAGCAGCTTACGTTGGTTGATAAGCTGGGCTCCCTGCAAAAGGTAAGCCGGTACCTGCCAGGAACCCATACAATTACCCCTGAAATGATGGAAAAAGGCCAAGTGGAAATGAAAAAATTCAAGGCCATTATCTCCTCAATGACCAACAAAGAGAAGATAGTCCCTCAAATTCTTGATGCCTCCCGTAAAAAGAGAATTGCCAGGGGGGCGGGTGTAAATGTGCCAGATATCAATCAATTGTTAGAAAGATTTGAACAAAGTAAGCAATTTGTTAAAATGTTTAAGAAAATGGGTAAGCTGAGAAAATTCTTCGTATAGTGATAAAATAGAACAATGCGTCACTCGATAGTTCGCATTCAGCTTGATGTTACTCGTGTTGTTTATTGTACCCTGAAAGGACAGACCTAATGGCAGTTAAGATCAGATTAAGCCGCATTGGCAGAAAAAATCATCCATATTGGCGCGTAGTCGCCGTTGATGCGCGCAAGCAGCGTGATGGCGCTTGCCTAGATAATCTTGGAACCTATGATCCAATTAAGCATGAAATCATCCAGCTTAATAAAGATGGTATTAAGCAATGGGTTGCAAAGGGCGCTGAGTGTTCAGCTGCTGTAGTTAAACTTCTTAAACAAGATGTTGCTACCAAAAATTCTTAATCATTCCCCGTACTTATCTCGTACTCACTAACTAATTAGAAGATTACGATACGTTTTTAGCAGTGGTATTTTTTGTTGAATCACGAGCAGGAGAGTATTATGTTGAAAGAATTAGTAGAATACATCGTTAAGAAATTGGTGGACAAGCCAGAGCGTGTAAGCGTATCTGAAATTACGGGTGAACAGTCAACCATAATTGAGTTGCGCGTTGCCCCAGAAGACCTGGGTAAGGTGATTGGCAAAGAGGGTAGAACCGCGCGTTCGATTAGAACGCTTGTTCATGCCGCCGCATCCAAAGAACATAAGCGTGCCGTTCTTGAAATCTTAGAGTAACAGCCGCCTGTTTTAGAGCATAGAAACGCCGTTCGCGCCCGTTCCCCCAAGCCTTCGCATACCCTTCGAGACGATTGCTTCGCAATCTCCTCAGGGTGAGCGCTCATGGTGAGGTGCTGCATAGCAGCATCTCGAACCACGGCGGGCGCGGCAGTACGAACGGTTTTTTTATTTAATTGAAGTTGATTATGAAAATATCGGTAATAAGCGTTTTCCCTCAGATCCATGAGCCCTTTATACAGCATAGCTTAATTAAGCGTGCCATTGATCAAAAATTAATTGAGATCAATCTGGTTAGCTTTTCTCAGTACTGTGCGCCAAAAGAGCGCATTGATGAGCCAACCTGCGGACCTGGTGCTGGCATGATTCTTAAGCCAACTGTCGTCCAGGACGCGATTGACGATTGTGAAAAGCGCTGGGGCCCCGGCTATAAAATTTTCTTTTCGCCACAGGGCACAAAATTGTCTCAGCCGGTTTTAGAGCAGCTGGCGGCAGAGCTTTTTCTTGCGACTCCCCCTATGCGCCCCTATCCATTTGAGCGCACCGCCGCATCTCACCTCATCCTAGTCTGTTCCCGCTATGAAGGCATGGACGCTCGCGTAGAGCAGCATTGCGCCGATGCCATTATCTCAGTGGGTGATTATGTGCTTATGGGTGGCGACATTCCGGCCCAGATCCTGCTTGAGGGCTTATTGCGGCTGTTTCCTGCCATCGTTGGCAATCAGGAATCGGTTGAACATGACTCATTTTCAGGCCCCTTTCTAGATCACCCAGAATACGGGTTGCCGCTTGAATGGAACGGTATGCAGGTACCCGACATTGTGCGTTCTGGCAATCATGCGGCAATAGCTGCATGGCGCAAAAAAGAGGCATGTAAAAAAACAATGCTTAAGCGCTTTGACTGGTTTTCTTTTGCAAGGCCGTCCCAAGATGATATTCAATTGGCACAGAGCTGCATTCCGGTGCATTACGTAGCCCTGATGCATACCGAGGTTAATCTGAAGGATGGCACCGTTGGCAATACGTCAATCACCTCCATTGACCTGCATGACACGGCACGGTCATGTGTGACGTATGGCATCAAAAACTTTTTTATGGTTAGCCCGCTGCATGATCAACAGGCAATTATGGCAACCTTTTTAAAGTTTTGGCACTCACCTACCGGACAAGAGTACAATGCAAGCCGTTATGACGCTGTTAGCCGTGTTCGTAGCGTTTTTTCACTTGATGATGTTATAGCGCAGATTACCGAGCTGGAAGGGCAGGCTCCGCTGCTTATTGCCACATCGGCAAAAACGCATGAGCATGGCCAGAAGATTGACTATCAGGACAAAGAACAGGTCTGGCAGTCAGGGCGCCCGGTCCTTTTTTTATTTGGTACGGGGCAGGGACTTGCCGAACATATTATCACGCGTTGTGATTTTTTGTTGCCACCAGTACGAGGGCTTACAACGTACAACCATCTTTCAGTCCGCTCTGCCATTGCTATTATTCTGGACCGATGGTTAGGCCTGCAACGTTGAGGATGCAAAGGTGAAAAAAGTTATTGTCAATATCAACAAACCACTTTATACTATGGTGCTGTCCTTACTATAAAAAACAGCGATTTTGTCGACACAATTTGTCATTAAATTATACAAGCACGCTTTAACAAAACACGAGGATCCCTTATGAAAGCTCGTACATTAACACGAGAAACCATTTTAAACATAGATATCACCGCTCATACACTACCTTCCTTCAAGGTTGGTGATACTATTTCCGTTGGCCAACTTATTAAAGAAGGCGATAAAGAACGTGTACAGCTTTTCGAGGGCAGTGTTATTGCTGCACACCAAAACGGGGTAGCATCCACCTTCACCGTGCGTCGTATTGGTGCAAATGGCATTGGTGTTGAAAAGATTTTCCCTTACCACTCACCGTTGCTTAAAGATGTCCAGGTTATCAAAGTTGGTAAAGTGCGTAGAGCAAAACTGTTCTATGTTCGTGAGCGCCTTGGTAAAGCTGCTAAGATTAAAGAAAGAATTCTTACAAAAGAACAAAAGGATAATGCAGCTGCAGCTAAAAAGCTGGCTGCCTAAGCTTTTGTTCCATAACTATTTGAGTATAATACCGTGCTAATACCATCTCTTTTTTGGCAAGTTCTTTTGGGCATTAGCACGGTATTATCATTTTCTGCCTGTGGCAAAAAAGTTGCTTCCAGCGACACCACCAAACATGTCAGTGTGCCAACCGGTTTTACCGGCACAAAACACTTCGACATCCCAACACCACTCACCTTTACCGCTCTCAGCACTTCAACAAGCACAACCGGCTCTAGCATGCACGATGCTTTCCGTTATGGTGGTATGCTCCCCATCGGGCCGACTATCGCCTTTTATAAGCGTGAGATGGAGCGCAATGGCTGGGATATAGTGGATCTATCTGACACCCAAGAAGGTTTTTTGTACTGCTCCAAGCCAACCAAGGTCTGTGGCATTGCAATTCGTACGCAAAAGGCGGCCGCCCAGCCAACACTAGTTACGTTGTTTATACAACAAGAGGCATAGGCCGTGTGGGTTAGCTATGCACTAAAGGCTACCTTTTTTCTAATAGCCGTTATCATCACCTCTATGTTTATATTTCTAGCATGCATTGCCTTTGCCTGCCGATGGCTTGGTCTTGTTATCGCGCCTGATTCGCTTATGGCACAGATGCTTAAGCGGTTGCGCTAGTATGCGTCAATTGCTGCCATCTTAACGCAGCCTAGTGCTATAATCCTCATCATTTTCAAAAATTATTGGCTTTTAGTTTAGATAATTCTTTAAACTATGACCCATATATCTAGAAATGTGGAATATGATATCGTCAGCACTATTCTTACAGGGAGGCATGCACATGAACATGTTATCGTTATCGTTACGCAGTGTATTTATTCTTTCTATAGCCATCATGGTACCATTACCATCTGTAGCCAGTGTTCAGCAAGCAGAGCCTGGGCATAGCAACCAGCAAGGATATCTCCAACTCTTGACCAAGAGTTGGCAATCATTTGAAACAGCCATCACTGAGAGTTTTAATGATGTGGTGGAGTTTGTTCAGGATGTTTTTCATCTTTCACACCATACAGCCCCCCAATATAATTTTGATGTCACCCTGGTTGGTTTTGTTAATTTTGCCGATGGTATTGGTAGGCACCCCATCCTTTTTAAGCAATGCTTTGGGGATCAGGTAAAGATGAACTTTTTAAGCACGAGGAATTTTCCACCTGAGCTCGAGGATGCCCAGCTTGGTCTACCACGTTTGAATCCAGCCAATAAGGCAGATATTGGGGCCATTGCGATTTTGACTGATATTATTGCAGATCAGGAGCTTAATCTTTATAGCAAGATGCCCGATAGTCTTATTAAAATTGCGTATACGATGTTTGAAGCGACAGAGATTCCTTGTAATTGGGCGGCTATTTTAAATCAAAAATTTGATATGGCCGTTGTACCGGATCCATTTTTTGTTGATGTGTATAAAAAATGTGGCGTAACAATACCAATTTTTGTGTTGCCACTTCCGCTTATGTTGCATGACTTTTTGAAAATCCAGCGACCAGCAACCTCTCATAAGCCATTTGTGTTTGGGCTTTCAGGCGGTTTTTGGCCAAGAAAAAATCACATCAGAGTACTTGAGGCGTTTGCTGCAGAATTTGGCAATAGCCCTGATGTGAAACTCAGGCTCCATGGTCGATTTGGCGAAGGAGAAATTATTGGTGCCCTTGCAGATACCATTAAAAAATACAATCTTACTAATGTAGAATTGATTGTTAAGCCGTATACGTGGGATGAGTATTTGGCATTCTACCAATCACTGGACTGTTATACCTTTTTATCACTGGGAGAAGGTTTCTCTATATCCCCACGTGAGGCGCTGGCCTGTGGCATGCCGTGCATATTAACTAACAACACAGCACAAATAACCATTTGTAACTCAGGCTTTGTTCGCGTTGTGCCATCAAATATTCCAATACCAGGCCTGTATGATTGTCATTATGGCAGTGATCATGGCTGTGAAATTAATCGATTCATGCGCATTGCGGTTGATCAAGACAACATGGCAGATGATATCAACCTGCCATTCAGATCGGGACGTCTGGGCTATCAATTTGATTGCACTCTGCAGGATGCGCGCGCTGCAATGCGTGATGTCTACCAAAATTATACTTATTACCTTAACCAGGCGGCCCAAGGAAGGGCATGGGTTAAGCAGTACTTATGTGAACATCTGAGCAAAAAATATGTTAACCTGGTAAAGCCAAAGACGGTTGTTTTTGGCGTAGAAAACACCATTCGCAATAACTTTCTCATGACCAATTCAAAAGCTTTGTATGAAAAGTACCAGTATTTACTGGGTAAATAATGCGCGCTATATTACGTGCATTATTTTTCTTTATCCTATTGTCTACGCATGCTTTTGCTGACAACAATGTACAGTCCCTTATTGACTCTGGAGCAATTAGGGACTGTTTTTTGGGCGATGGCACCTTGCAGCTGGCGTACAAAGGATTGCAGAGTTTAGAGGGTCTAGAAAATACTCCTCAGGCTCAGACAATTACGTTGATTGACCTATCACACAACCAGATTAGCTCGCTTAAGGGATGCATATTAAAGAATTTTCCTAAGCTGACGCAACTATGGCTGAACAATAATAATCTTGAGGATATTTCAGGACTGGGTGGTGTGGACGGAGTGCAGAAGCTTGTAGTTCTTAATCTTGCCCACAACCGCATAAAGCACGTTCCACACGGTATTTTTAAAAATTTTGGCAACCTTGAAATCATTTTTTTTAACAACAACCAACTGTCATCATTTGCCTGTTTAGGGGGGCTTACCAATCTACGGGAATTGCATTGTGCTTACAACAAGCTTAATATCCTTGATCTGCAACACTGTGCGCAATTTCCCATGCTCTATATTCTTAATGTTGGTTTTAATAGAATTACATTGATAAAGCCTATGAAGTACGGATGTTTAGATAACCTTGAGATGCTCTTTCTTAATAACAATATTATTAGTGAGGTTCCATCATGTGCCTTTGCGCGATGCCCATGCCTGCTGGCTCTTTATTTGCACAATAATGCGATACGGCAGCTGCAGCCTAACTGCTTTGCGGGGCTGGGCAACCTAAGGTTAATGTATCTGTATAACAACGCGATTACAAAGCTGCCGGCCAACATTTTTAGTGATTTGTGCTGTATGCACCTTTTGTATCTAAGAAATAATGTGATTCAAGTGCTAGAGAAAGGTTGGAATAAAGGCCTGGATAGCCTTCAAGTTCTTGATTTTTCATATAATAATCTGAGTGATAGTGTAGATGTGGAGGCCAAAGGATCAGCAAGTATAAAAAATTTAAAGTATTTTCTACGGACGTCGTCCCGGACTTGATCCGGGATCCAGGGGAAACTAAGAGGGGCAATCATATGAAAACACTATTGATAATCGCTTTATTCTGCTGTTCATATCTGCAAGCCACCAGCATTCAAGCCACAGCACAAACACCACAGGCAGAGATCGACCAGTTTCTTTCAGTCGTCAGAAAAGAGGTGTATCAAGATATTCTTGTTGATGGCAAGGTTATCAAAGAGGGGGTAAAGGATTGCGAAATCAGATGGCCTTATATTGCAGCAATACTTGATAACTATAAACGGCCCTTTACCATGCTCGATGTTGGCGCCTCTGAGGGCTACTTTTCTATTACAGCAGCGTCTAACTATAAACACTCATCCTGCGTCATGATAGAGGGCGATTCAACATTACTGCTGCCAAAAATATGCCAGTTAAACAAAAATCTTAGTAATCTAATCGCGCTAGAAACATTTATTACGCCCCAACACTTAAAAGAACTTGGGGAGTGCGAACACTTCGATGTGGTCATTGCCTTTAATGTTGTGCACCAGCTAAAGGACAAATGGAAAGAGGCTATTGATTACCTGCTTACGCTTGGCGACCATGTACTTATCGAAACACCACCACCTGGTTGTCATACCGCGGCCAACAAAGAATATCTACCGCTCATTGAGGCATACCTTTCGCAGCATAAAAATGGCAAAGTTATCGCCAAGGTGCCGCGCTATGGGCGCCCCGGCTTACCTGGTCCCAATCAAAAATACTCAAATGTCTATTTATTCCACATGAACAAAAATGTGCTGCTCAAGCCAACGTGGGGTTCTCCTAATGAACGTTTCTATGCCATCAATAGTACGTTTCAAGAAAAAACACTCTACAAGCCGCGTGTTAATAAAACCATTCAGTGGAAGAATGGCATTAACCTCTGGACTTTTAAACATTTGAATGGCGTGTACCCCGCAAAGGAGAGAATTTATCAGGAGATCAAACGGCTGGCTGTCCAGCCACACCCTGATTTTTTACCGTGGAATATGGTAATACAAGGCAACAACCTTGAACTTATTGATTGGGAAGATAATAATGCTCCTGAATATATGCATAATTATGAAGCCTGTTTGGCACAATTTTTAGCCAAAGGTAGGTCGGTAGATATTGTTGAAGAACGTGACATGCACATAAAAGAAGACAGCTCCAATATGCAAGAAACTGATACAACGCGAGCAGGCTCAACAGTATTTGCAAATACTATCGTACCTTCAAGTGGAACACTTACGACATTTCCTCAGAATGTGACCATTAAAAAGAATATGACGGTTGTAGGAAATACCGCTATGGATGGAACATTGTCAGTTAACAAGAATGCTACCATACATGGAACGCTTACTGCAAACGGAACGCTCACTGCCAATCAGGACGCCGTTGTACTGGGCGATTACCTTTCAATCACCGGTAATATTCTTACGGTAGGGGGAAATATTGGCACATCAAATGGAGAGGTATCAGGTGCCACCGTCAGAGCAGGTACGGTTACTGGTAAACTATTTACAGATGGAGACTTTGGTGCGGGTGTTGCAGAACAAATCAGCATTACGAACGCTGTGGATACCGCACAGGGTAGTGGTACATTGGCAGTTAAGTCTACCAATGCCAACAGCGGCAATAATACCGGATTTATAAAAATATACGTCGGCAACAGTGTGGCATGGATTCCCTATTGGCTTACCATTGCCCCATAAATCGACAATACTTTTTCGGCTTATAAAAACATTCTTGACTTTCATTATACAGATCTTTTAATTTTTGACGGTGCACTTTTACTTCTTCCAAAAATCTAGAAAGGAACCTTCAATGAATTATAATATTCGTTTCAGCTTTTCATCACTCTTATCATGCTATGTACTCGCAGTCTTTGCGCATACATCCTTGAATGGAAATACCCCAATCATGATTTCTCAGGCTCAGATCCCGATCACCATTTCACAGCCTGGAGAATACGAATTAGCGGGGAATATCACGTACAATGGCTCAGGTTCAGCAATTACCGTGGCGGCAAATAATGTAAAATTGACGCTGCAGTTTTCAATTTCTCTTTCTAATCCTAATGCCACCGGCATTTTAGTAAGAGGTGCTTCGGAGTTTGTTATTGCAAATGATTTTATTAAAAATCTGAGCACAGGTCCTCAAACCGGTTTTGGCATTCATATTGAAAATGCACAAAAAGGGCTTATTAAAAACATTTTCACCATCAATCACAAAAATGGGCTCCTGATCGAAAGCTCTCGTGATATTAAAGTTCAAGGGTCAGAGTTTTTTACCGCTGCTGATGCTAGCGCTCTTGTAAGGAGCTCAACCACTATTGCATTTGATAGTTGTACATTTGATGCGAGTGCCTATGGCCTTACATTTAGTGGTAGCAACAAAGATTGCAGTGTAAGTAATAGTGCGTTCCCTAGCGCAAAACTTTCCAATCTTTTAGTTCAGCAAATGGATGGCATGCTTGTCGATACATGCTCATTCACCAATATTGCTGGCGAGGCTACAAAAGCAAATCTGGTTCAATTTGGTGATGCGGCGCCTACCCAAGTTTGTAATGATGTTATAATAAAGAACTGCACCATCGTAAATAAATCCACCAATAAAGCGCCAGAGGGTCTTGGTATTTATCATGGTTCCGGTTTCTTGGTTGAATCGTGTGTGATTGATATTGATAATACAGGACAGGATCCGGCAGCCGATCTTTCCGGTATCCATATCAGCAACCCTGGATTGGGCAATGGAACTATTGCCACCAATGTTATCATTCGTCAATGTGTCATCCAGGGGCCTGCAACGGATGGCATTTATCCAGACACGGGACCAGGTGGTAGTGCCGGATCACAGAACATCCTGATCGAAAATTGTCTTGTTACCGGTGCCCAGAAAGATGGCATTTTCCTTGCAGGGACAGGTGCTTGCACCGTTAGAGATAATGTTGTCGTTAATAATGGGACCAACGGGATTTTTGTTGGAGAGACAAGCGTATCCAATCTTATCATTAATAATGCAATAAGTAACAATGGCTCTGCTATTATTCGTTCAAGCTTGCTCCCACGTGGTAATGGGATTGGCATTGCATCAGATTCATCAAAAAACATTATACAAGGCAATCAGGTCTATAATAATGCTGTCTATGGTATTGATGACCTTGGTACAAACAACCAAAGCTTTTTTAATACTGCCTACGGCAATGCCACAGCAAATTATAGCGCTGGCATAACAAACAACAGTTCTCCAGGTGCTGCATCTAAGGCTGCTGAAAATATCTCAGCATAGTTATAATGCTAATAAGCCCCCAGGGTTTAGAAAACCCTGAGGGCTATTAATTTTCTGTCGAATTATTCTTTAGTGGTCTACGAGGCAGGTGTTGCCAATGCAGCACCATCCGCTTGGTACTGATCAAACAGATCAATCGCATCTTCGAATTTTTTTGCCTCAAGCGCTGCGCATATCTCATTGCGCTGACTTTGGGAGAGCGAGGTAAAAATTGAACTCTGAGGTAAGGAGGCAAAGGTTTTACTTGATCAGATTCGTGCTGTTGACAAAACAAGGCTGTCAAAAAAAATAACCACGCTCGATCTGGCAACTATGAAATTAATTGATAAGGCACTTAAAATTGTTCTTGCGCTTACTTGAAAAGAGCCCTGGGTCATTATAAACAACCCAGGGCTCTTGTATTTGTGGCACTTATGCAAGCACCGTTATCAGAGTAACTGCAGTGTTTCTAGCTTATTCAACTTGGAAGAGTGATAAGCTATTGCTATTAGCAACTGCAATTATACCACCAGCCCATCCAACCGCGACTGGGTTGGAGATGCCTGATGTTTGAGTAAGTGAACTTTGTGCAGTCAAGCCACTTGTGGCTGCTGTACAGATTTCCAATTGGCTCGGCGTTGTTACGGCCACATACTTACTATCCGGAGACCATGCTATGCATGTGTTTCCACCGGTAGAAAGCACGCCGCCAGCCATTGTCATTGATGATGCATTAGGGCAATTTAACAAATCTACACCAGTTGTACCGGCTAATGCTAGGTAGCTACCATTTGGAGAAAAGGCAACGTTTCTAACAGTACCAAGGCCTGGAAGCCATGAATAGTGTGAGTACCAAGCATTTTGAGATGGCAATGTTATTCCAGAACTATTTAATGCTATTGTGCTGCCATTGACCAAAGATGTCCACATATAGCCACTAGCGCTGTACGTAAAGATCATGTTATTTGTTGGTGACCAACTGATTGCAAGTGGATTTGCTTGCCACTGACCATTACCTGACAATGCAGAAATTGCGCTAGCAGTATATGAATAGTATCTAATCTGACCATCATTATAGTTTCCAGCAACAAAGTAGGATCCGCTTGGCGACGTTGCAACAGCATAATTGCCACCTGCAGCGCCTGATGGGGTTGAAATAGTCTTACTTAATGCACCAGCACTGCTGACTGCATACATCGTTATATTGCCATCTTGTGTAGCAACAACTGCGTACTTACTATCAGCTGTCAATTGTAGGCTGTTGGCACCAGCAACTGCACCAGAAAGCGTTGTTGCGCTGCCTGCTGCTGCAAATGTGCTGCCGTTGAGCGTATACACTTGAAGGCTGCTTCCAGTCCCTGTTACTACATACTTACCATTTGGCGCAATAGCCATTGCTGTTGGCGCTGTAGTCAGCGAAATCGCTGAACCAAGTGCTACTACTTTTGACACCGTTGTTGGCATCGCTGGTGGTGCACCGGCTGATGCCATGGCTTGTGACAATGCCTCTTCACCGGTTGAACCGAATGGCTTCATCGCATCAATCATCCAGGTTGCAGGTGTCGTAGCTAGGCTAAGCGCACCGCCAGTAGCGGATAAATAAAGCTTTGATAACGTTGCGGTTGCAGCACTGGTGGCTGTTGGCGTTGCAGATGCTTGTAAGGTGATTGTGTATTTAGTCTGAGCATAGTGCTTACTAGTAGTAGCTGTACCTACTGTTGTGGTTGCGGCTGTTTGACTGACAACAGCCAAAACAAAGTTAACAATTTCTTGCGTTGCTCCGCTAACTGTCGTAGGCAAACCTAGGTATGCGCCTGTACCTACTGAACGCAAGGAGACGATGCCATCACTTTCTACAACATGACCATCTTTATTATCAGCAAGTGATGACCCATCTGCTTGTAATTTACATTCACCACAAATGCGGAACCATACTGGATCAAAATTAGTTTCTGAACGTGGTGATGTGGTTGCTGCTGGTGTCGGTGGCGTTGGTGCACTCATCAGACTTGTAAGAGACTGCACCGGTACCTGCATAGGTGTGGCTGTTGGTGTAATTGGCGTCGTAGGAATTTTAATTGCGGCAACAACAAATGTAGGATTGCCGGTAGTTTGATCAATAAGCCCAGCCAAACAATTTTCTGTGGTGCCCGATGCATTTTGTGTCACTGAGCTTGGAACTGCCAATTGGACATAGTCACCATAACGTAATTGTACGCCTGAAGCCTCAATAACAGTAGATGCTTCAGCTTTTGGTGCCGTTTGAATAGTTTTACCACTGGGGGTTTTGCCTGTTTTTGAGGTTATTTTGTGTGTTACTCTATGTGCCACCACGGCTCTTGCTGCCTGTGCCTTTTCAATCAGCTGTCTTTGCTGACTAGCCGTAATATAAGGCGATGTCGCCATCACAGTAGGACTCTTAGCCGCCACGGCGTGGACTGGTAGTGCTGGGTGTTCAACTGGTTTTACAGCCGGCTGTACGACTGCTGGATGTGCAACTGGTGTTGCCACGGTTGTGCTGCCACTAAGCTGATGCCCAAACACTAGGCATACCAGAGTGGCTATAGATAGACGTGTGAATTTCATTACGAAACCCTCCTCACTAATGAGATTATACATAAAAAATATTACCTAACCCTATCATAATAAATTAAGATTCAAATTGTAAATAATTTTTAACTATTTTTTATATTGTGCCCATTCAAGGCTTCTTTGCCATCTTTTGTTGGACAGATACTGCCCCTGTTGCCTGTTGCTGTGCCACCGGCTTAGGCCCTGTTTTGGCAGCCAATGCACCTGCTTTGTACGCTTTTTGCTGTAGTTTATGTTTCATATATAATACCTGTTGCTGTGCATCCCGTGCGTTAGAATGGCTAATGATGCCAGTCTTATTGGCCTGTTGCGCCGCGGCACGTGCCGTTGGCAATACTGCTTGCCCTTCGGAGCCTTGGCGAAGTAGGGCTGCTTTGCTGCCCGCTTGTGCCAGTGGTATTGCTGTTGCGGGTGTTGATGATGTTGGCGTTGTTGACGTAGTCTGTCCTGTTGCCGCTGTAGTAACTGCCGCCTGAGCTTGCCCTTCGAAGCCTTGGCGAAGTAGGGTCGCTATATTACTATATATATCGCCCTTATAATCGATAACGAACATATTCCCGGTACTGTCAATGACAGCAGCTTCAAAACCGACGGTATTGGCATTGTTGGCACCAAGCAACGGTTGCCATTTTTGCGTACCGGCATTAAAGCTCCAAATAGTACCACCATTACCTATACCGCACATATGATTTTTATCTGCAACCGCAATAGCTGTTAGGCTCAAGCAATTGCCAGGAGCTCTCAGCGCCACTCCAGTAAGTGTTTTGTCTATTGTTTCAGCTATCCAGCTTGCCTGCGCCGTTTTAGTCGCAGGAACAAGCCTATAGACCTGGTTATTTGCATTTATAGTCAGTATTGTGCCATCAGCGCCCACTCCAATATCCGTACAGCTAGCAGAGCGCTTAACCCATGTAGCCGTTGGCATTTTTGTCGTGGCATTGGTCGTATTAACCAACTGATACAAATCGCTGGCCAGTGCCTCGATTGCCCACATGTTGTTTGCACTGCCAACGATTATCTTTTCAAAGAGGATGCCAGACGCATTCGTTGCCTGCAGCGCGCTCCAGACTTTCTTGGCCACATTATAACGATAGATGTGCCAATCATTGGCAATTGCGCAGATGGTTCCATCGCTTGCAATCGATACACTCAGGATTCCTCCTTTAGTGGTGCCATCTGTGCAGGTGACGGTGACAGGTGTCCACGGTTGGGCAGACGTACTTCCCGCATTATAAAAATTTAAACCAAAGTTATTATTAACCATAAATGCCCGTGGTTGCCCATTTACAGAACCGACTGCTACGTTTGCAGCGCCAGCACCATCTTCATTAAATCCTGACGGTATATTCAGTTGAACTGTTGGTAGCTTGGTTGCAGCAGCGGCAGCATTTGAGGCATTGGTTGCCGCCACGCTATTGTAGGCAGTTATGTAGGCTGGATTGTAAGTGGCTAGATACGCTGTCTGCTGCGCATTGGTGTAGGTAGACGACATCTTTGCCGGAGGGTTTGTAATTGTAAACGGTGTCGAACCTACAGCAATAGGCGTTGTAGCCGTTGTTCCAGCAGCCCCTGGTCCATCAGCTTTGCCATCAATTCCTCCCTGATTACCAGCAGCTGTATTGTTGCTGGCCGTCATAGCAGCGGCGGCAGCTGCTGCAGCAGCACTTGCCGTACTGGCCGCATTAGTGGCATTAGTTGAGGCCACGCCATTGTAGGTAGTTATGTAGTTTGGATTGTACGTACCTAGATACGCTGTCTTCTGCGCACTTGTGTAGGTTGACGACATCTTTGCCGGAGGGTTTGTAATTGTAAACGGTGTCGAACCTACAGCAATAGGCGTTGTAGCCGTTGTTCCAGCAGCCCCTGGTCCATCAGCTTTGCCATCAATTCCTCCCTGATTACCAGCAGCTGTATTGTTGCTGGCCGTCATAGCAGCGGCGGCAGCTGCTGCAGCAGCACTTGCCGTACTGGCCGCATTAGTGGCATTAGTTGAGGCCACGCCATTGTAGGTAGTTATGTAGTTTGGATTGTACGTACCTAGATACGCTGTCTTCTGCGCACTTGTGTAGGTTGACGACATCTTTGCCGGAGGGTTTGTAATTGTAAACGGTGTCGAACCTACAGCAATAGGCGTTGTAGCCGTTGTTCCAGCAGCCCCTGGTCCATCAGCTTTGCCATCAATTCCTCCCTGATTACCAGCAGCTGTATTGTTGCTGGCCGTCGTAGCAGCGGCGGCGGCAGCTGCAGCAGCACTGGCGGCACTTGCCGCCTTATTTGCATTGGTAGCATTTGTTGAGGCCACGCCATTGTAGGCAGTTATATAGGCTGGATTGTAAGTACCTAGATACGCTGACTGCTGCGCATTGGTGTACGTAGACGACATCTTAGCCGGTGGTTTTGAAGGAGTAAAGGGCGTCGAACCTGTTGGAATTTGTGTTGTGGTTGTTCCAGCCGCTCCTGGTCCATCAGCTTTGCCATCAATTCCTCCCTGACTACCAGCGGCTGCATTGTTGTTTGCTGTTGTCGTAGCAGCAGCAGCGGCGGCCGCGGCAGCAGCACTGGCGGCACTTGCCGCCTTATTTGCATTGGTAGCATTTGTTGAGGCCACGGCATTGAACGCATTCACATAGGCTGCCTGGAAGGCAGTTGTCTGAGCCATCGTATATACCGGTGATGTTACTGGCGGTTGTGGCGCCTTGGCTGCTGATGTTGGCGTAGTCTGTCCTGATTTTGTAGCATCAGCCGTTCCCATATTTCCAGCGACGACTAAGTTATAGGCAATAACATAGGCCGCCTGGTAGATAGGTGCCAGTGTCGTTGTATTATATGGTGATGGTACCGTAACTGTCTTTGGAAATGCGGCTATTGGTGTTGTGCCTGTTCCAGCATTCTTTCCATCAGTGGTGCCCTGAGTACTTGCATTGGCTGCATTGGTTGCAGCTGTTGCCTTTGTCGCATTTGTTGACGCTACGCCATTGAACGCATTCACATAGGCAGCCTGGAAGGCCGTTGTCTGAGCCGATGTGTATGCCGGTGATGTTGTTGGCGGCTGTGGCGCCTTGGCTGCTGATGTTGGCGTAGTCTGTCCTGATGTTGTAGCATCAGCCGTTCCCATATTTCCAGCAACCACTACGTTGTAGGCAATGACATAAGCTGCCTGGTAGATAGGCGCCAGTGTCGTCGTATTGTATGGCAATGGTACCGTAGCTGCCTTCGGAAATGCGGCTATGGGTGTTGTTCCTGTTCCAGCCTTTGTTCCATCAGTGGTGCCCTGCTTACCTGCATTGGTGGCATTGGTCGCAGCTGTTGCATTTGAGGCATTTTTGGACGCCACGGCATTGAACGCATTCACATAGGCAGTCTGGAAGGCAGATGTCTGAGCTGATGTGTATGCCGGTGTTGTTGTTGGCATTTTTAATGTCTGAGGTGCTGCTGTTATTGCCGTCATCTGTTTTGTTGGTGTTGTAGCATCATTTGCCCCCTTGTTTGCTGCCACGACCAAGTTGTAGGCAATGATATAGGCTACATTATAACTGGTGACATAGGCTGACGGCTGTGTACCTGTATAGGTTGATGGCATCTTTGCTGGCGGTTTTGTAGCTGATGCCGGACCTGTCGTAATTACTGTTATAGCCGTTGTCCCAGTTGCTGCTGTTCCAGCTGCTTGTCCATCATTTGTTCCATCAGTGGTCCCTGCTGCGGCAGCCATCGGTATTAAAGCATTTATTGCGCCATTGTAGCCATTGGAAGTACCAGTCCCATACGAGGAGATATAGCTTGGAAAACCTTGAGGGTATGTACTTTGGAATGTAGCTTGATAGCTCGGACCGATATTTGGTGCGCTACTATCACCAGCATCTGCTGCTGCTATGCCGTCAATAAGGCCATCCGCTAGCCCTATTGCTATAGCCAAGGGATTAGAAGGCTGCGCCTTATACTGGGCAAGGGCAGCCTTACTAAATGCTTGAAGATATGCAGTATTGTATGTTGAATCATTGGGATTAGTATCATCATTGAGTGTATTCATAAAATTAGTAAGTGTTGGGTTGCTGGCACTTCCGTCGCTCGTTCCTTGGCTCGCTGCACCAGTCGACGAAGTAAACGTAGGAAAAGCCGCTGATACCTGATCAACATGCGCAAGCAGACATAAGACAACACTCAATATAAATCTGGACCAAATAAGCTTTCGCACTCCAAAATTCTTCATTCCTTATGCCCTCTTTATTTTGCTGAACCATACAATCACATGTACTCAGGATCATGCTCCTTTAGGTCAACAATATCAAATTGGCAATAAGTAAAGATAGTTTTTTGCAAAAAGAAGACCGGGGTCGTTATGTGTACGACCCCGGTCTTTCATAGTTGTGGTGCTTAGTTACGGCACCATTATCTGAACAACTGCAGCGTTTCTAGCTTATTCAACTTGGAAGAATGATAAGCTATTGCTGTTAGCAACTGCAATTATATGACCAGCCCATCCAACCGCGATCGGATTAGAAATGCCTGATGTTTGAGTAAGTACTGTTAGGCCAGTGGTAGCTGCTGTACAGATTTCCAATTGGCTAGGCGTTGTTATGGCCAGATACTTACTATCCGGCGACCATGCTATGCATGTGTTTCCGCTCGTTGGAAAAACACCGCCTGCTGGTATCATTGATGATGCATTAGGACAATTCAGCAAGCCTACGTTGCTTGTGCCAGCTAATGCTAAATAGCTACCATTCGGCGAAAAGGCAACGTCTCTAATAGTGCTTATGCCTGATGGCATTGTTATTGCCATTGTTGATGGATTCAATGTTATTGTACGGCCATTAACTAATGAGGTCCACATAGAGCCACTATTGCTATACGTAAAAATCATATTATGCGATGACGACCAGCTAATGCTGGCTGGTTGTCCTAGTGATCCACCACTGCCTAGCAGCGAAGAAATTGTGGTAACCGCAGCGGTAGTGGTAGTAGCGGGGCTAACAGTGTATGAATAGTATCTAATCTGGCCATCATTATAGTTGCCAGCGACAAAATAATCGCCTATAGGCGGTATTGCAATAGCATAATTAGAACCTGCGGCACCTGATGGTGTGCTAGCAACTTTGGTCAACACACCAGCCATATTGATTGTGTACAGGGCTATATTGCCATCCTGCGTACCAACAATTATATGATTATCAGCGCTTATTTGTATGCTATTGGCACCAGCAAGAACTCCAGAAAGTGTTGCACTCCCAACTGCTGAAAATGTGCTGCCCTTAAGTAAATAAGCTTGAATAGTATTTGTATTTCCTACTACTGCATACATACTGTTTGGCGCAAAAGCCATTGCTATTGGCGCTGTAGCCAGTGGAATAGCTGAGCCAAGCGCTACAAGCTTTGACACCGTTGTTGGCGCTGCCGTCGTTGACACTGCTGATGGTATCTCGGCTTTTAACATGTCTTGTGCCAGTGATGCTGCACTATCTTCCCCGGTTGAACCGTATGGCTTCATCGCATCAATCATCCAATCTGCAGGTGTTGTAGCGAAGATAAGCGTACTGCCCGTAGCGGATAAATAGCTTGTTGGAAGTGTTACAACTGCGGGTGCAGTAGCACTAGTGCTTGCGGTACTGGTACCTGTTGCAGCTGTTGTTGCGGTACTGGTACCTGCTGCAGTACTAGTAGCTGCACTTTGTGTTGCAGATGCTTGTAAGGTAATTGTATATTTAGTCTGAGCATAGTGTTTGCTAGCAGTAGTTGTACTTGCCGTGGCTTCGGTTGTTTGGCTGACAACGGCCAAGACAAAGTTTACAACTTCATGCGTTGTTCCGTTCACCGTCATAGGCACGCTTAGATAGTGTCCTGTAGCTACTGAACGCAAGGAAACAATACTGTTACTTTTTATAGGAGTGCCATCATTATTAGCAGCAACTAATGTTGTTCCATCAGCTTGTAAGGTACATGCACCACAAAAGCGAAACCAAGTTGGATCAAAGTTAGTTTGTGAGCGTGGTGATGTGGCTGGCGCTGGTGGCGTAGTTGGTGCAGTCATAAAGCTTGTAAGAGACTGTACCTTTGCGGGTGTACTTACTGGTTCAACCGGTGGCGCAGGAATAATGATTGAAGCAACGACGAATTCAGGAGTACCAGTAGCCTTGTCAGTAACCCCCGTCAAGCAATCTTCTGTTGTGCCAGATGCGGTTTGCGTAATAGCACCTGAAACTAATTGAACATAATCACCATAACGTAATTGTGCGCCTTCTGCATCAACTACGGTAGTTGCCTCAGTTTTTGGCGCTGTTATCACCGTTGCACCACTTTTTGTTTGGCCTGTTGGTGATATTATCTTGTGTGTCTTGTTGACCTTTGCCAGTGCCTTGGCTCTTGCCGCCTGTGCCTTTTCAATCAGCTTTTTTTGCAGACTAGCCGTAATGTAAGGCGATGGCGTTCCCACAGGGGCATGAACAATTGGCTTTACCGCAACGGTATGAGCCGGTAGCGCTGGGTGTGCAACTGGTGTTGCCACGGTTGTGCTGCCACTAAGCTGGTGCCCAAACACTAGGCATACCAAGCTTAATATAGATAGACGTGTGAATTTCATTACGAAACCCTCCTAAACATTAGAATGTGAATAAAAATATTTTACCTAACCCTATCATAATAAAATTTGTTTCAACTTGTAAATATTTTTCGTATTTTGCTATCACATTCATGTCCAATTCAATACAAGAGGCCCCAAAAACTACCCTTCTTTGGTCAATTGCTTCCTTAATACTAAGAGCCTTTCTTTGACCTCTTGCATACCGGCAAGAATTTCTTTGGTATTGGCACAACATTGAGGCACTGCTGCTGGTTGGATGGCTTCGGACAAGGCTGACAGCTCTTCCATAACTAGAGCGGGGACGTCGTGGCCCTCTGGCATTTCACCGTTGCTATTACCTTCTATAGCGGCATCAACCTCCTGGTCAGACAACGTTGTCTGACTAGCTGCACTATAGGTGTTTGCAGAGGACACAATAGGCTCTTGTAGAGGAGCTTGCCAAACGTCTTGGCTACCAATAGCCTCTTCTACTACTTCTGCCACCTCCGTTGTTGCCGATAATGCCGTAGCAGCCGTTGCTGGCACTTGGTATAACTGGGCAATCTGCAGCCTGGCCTCTTCTATGCTCATGCTTTGCTTGTGCAACAGTTCCTTAATGTGTTGAAATATTTTAAGATCCTGGCTTGAATAGAGGCGCTGCCCACCCTTGGGCTGCTCTGTGTCAAAGCCAAATTCCTTTTCCCAAAGCTTAATAACAAACTTTTTAATATTAAGTGCTTCGGCAATATCATGTATTTTCAATAATTTTTTGCTCGAAACTTGTTGGGGATGTTGCATAGAGCTCTCCTTCATTTTCAAATTCAATCAACGTTTGATTAGGTTGTATCACATCACCAACCTTGATGGAAATAGTTTTAACAACCCCAGTACGGGTAGCCGTAATCTCATTTTCCATTTTCATCGATTCAATCGTCATTAATGGTGTACCACTACCAACTTGTTGGCCAACCAGAACCAGCATGCTCGTTACACGACCAGCCAGTGGGCTTTTGATGATCAATGATTGGGCTCTGTGTACCTTAGGGTCAACATTTTCTGTGCTAATGTCGCTGCTAACGCTATATGGTATGGCGGTGTGAGGGAAAATAACCTTAAAACTGCCCATGGGCTGATTGCTAGGCGCCGTTAATGTTCGCTCGTATCCTTCGACAGGCTCAGGACGAGCGCCGACTTTAAAAATTATAGCCTGATAAGACCGCGATCCCAGGGTAAAGCAAAGGGTATTGGTTGCCTTATTCATTACAACATCGCGAGCAACATATTCACGCTCATCGCCATGTTGGTCAAAGCATGTGATATGCAAGATCTCTTTTCGCCACGCCACCTTCAATATCTGCAAGCTACCATTAACAAACAGCTTTTTTAGCGCCATCGTTGCGTCCTCCAGCGACGGCTTGGCATAATGCGAGGCTCATGTTTTATCACCTGTAGCTCATGTTCATACAGCAGTGCCGCAATAGCCGCAAGAATCGCATCGTGACTATTGATTGGCTGCTTAAACATTGCCAGCAGACTGCTAACAAAAGCAGGATTATCCAGCAAAGCAGTATAAAATTGGCCGAGCTGCATTGCATCGCTTGCAAGAATTGCCTGTAACAGGTCTTTGTTAGTAGCCACTCCCACTAGGCGACTACCAGCCAGTGCTTGCTGCATACGGCGTATACACTCATCCCGATTGCGGCCAAAACTAATAATTTTGGCAATCATAGGGTCAAATAGTGATGTTACCAACGTGCCAGTCGCTATATCGTGCTCAAAACGAACAAAAGGGTATCGAGGAAAGAAAACATGCTCAAGCGCGCCGGTAGACGGAAAAAAGTGCTGTACAGGGTCTTCAGCATAGAGTCGACATTCAAGTGCATGTCCGCGCATGGCAATGTCTTCCTGCTGCAATGACAGCCGGCCAGTCTGGGCAATCTCAAGCTGTAGATCGATTAAATCAATGCCGGTAACCATCTCGGTAACGGCATGCTCAACCTGTAAACGGGTATTCATTTCCAGAAAATAGAAGCGCTCGTCTGGCGTCACAATAAATTCCACCGTTCCGATACTATCGTAGTCTACAGCAGCGGCAGCTTTGAGTGCTGCATTGTACATGGCTGCAAGCACTTCCTGGCTGATAAAGCGGCATGGAGCCTCTTCAATAACCTTTTGGTGCCGCCGTTGCACAGAGCACTCCCGCTCAAACAGATGTACCCAACGTGTGCCATCGCCAGCAACCTGTACTTCAACATGACGTCCTTGCGCAATATAGGCTTCAATAAGCAGCTGGTTGCTACCGGTAAGCGCCGCTGCCTGGCGTGCCACTGCATTAAAGGCAGGAATAACGTCAAAAGGGGTGTGCACCACCTGCATAGCCTTGCCCCCACCTCCTTGCGGATCTTTGATAATCAGAGGAAAGCCGATGGCCTGAGCCCTAGCAAGTAGGTCGGCTGGATCTGTGGTGCTGCTCACCATAAAACCAGGCAGTACCGGCACCCCAGCCTGTGCCATGATGGTGCGCGCTGTATGCTTATCGGCCATCAGAGCCATCGCTTCCGGTCGTGGGCCAATCCATACCAGTCCGGCATTGATCACTGCCTGGGCAAAAACAGCATTTTCAGCCAAAAAGCCGTATCCAGGATGGATAGCATCGGCACCGGTTGCCTTGGCAATGCTGATAATTTCATCCTGGTTGCAGTATGCCTGGTACCCAGAGCCTGATAGCTGGTGGTTCTGATCAGCCTGATAAACGTACGAAGCATAGCGGTCTTCTGGACTAAAAATCGCCACCGTTTTCAGCCCTCGCAGCCCACAGGCGGCTTGAATACGAAGGGCTACTTCTGAGCGGTTGGCAATAAGTACATTCGTGATTGTTCGCACGGCCTTTATCCCCCTGGCAGGCTATTTTTTTTTACGGTATACTGGATCGTACAAGTTTAGCACACGTCGCCCACGCAACCCCAGGTATGTATGAACCCACTGAAAATTCGCAATGACTTTCCAATCTTCAAGTCCCACCGGGACAAACCATTGGTCTACCTAGATAATGCGGCAACAACGCACAAGCCTCAGGTAGTTATTGATGCCATCACCAATTTTTACACCCATGCTTACGCCACCGTACACCGTACGCTCTATCCAATGGGTGAAGCGGCTACAACCTCCTATGAGGCGGTGCGGGATAAGGTTGCCCGCTTTATTAACGCCAAGGACCGTTGTGAAATTATCTTTACCAAGGGCACAACAGAAAGCATCAATTTTATAGCGCAAGCCTGGGCCCTTCAGGCCATCAAACCTGGCGATCAGGTGCTGGTTGGCAGCATTGAGCATCACGCAAATTTGGTTCCGTGGCAAGAAGTTGCACGGGCAACCGGGGCTAGCATTGTTTACTTGCCGCTTAATCCAATAACGTATCAATTTGATAATCCAGAAGCATACCTAAGTCCAAAGACCAAGCTGGTTGCCGTTGCACATAGTTCAAATGTACTGGGCAATGTATGGAATGAGGGCACTCATCAATTGGAAAATTTTATTAAAACGGCTCACACCCTTGGTGCACGCGTCCTGGTCGATGCAGCCCAAAGCGTGGCACACCAGAAAATTGACGTCCAAACGCTGGATGCTGACTTTCTCGCCTTTTCTGGCCACAAAATGTTTGCACCAACCGGCGTGGGTGTTCTGTACATAAAAAAAGAGCTACACGACACAGTCCAACCATACCAAGTTGGTGGCTCCATGATTTGGGAAGTTACCTATCAAGGTGCCTCCTGGGCAAAAGCACCGCAAAAATTTGAGGCCGGAACGCCACCCATTGCCGCCGTTATAGGTCTTGGCGCTGCCATTGATTATATTGATGGGCATATTACTTTTGACCAGCTACGCATCCATGAAGCAGCGCTGTGCAAACAGCTTATTGATGGCTTGCTGGCCATAGACGGTGTTACCATTATTGGCAACTTAGCATCGCTTGCCACGGCCGGCCATTTGGTCTGCTTTGCCATTAAGGATATTCACACCCACGACCTGGCCTCTCTGCTTGCCCAAGATGGCATTGCCGTGCGCGCTGGTCACCATTGCGCGCAGCCTTTTGTAAGCAGCCTGGACACCTCTTCATTAATACGCGTAAGCGTCACAGCTTACAATACCCCTCAGGACATTGAACTATTTTTACAGGCATGTACACATGCTTTAAACCTGCTAAAATCAGCATTAATACTATGAATGACAAACTTTATCAAGAAGAGCTTCTTGAACATTACAAATACCCAAAGCACCGCAAAAAACTTGCTACGCACGATTTTAAGGCTGGTGATTATAACCCTTCATGTGGCGATCGCATTGCCATAGAGGGCACTGTCAATGATAACGTCATTACCGACCTTGGCTTTGAGGGCTCGGGATGCGTTATTAGCCAAGCTGCAACATCAATGCTTACCGAGATGTGCGTTGGCAATACGATTGAAGCGGTCATGGCGCTTACCAAGGATGACATCAGCACGCTGATCGGCATCCCCTTGGGTCCAACCCGCCTTAAATGCGCCCTTTTATGTCTGCAGGTACTTCAAGAAGGCCTTGCAGTTTATCAACAACGTTAGAAAGGATCTCTCTATGATTACCATCCAATTAACAAAATCCCCATGTTGGCAGCAACCGAGCGAAGCTTATATCATCTTTTGTGACGACAAGCTTGCATCTGTAACACCAACAGCGCCACTTTCCACCATTGAACAAGAAAACTCTGCGCTTATTGAAATCTTAAAACGCAATCGCTTTGAGGGAAAATGCGGTCAATCATTTGCCTTCACCGGCACGCTTAACGCCAAGCTTGCGACCATTATTTTTATTGGCCTTGGCGCGCTCAAGCGAGGGCATCATCACGAACTTGAATCACTCCGCCGTGGCCTGTGCACAGCGCTACAAACGCTTAAAAAATTACGCCTTAAAACGGCTTGTATCGCGCTTCCTGAATCAACACTCTATGGTCTAACCAGTGCACAGTTGCTGCACCATGTTGTCATTGCTACGCACATGAGTACATACGATTTTATAGACTTTAAGCCCGAAGCGCTTAAGGATCCATGGACCGTCACGTTGTTGATGGCTACCGAAAATACTGCTGATGCTGCAACAGCTCTGGAGACGGCAAACCTCATTGGCCAGACGATCAACAAAGCACGTCGCTGGGCTGACTCTCCTGCCAATGTCATGACGCCCACCGTACTGAGCGAAGAGGCTAAAAAAATAGCAATCGCACACAACCTTAAGCACACTATTTTTGGCCGTGAAAAGGCCCTTGAGCTTGGCATGGGTGGCTTTTGTGCCGTTGATGCCGGCTCTGACCAAGATGGCAAATTTGTGGTTCTGGAATACAAGACCACGGTAGCCAATGCACCGACAATCGCACTCTGTGGCAAAGGCGTCCACTTCGATACAGGCGGTATCAACATCAAGCCAACCAGCGGCATTAGCGGCATGAAATTTGATATGTCCGGCGCAGCCTCGGTGATTGCTATGATGGGACTTTTTGGGCAGCTTAAGCCCGCTATCAACATTATCGGCCTCACCCCATTGGTAGAAAATATGCCAAGTGGCAAGGCATCGCGTCCTGATGACATTATCACCTGCATGAACGGCAAGACGGTTGAAATCCGCAATACCGATGCTGAGGGTCGTCTCATTTTGTCAGACACGTTGTGCTATGCAGAAAAATTTTATTCGCCCGATATCATCATCGATATCGCCACACTCACCGGCGCGGTGCAGCACGGCCTTGGGCACTTTTATACCGCTGTGTTAACCAAGGACGATCAGCTTGCTAGCGCATTACTTGCTATTGGCAAGGCCACCGGCGATCGCACCTGGCAGCTACCGCTTGATGACGATTTTAAAGAGGCCATAAAAACCGATGTTGCCGATATTCACAATAATGGCTCATCTGCTTACTATGGCGGCACCATTGTTGGCGCATGTTTCCTACAAAATTTTGTTGAGAAATCGCGCTGGGTCCACTTAGATATTGCCGGTACGGCGCATGATGTACCTGGCATCAATTATGTTGGCAAGGGAGCAACGGGAGCCAGCATTCGCCTGCTCACCGAGTTCTTGCTGAACTACGGTCAGTATAAAGATTAGTTTCCATTGAGCTTTACTTTTTTAAATGAGCTGTTTACTTTCTCTGGGACGTCGTCCTCGCCCTCGACGCAAAGCTGAGGGTAAACTCCGGCGGTGAGCATGTATTTGTAAAAAAGTACTATACCCCCGGACGTCGTCCCCGCGGAGGCGGGGATCCAGGCAATGCTAAAAAATCCTCTTAAGCTTAAATAAAAAGAGCCATTCTCCGTCAAGAAGAATGGCTCTTTTTATCTAAGCTTAGCTAACTCAATAACAACGTGTTATTAGTCGTCGCTATTGTCATCTCTATCATTGTCCTGGTTGCATTGATCAGGTTGAAACCACTTGGTAAAGCCCAATGGATTCCACTCATGACAATGACAGTGGCAACAAGACGAGTCACACGTCTTACCTTCGCATTTTCTGCATTCATGTTTTTTGTTGTGGTGATGCTTACTCTTTTTGTGTGATCTCTCTTGATGATCTCTGCTTCCTTTGCTCGATTGAGTATTTCCTGATGTATCATCATCACTATCGCTGCGTTTTCGCTTTTCAGCAAAAGCATCGCTGGAAAGCGCTCCTGCAACGAGCATTAGGGCTAGTACCTTCTTCATCGTATGTCCT
>JABCZU010000015.1:3162-38385 GCA_013289515.1 Candidatus Babelota bacterium | reverse complement strand
ACGGCTGAAGAATATGGCCTGCCCGTATTTAACACAGACGCATGGCAAAATAAAATTCGTCATTTAGACGATGCTGGAGAGTTTAAAGTTTACCTTGGCAAAGATAATGTCATCATCAGTTTTTTGGCAAATAAAATAGAATCAAAAATAATAAACGAAAACATAGTTTTTGGCTTTGATAAACATCAATCATTATGCTCACTTGAGATCAAAAATGTAGGCATAGAGGTAAAAGACAATTTAAAGGAAGTTGCCAACGAAGGTACAATAGTGGCACCATGAAGGCTTAGTATCACCCTCTTCGTATCCAAGTCTTCTCAAAAAAAGGACCTGTTAGACTATAGCACAACAGGCCCTCGTACGATTTTTATTCACTCATCAGCAAGACAAAACCATATTACGTAGCATAAAGATGGTCGTCCTTGTGATCGTAATTTAACACAATGCGCAACGGCTTGCCGTTAGTCTCTTTAGTCGGAAGCTCGTCCACAGATTTTATAAGGTGAAACTTGGTTTTTTGCTTAGAAAGTAATCCGCCATTTTCTGATACCATGACCTTAAGCTCTATTATTAGGTGCTCTTTAAATTTGTTTAATGGAACCTCCGTATCAGTATTCTCTTTGATGTTTTCCATCCACTCATCAGCTAGTCCACGATATATGCGCATGGCCATCGTACCAAATAACGACTTTCCATACTTTTTTAGTTCAGGATCAACAAACTTTCTATCAATAATAATCTTGCTGTACGTATAGCCATCGTGGCTGGTCAGCATTGCCCGCATTTCCTTGCTCATGCTCTGATTACTCGATGCCGCTGCTGCTGAAGAGGACGACGATGATGATGATGATGGTGCTTTTGCGGCATTAGCGAATGTCATCGACAATGCTAGCACACAGTAAGACACTAGCAAACTTGGTAATACATTTTTCATACGAAAATCCTTTATTTAAAAACTAATGGTTCTTCTGGTATGTACTCTTTAACCACTTCTTCACTATTATCATTATTCTCGGCGCTATTATCAGCAACAGCACCTGACCGCTGGTTGTCTCTCATGCTCTCTTCTTGCGTCAGGAGCTTTCCTTTTTCAGTTATCTGATCCTCTAAAAGCCGCTGCTTTTCGAGCTTATCTTGAACTTGCACCCGAATATCATCTATCGATATTTCCATTGTCGCCCTTTTAGGCAGTTGGAGTTCTTTATCAATGATTTCAAGAAACCTTGCTTCGCTTAGATTTGGTTTTTCACCTTGTTCTATTGCGATTTCCTGATTTTCTACCAGCTCAGTTGCCTTTTCTAGCAACTTTGCTGGCTTTGCCCTATCAGCCCACCCTTGCCTGATTTTGCCTTCAGCATCAATATCCTTCTGCTCAGCGGCATTCGCTTTGGAAATATCCTTATGCTTTGCATACACCGTGGCAGCTATAGTACCGACAGCAGTACCAATGGCTCCTAAAGTGCCACCAGCAATCTCAGCGTCCTTTTTATCAGACGAGTCGCCACTTGATGAGCTTGATGCTGGTGTAGGTGCAGGCGATACAGGCAATGTTGTACCAGTGGTTGTAGCAGGCACCGTACTGTTGCCATCTGTGTGAAAATGGATATTGATGGTTTGAGCTGGCGTCGTTGGCATTGTTTGCGGAGCAGGCTTAGCCACCTGCTTTGTTACAGGCTTTTTGATTGGCGCCTTGTTTGCCGTTTTAGTCACCGCCAGTAACGTCGGCATACAATGGACGCTGGCCACGCACAAAAGTAGGCAATACCATAAACCGCCGCGCAATAATTTTTTCATAACAATCTCATGATGACGTGGTTGCTTTCATAAAACACTTATGATCATGCTAATAATTATTGCATTTCAAAGTCAAGGAGCGAGGCTCTTTCACAATGGTAAACCTTTTTTGCAGGCAAGCTTCAAAGGCTGGTGAGATGTGCAGGCTTTACATACAAGCCGCCAAGAAAGATCTATAAACACATGTCTATCCTTGAACTCTCATAAAACGCTTGCATTGCGCTTAAGCGAACAGTAAACTCTATTTCTCCGTTTCTGAATGCGTTTACCAAGCTACACCAGTCTTCGCTCACGTTGTGAGCTACGCCTGGCGCAGCCAGCCTTCGCCCTATCAAGCGGAGTTTATCCTGAGCTCCGTCGAAGGACCCAGCGTCCGGCGAAGCCATTAGGCGTAGATGGATGGCACAGCCAGTTTCTTTAGGAAGTGAGGAATCTATGAAACAAAAAATTTTAGTTCCCCATAATCCAGCATGGAATCAACAGTTTCAACAGGAAGCTGAACAGATACGGCGTATTTGTGGTGATGTAATTTTGGAAATTCATCATATAGGGAGTACATCAATTCCAGGAATGATCGCACAACCTATTATTGATATTTTGGGTGTTTTTAGTGATTTCGAGACCTTCAATACCCTAGAAAAACGATTTGTCGAAGAAGCTTATGACTGGTCCAATGACCCAGGTGAATATCCTTGGACCAGTCGCTTTGTTCGTAAACTACATCCCAATAAAAATGACTCTCATGTTCCTGACTCCATAGCTCATCTACATTTTTATCCTCAAGGCTCTCCAAATATTAAAAGATTGTTAAGCTTCAGAGAGTACCTTATTAAACATCCAAAAGAAGCTGATTTGTATGCGCGCATTAAATGTCATTACGCTAAATATGGCGATCCACTTTTTTATTCTATGGATAAACGGCCATTTGTCAGAAAAATTGAACGCCTTGTTTCACCTGATGAGTTTGAAATGGCAGAGAAAATGCTTAGGGTAGGCATTCCTGCTCACGAAATCATCACGTATGTCAACTTGTCTATGCGCCAAGTTCTTGATTTAGAGGAACTTTTATGTGCTGAAAAGGACAGATGATGAAAATAAGCAAATATCTTCTCTGTTTCTTTACACTATTACCGGCACAGGGCAGCATATCGGTTGTCTACAACATACGTGTAGCCGAAACATCAAAGCATCTAGACGTTGATCAAACCCCCCAATACCCAACACTAACTACAGCAACATTATTCACTACATTTCGTGAAAAATATGATGGCGTCAAACATAATTGCCAGGCCGGGTTAGTCACCTTTATCTACGCACCTGAATCGTTTGTTATCAGCGCCCAGGCGGCGGTTGGCCGTGTTGCCTCGAATGATCAGGGGGTACGCTTTAGTCGGGTACAGGCTGACGATATACTTGTTGCTGCCGGTTACAGTCCACACATATCAGACACCAAGCGTATTACATTTTCTGGCCTGGTAGGCTTTCCGCTGCATACCGATACAAGCCTTGATCATGTACAGTTGGGCTATGGGCATTATGGGCTGGGCGCACAAATAGATGGTTCATTTGTAGTTACAAGCAATCCGGGGGATACGTTGCGTTGCGCTGCACGGATTATTCATTTTTTTCCGCGCCGCGTGTGTGCCAGTGTTTCGACAGATAGTTTCGCACCATTGAACTATGATATTGGGGAATTAGTCGATTTATTTATCGCCGCACATATTCAACGGGCACAACAGTGTATCGAGATCGGTTACAACCCATCATTTGCTTTCAATGCGCGCATTCATCCTGAGCTTGCCGATGCAGCACAGAAAACAGACTATATCCGTAATAGCTTTTATGGCATTTACAAATATCGTTTCTTGATCAAAACAACAAACCAGATGATTGCCCTAGGCTTTTCATACGGCTTTGAGCCAACACCAAAAGTGTATGGCAATAAATCTCTTGTTTCAGCATGGGCATCATGGGGCGTTAATTTCTAGGCGTCTTATTCCATCACCAAAATCTATACCTTGAAACCCATACAATATGGTAGTGACAATACCATATGGAGTGTGATAATCTACTAAATCGACTCATTGTTTTATCCTTAAGTGTTGTGTTGCGGGGAGCAACTGCACTTAAGGATAACATGGGTTGTTACTTGCATAGCATTTGTTTATCACCACATCCTAAGGATGTGGTTTACCCCATTTGAATTAATGAAAATTATACTTTTAAGCTAGAGGATTTAAGCATGTATTATAAACTTCGTGATAAAAATTTAAAAATTTCTAACGTTCAAACGAGCGAAGTTGAAAATCTGCGCGATCGCCTGCAACACATAGTTGGAATGGCAACAGTTGCAGAAATGTTAGCTTCAGATGCAAAGAGCCTTATGATGATTATAAAGAACATCGCTGATCTTGCTCATCCTAAGAATGATTGTCCGCCACAAGATTGATATTACATTCAAAATAATGCTTAGCCAAGAAAGGTAATTATGAACGTTCAATCAGTAGATCAAGCAACTATAGAAGAGATTAACAATCGCCTTGTAAAGGCCTACAATCCTCATGAAATCTACCTTTTAGGACCTTACCAAGAAAATAAATTACAAGAAAATAAACCCAATCTTAGTATTCTTGTTGTTGTTGATGGAGTTGATATTGAACATTATGATCTTATGACCAAGGGACATGAGGCGCTGACTGATGTTAAGCTCCCAAAAAGTATTCTGGTATATACCCCAGAAGAATTTGCGGAGTATTCACAAGACTCATCTACCCTCAGTTATTTAATTAAAAAATATGGAAAACGTATTTATGCGCACGCATGAACCATGGCTTCTGATAGCCCAGGAAGACTTAGACTCGGCAAAACACTTGTCCTCAGTACCCTTTATGACAATGCTTTTTCATGTTCAGCAATGTGCAGAAAAATCTTTCAAAGCCTATCTAATTTTTAAAAATAGAGAACTCGTTAAAACACATGATCTTATTAAGTTAGTTGTTCAGTGTATGGAGTTTGAAAAAGACTTTGAAACGCTTCGTTCATTTGCCTCTGACCTTAATACCTATGAAACTACGGGCAGATACCCAGATGATCATTTTAAAAGACCAGATCAAGAAAAGATGAAGCATCTTATTAAGCAATCGGAGTCTGTGCTTAACTATGTTAGACGTCAAATTAAATAGGCAGTTACAAGCTAAGGAGCGATCATGAATATGGGTATTGAACCATTAGATCAAAAGACACTAGACGAGATTACACGACGTCTTGTTAAAACCTATAATCCTTGTGAAATTTATATCTTGGAACCTATTCGAGAAGATAACATTGACTCTGGGATTCTTGTTGTTATTGAAAAGGCCCCTGAACCGGACGATCGCTATGCGTACATGGCAAAGGGACACAAGGCACTTATCGGTGTTGATGTTGCCAAATATATTCTTGTCTATACAACTGAAGAATTTAAAAAACTTTCGCAGGATGGGTATAGTAACTGTTATATGATTAAGAAGTATGGCAAGCGAATTTATGCAAAGGCATGATATGCTACCGCATGAACGCCAAGAACACTTCCAGCGCAATTAAAATAATAATCACCACCGTTAGTAACTCTTCGTGAATCGTATCAAGGCGATCCTGATGTTTCGACAGATAGTTTCGCACCATTGAACTATGATATTGGGGAATTAGTCGATTTATTTATCGCCGCACATATTCAACGAGCACAACAGTGTATCGAGATCGGTTATAACCCATCATTTGCTTTTAATGCGCGCATTCATCCAAATCTTGCCGATGCGGCACAGAAAACAGATTACATCCGTAACAGCTTTTATGGCATTTACAAATATCGTTTCTTGATCAAAACAACAAACCAGGCGATTGCTCTAGGTTTTTCATACGGCTTTGAGCCAACACCAAAAGTGTATGGTAATAAATCTCTTGTTTCGGCATGGGCTTCATGGGGCGCTAATTTTTAGATACACGTTTCAGAAACTTTTTCAAATACTTTGTTTTTTCAACCATCCACGGTTATAATTACCGTATATATTAACCACTCATGGTCAAAATGCACGGTTGCCTAACAAAATATGGGGAAAAACTAATGAAACGTTTAATTGACTATCATTTGGGCACGTGGAAAACTAGCCCATTGCGGCAGCCCCTCTTGCTCAGGGGAGCCCGACAAGTAGGCAAAACCTATGCCGTTCAGGAGCTTGGAAAAACCTTCTCCTCCTTTGTAGAGATAAATTTTGAAATCAATAAAAAGGCAAAGACGCTTTTTGATGCTGATCTTGATCCCCACAGAATCTTGCGGGACATTGCTACTATCACTGGTAAGGAAATTATTCCCGGGCAGACGCTCTTATTTCTTGATGAGATCCAGACGGTACCTGATGGCATTACAGCGCTGCGCTATTTTTATGAGATGATGCCAGAACTCCACGTTATTGCAGCCGGCTCGTTACTTGACTTTGCCATAGAGCAGGTTGGTGTGCCGGTTGGAAGAGTCCAATTCCTGTACATGTACCCCCTATCATTCATCGAATTTTTATGTGCGCTTGAACACCCGCTAGTGATTAAAGATATTTTATCTCATCCGATTGAAGAGCAAGCAACCCAGGTCGTCCATGATAAAATACTGACGCTCTTAAGCCACTATTTGGCCATAGGAGGAATGCCAAAGGCAGTCGCCTGCTGGAAAACTATGCTGAATTTGCATGCATGTTCTCAGATACCACATTCCCTGGTTGCTGCATATCAATACGACTTTGTAAAATATGGGAAAAGCCATCAGCTCAAATATCTGGATGTACTTTTCTCGCGCATTCCACACCAACTCGGCACAAAATTTAAATATAGCGCTGTTGGAGAGTTTAGAAAAAGAGATCTTGAGCCATGCGTTGATCTCTTAGTCACTGCAGGGGTTATACACCGCGTCATGCATTCTGATGCTCATGGTATTCCATTGGGAGCACAAGCCGATATACACTCATTTAAATTGCTGTTCGTAGACGTTGGCCTAAGTCAATTCATTCTTGATCTGAAAACAGGAGATTGGCTCTTGAATCCATTGGAAGAATTTATCAATAAAGGCCTGCTGGTAGAAGCTTTTGTCGGCCAAGAGTTACTTGCCTACGAACATCCTATGAAAAAGGCTGCATTATATTACTGGAAGCGTGATGCTCGTGGCAGTGAGGCAGAAGTTGATTATGTCATTCAACAGGGAAGACAGATTGTTCCCATCGAGGTTAAAAGCGGTAAAGGCAAAACACTTAAAAGCATTCAGCTCTTCTTGGAAAGCCATCACAATAGCCCATATGGCATAAGATTTTCAACCAACAACTACTCGGTCCATGAGAACATTCACTCCTACCCGTTATATGCAATTGCCAAAGTACTTGCTGATGCGAATAAGGACGTCAAAGAATCGCTGATCGCATTGACTACGCAAACCTAGATTTTTTTCTCACAATTTTGCTACCGCATAAACGCCAAGAACGCTTCCAGCGCAATTAAAATAATAATCACCACCGTTAGCAGCTCTTCATGAATCGTATCAAGGCGATCCTGATAGACGGTGTATAAATCTTGAATAATGCTTAGCTTGCGATTGATCGAATCGCGCCAGCCGCGAATCGACATCTTTTCCACCAGCATGGAATAGAGCTTTGAATAATACTCATCGCCTGCCATTTTAATACTATTTTCAAGCCGCTCGGTCACTACTGAAATATCCACTTTGAGCTTGGCCAGCCGCGATACTGGCAGATCAACACGCTCGCTGATCAGTGGCATGTACGCCTTGAGCGGCACTTTGTATGCATGCTGCGCGTAGAAAAAATTCAGTTTTTGATCAAGCACACGGTCAAAATATTGCAGCTCAAGCTTTTGGATATTGGCCGATTCAAAGAACTCAAGCGGCTCAAAGTACTCATCGTCATAAATAAATGATGCTGCACTATCAACAATAATCAGGTCCTGGCCGTAATAGCCAATGCTGGAGGCCAAAATCTCATCTCGCTGATAATCGGACAAGTTGTACACCTCAAGCCGTAGCAGTGAGGCAATCTTGCTGCCATACAGCTTTTTAAATGCATCGGCTGATAACTGATCTTTAAGCGGATAGACCTGAACGGCAAAGTATGAATTTTTTAAACTATAAAAACGGGGCTTTCTGATTGCAGCATTAATCTTTTTAAAGGTGCTTTTAGCGTCAATCTCGCTTTTATCATCAAAGCTCTTTTTGATATCGATAATTTTTACCTTAAGATTTTCAAAGGTATCCTCAAATGGGATACGGTAGCACAGCGAGATAACGCCAAAATGGTGCACTTTGCTTGCGATACAGCTTGCATTAATCAGGCTGCTGCCCTCAATAGCATACTCATTAAGGCGAAAGGCCAATGGAATATGATAATTCTTGAAATAGGCAGACAAGGGCATCACGCATGTGTCGACCAGCCCCTTGTGTTTGATCATATCAAGGTCAATATCATCACCAACATCAAAGGCGTAAAA
This sequence comes from Candidatus Babelota bacterium, assembly GCA_013289515.1. Classification (GTDB taxonomy): domain Bacteria; phylum Babelota; class Babeliae; order Babelales; family RVW-14; genus JABCZU01. Next base: position 30,072 of record JABCZU010000015.1, on the reverse strand, counting down.
AAACAGAATGTTTCCGGTAAACACCGATTGTGCACCCTGGTCTTGTTGTTCTATATGCATCATGATAACGCCCCTTCGCGATTAAGCTTTTCAAAGTGCTTTAAAAAATGTATAGCAATATTTATAGCCGGCCAAGAATAGCCAGCATTCTCTACTAATACTACCAGAGCCAGCGGCGGCTGTCCCTTATATGAAAAATAACAGGATAACCACGCATGCTCTAAGTGGCGTTTGTCCACCTTTTCAAAGCTTAGGCTACAGGTCTGTGCCGTACCGGTCTTAGCATGAATAACAAAATTCTTCAGTGGCTTCATGGCGCGGCACGTCCCGTTTTGCGCCGCTTCATGCATCGCAGAACGCAAAAAGTTTATGGTACTGCTAGAAATATCCAGCGGCTCACGGTCAATTGACTCGTCCTCATGCATGCGCGGCTTTACCAAATAGCCGGTACCAATAGCGCCAACCATGCGCACCACCTGCAGCGGGGTGGCCAATAAGTACCCCTGCCCAATACAGGTAGAAAGCGATTCGCCCGTCCACCAGGCTTCGCCCTTATTTGCCCGTTTCCAGCGCGTGGTAGGCACCAGGCCTGGCTTTTCTGGTAGCGAAAAGGCAGTTTTTCTACCAAGACCAAATTTATGCGCATACGCGGCCAGGCGATCGATAGGAATCTTTTTAGCGATGTAAAAACAGGGAATATTGCACGAAACAGCCATGGCATCGCGCATTGTCAGCTTTCCGTGTCCGGTACGCTTCATACAATAATAGGGGCGTCCACAAAACGTCATATGCCCACTGCACAGCACCTTATCATCGGTATGGACAATCTTTTCCTCAAGGCCGGCAGCCAGGGTGACCAATTTAAAGGTGGATGCCGGAGGGTATTGGGCATTGGTGGCTCGGTTAAGCAGCGGATTATTGATCGAAAGCTGGTGCCAGGCCTCCTCAGTCAGCGGCTTTAAGAAGGCGTTTGGGTCAAAGTGGGGAAAAGAGACCAATGTTCTAATAGCCCCAGTACTCGGGTCCATGAGGATGAGCGCCCCTGACTGTTCCTTATCAAAGAGGGATTCGGCCATGCACTGCAGCTTAAAGTCCAGCGTAAGCACCACATCGGCGCCAGCCTTAGCATTTTTGGAGATCTTTTGGGCCAATGTCTTGCCCGTGGCATTAATAACGCTGGAGATATACCCTGCCGCACCCTGCAGTGTTTGGTCAAAGTGATGCTCAACCCCGGTCTGGCCAATATTTTCTGATCGATTAAGATAGCCCAAGACGTGGCTGGCAAGGCACTGGTTTGGGTACACCCGCTTAAAACGGTTGGCAATGACAATGTGCTGGGCCTGGCCACACTGCTCACTAATTTGGCACAGCTGCTGAAAGGAGAGATCTTCCTTTAATATAAGGCGGCGTGCATAGCGCTGGGCGTACTCAATGGCAACCCGCTGGCCCCCCTGTAGAAAATCAATACCAACAATAGTGCCTATGGTATGCAAGGAATTTTCATCCTGCACCGACAATCGGCCGCTACCACCGCCATGCCAATAAAGATCAAAAAGGGGGCGGTTGGCGGCAAGAAGGACGTTTTTGCAATCATATACATCCCCGCGACGCGGCGGAACAATCTCAATACGCAGGAAATTTCGCTCTCCCATAGAGGAAAAGAGGGCACTACTTTCTATTTGCAAATAGAAAAGTCTAAGCGTGACGACAAAAACACAGAGCAAAAAATATCCTAATATGTATTTAATCCTGTTGCCACGCGCTAAAGCTACCAATTCTCGCATTAATAATCCATGTCATCTCTATTTTTGATCCTGAATGGGCACATCCCGCTTAGAAATATATACCCTTTGAAAAGCAATGCAAGGATTCTGCACTTTTTAGGCCGTTTGCAATGAGAAGATGCCCAGGCTAAGCTTGAAGAAGTTAATTGCGGCATAGTCTCTCATGCTAGCTACAAGAGGGTATGCACATTATAACAACAAAACAAGTCTTTAGTACCGACGGTCGGTGTAAAGCATTTGGGTATCGATGCCTAAAAGAGACAGTTCAATAGTTTAACCATATCTGGAGGTTTTCATGAAAAGGTTAATCGCTATTCTTTCTATCGTAACTATGGTAGTTACGCAGACACCTGAGGTTAATGCACGCTTTGGTTGTCGCAGAGCAACAGCGGCGCAATTACATGCACACTGTAAGCGTCATGGTATAAAGCTTGCACCTGTCCACTTGGCACATGCGCATAGCAACACACAACGCAAGCCTGGTGCTACACACATAGCCCAGTCAACACGTCCGGCACAGTTCAGACATAATCTTGCTCGAAGACAAGCAAGTAAGGTCAATAAAGCGCCTGCTAACAAGACGCCATTGAAGCGTACCGCAGTCCAAACACAGTTTGGTCACGGACGTACACAAGCTGCTAAACAAGCTCAAAATCTGGAAGTCCAAAGGAATATACTATCTAGGGTTACGCCAGCTAGGGTTACGCCAGTAGTTGAGCCAAAAGCTGCTGCTACGTTAGATCCTAAGGTTACAGCTAAGGGATACAGTAGAACAGCTAAGATTCTTGGTGGCCTTGGTGCTCTTGCTGCTGCTGGTGCATTGGCATACGCAGGCAACCATTATTGGAACATATATACCGCTGCGGCTAGTGTTGCTACCGCTATCGTCGTTGCTTGACACGATGCTAGATGCACTCATATTCGTACCATAACAGCACCATTGTTTACGTACGAAATACCAGGCGTGTAATAATTTTGCATAAGCCTGCATACAATATAGTAGAGTGACTGTGCCAATGGTTGGCGCAGTCACTCCAGAGATCGTAAAAATATTGGAGGTTCTCATGAACAAGTTACTTATTATTCTATCACTCGTAAGTATGGTAGCAACACAAACACCCGGTGTTAGTGCTCTTACTCCTCATCAGAAAGCAAAAGCAAAGGCTGCTGCTCAAGGTCGTGCTTGCATGGCTAAGAAGGCTGCTATCAAGAAGGCTCAAGCTGCTAGAAACGCTGCGGCTAAAAAGGCCCTTGCTCGTAAGAAGGCTCAACAAGCTCTTCTTCTTAAGCAACGTAAACCAGCCGCTGGTGGTAATGCTAATGCTTCAGTAGTAAAAAAAGAGCAAACTCCAGCTAATACTACTCCAGCCGCTAGATACGGCAAGAAGGCATTGGCTACTGCTGGTGTTGTAGGCGCAGCAACTACTCTTGGTGCTCAAAACGCTTACAACGCTTACAACGCAGGTCGTTTTGATACGGCTATAAGTGCTGCGCGCTCAGCAGGCACTAGTGTTGTAAGTGGCGCAAAGTCATTGGGTTCAACCGTTGCTAACAGTCGTGTAGTTACAGGTGTTGCAAGTGGCGCAAAGTCATTGGGTTCCACCGTTGCTAACAGTCGCGTAGGTACACAGATCGCAGCTCATTCTTATATTGCTGGTGCTATCGTTGCTACTCCTGTATTAACATACGCTGCTGTTCGTGCTTACAAAAAGGCAGCTGCGTACTTAGCCAAAAACAAGAATGTTGTTCCTGCTCCTAAGAAGACAGTGAAAACGACTACTACACAACCAAGCCGCTTCAGCAAGTATATTCCATCATTAACACGGGCAACTGTTGTTAAGGCTCTTGGTTTTGCTGCTATCGCTGCTGGTGCTGCTTATGGCTTTGGCTATATCCCATTGGGACAAAACGCAATGGCACAAAGCGTGTCGGCGCAGGTTTCAACTGCTCTTATAGCTAACAAGATTGTGAATAATCTGCCTAGCACAGACGCTCTTGCTGTTGATGCAACTGTTGTAGTTCCTAGCCAAGTAATTGCTGCTGATCTAGCCCCTGCTCCTGCTCCTGTTGCAGCAATAAATGCAGCTCCTAGCCAAGTAATTCCTGGTTGTGGTGGTTGTTTGTTCCATAACAAATAATTAATTATGATAGAGTATCTGCTTTATCATAGCTAATTCTTCATCTATGACGTACCTTAAAAAACAGTTCTCAAGCACTGTTATAGTTGAGAGGGACCGATCGCTAGTATCGGTCCCTCTCTCTTTTTTGCAGGATTCGCTTTACATTGTCCCTAACTTTTTTCATGCTGGGTGAATGGGAAACAGATCTCTGTTGAAAGCTATATTGAGACCTTGGATCCTGAAACAAGTTCAGGATGACAAAAATAAACAAGGTAATTGCTTTTAGGCTGACAAAATCGAAAGACTCGTTGTTTCAATGTATCATCCCAACCCTAAATGCATTTAGAGTGACAAGAAGAGAAATGTTACCGTTATTTGTCATCCTGAACTTGTTTCAGGATCTAAATTATTATGTCTCCTTGGAAAATACCATGCACACCAGCACACGCCTGTACATCACGCTCTTCTGCCTTATCACCGCCACCATCGCGATCCATCCGTCCACCCACGCATCACCAGCACACAATCTAGAAACCCTGGCCGTCACCATGAATGGCCACCTGAGCAACCTGAAGGAGACGTTAAGCACCGCTCAACAGCTTAACCGCAGCAAGGCGCTCCACCACCTCAACGCCTTTCAGACAACCGTCACGGCCATTAAGCAGGAGATTAACGTCTCCCATCCCACCGTCCCTGATGCGCTCTTTGATGCCATTGCCCAGTCGCTTGACCAGCCGACGCTGGAGGAGGATGCGCTCATTGATAAGCTGATGCTCACCTACGGCATCATCAAGCCCCATCCATTGGTCAAATGTTTATTTATAGCCACTATCATGCGCACTATGGTTCACCTCGTGCACCAGCACCCACAGCCAACAGCAGATGATATCAAAAGCGCACACACCATGCTACGCTCCTCGCTGGATGTAACCGTCAAAGAGACGCTTATGCTGCTGCCAGCCCTGCGCGCAATGCCTGTCAGCACCGATTGGTCAGTCAAAAATCGCCTTGCCCTCCTGGCTGGACTGGCCGTTGGCGTAACAGCGGGCGTTATGCTGTACCACTATGTGAAGACAGTAAAAGAGGAGATCGCATCGTCTAAACGAGAGATTGAAGACCTGCACACCAAGGTTGAGATCGTCCAACAAGAGGCCGACAATGCAACGGAAGAGTGCGAGGACCTTAGGGTAAGCCTTAAGCAACTAAGCGATAGGCTAGATCGCTTTGAAGAGGATCGGCGCATTGCGGCTGAAAAGGCGGTTAACTCGCCTGATATACAGATGAAAATCCTGGGGATTACAGAGCTGAATGCTATCAAAATGGACAAGTTGGAGCTACTGGGTGAGAAGAATTCTACACGCCTAGATGAAGTACAAAAACAACAAAAGCTACGTGCCGAAAGCGACCTTAAATTTAGAAGCGACCTGCGTGAGAACTGTGGCGTCATATGCACCAATATTAGTGAAAACGTACAAAAATCGGGCGCGCAGATCGCGCAGGTTCAGGCCAACGGCCTTGTCGGCGCACTCAAGCCAATCATCGCTGAAAATGGCATTGCATCGGCAATCGGCCATGCCGTCAATCCGCACAACAAGCAAAACGCGCGTAATAATCAGGCCCAAGACCAACAAGTGAGTGATGCGGAGTTAAAGGAACGGATGATAAATCTTTATAATAAGAAATGTGCCCGGCAAGATTCGAACCTGCGACCTACGGATTAGAAATCCGTTGCTCTATCCAACTGAGCTACGGGCACATATTTTTTTTGAATGACTTGCTCTACTTCGCTAGATAAACTAGCTACGAAGAGCATACTTCGCCCTCTGCTTATATGGCTTGCCATACGACATGTCCTACGTAGCTTTAGCGAAGTAGGAAGCCTTCTACTCCGCTCTTCGAGCTTCGAAGAACAGGTTGGCGAAGACTGGCTTGCCATACGAAGCCTTGGCGAAGTATGGTCGGGGCGGCAAGATTCGAACTTGCGACCCCTCGCTCCCAAAGCGAGTGCGCTACCAACTGCGCTACGCCCCGACGTCAATATGAGCTCGTAGACCGAGCTTATTTTTGAAAATTTCAGAATCTAGGTGGCGCTCATATCCTGAGTTTATCCCGAGCTCCGTCGAGGGGACAAACTCAGGACAAGCGCTTTTTATGCTAAATCTCAGGCACAGCGAAGTATGGCTTGCCATACGAAGCTCACAACGTGAGCGAAGTATGGGGTGAGCGACGGGGATCGAACCCGCGACATTCAGAACCACAATCTGACGCTCTACCAACTGAGCTACGCCCACCATCTCACCCATCTGGCGATAGGTATCAACTACTATGCTTGCGCAATTCAATGATGGAGATTAGTATAAGCAGCCTTTACAAAAAAAGCAAAATAAAATTTAACCAATTTTATCAATTTCTATTGTGGCATCGGTCATCACATGTTCTTTGAGAAAAGTACAGGCCTTTTGGCGGGTGTCGACACGGGTATGATCATACTTTTTAACAATATCCAACATAGAAATCATCGTAACGGCACTCTGGATCGCAACATCATTGGACAGCTCCTCTTTTTGCCGCTCATCCCACTTTTTAGGATCATCCTCGATCTTTTTACCATCCTTATCAGCCTCTTTATCGTCCTTTTTGTCAGGACTGGCCTTCTTATCATCCTTTGGCTCGGCCGTTCCGTTAGCCTCATGCGCCGTTATACAGTTTTTGAGTGATGACTCCTTGCCGTACATATCGGCAATCCACTTCATCTCATCGGTTGGCGTTATTTTTGGCTTTACCACAAAATCCGGCTCTATTCCCGTAGCCTGAATAGAGATATCTCCCGGCAGGTAATACAGCATGGTGGTCAGCTTAAGCGCGCAGCCATTGCTTAAGGGGATCACCTCCTGCACCGAGCCCTTGCCATACGAAGACGTGCCAAGCAAAAAGACCATAAGCGGCGTATGCTTGTCTTTATGCTTATGACCAGCCCCCTTGGCCGAATGGTAGCGCAGGCAGCCGGCTAATATCTCTGCAGCTGAGGCTGAAAAATTATCAATCAGGATAAAAATGGGAAGATCAGAATGGAGGATCGGCTCATTGAGGGTATAGTACTTCTCAACAACAGCATAGCTCCTGTCTTTGGTGGTAACGACTAATGATTCCTTAGGGAGAAAGAGCCCCGCCATCTCAATGGCCGCCTGCAAGATCCCGCCCGGATTGCGGCGCAGATCAAGGATGATGCCCTTGCATTTGCCATCATTTGCCTTGCGCAATAGCGTGGCTATAGAATCGGCGGCATTTTCTGCAAAGACGCGTAATGATAGGTAATAGATACGTTGCTGCTTAAAGTAAAAGCAGAGCGTTGCATTATTTTTGATCATATCGCGCTTGGTGGTAAACTCCATCGGCTTTTTGTCACGGATGACCTTTATAGTCACCTCGGTACCAACTTTGCCCTTCAGCAAATTCACGGTCTCTTCGGTGGACAGCCCTTTAAGCTTTTTGCCTGCCACCTCCACAATTTTATCACCACGCAGTATTCCTGCGCTCTTTGCTGGACCATCAGACAGTACCTCTATGATGAGCAGGCTTTCGTCATCAGGGTTTTTGCCAATAATACTAACGCCAATACCGGCAAAATCGGGTGATACCGACTCTTTGGTCGCCTTGTAACTGGTCATGGTTAAAAAGGAGGAGTGGCCATCAGTCTTTTCTGGCACAGCAGTCTTTAATGAATCTGAGATAAATTCTGCAAAGTTAACCTTACGAAATGCCTTTTTTTCAATAATGCTGATCACTTCTGAATAGGTCTTGATCCATTGATAAATATCACGCTCTTGATCCATTGGTTCTTCAATTTTTTTTGCTGCCGCATCATCCTTTTTTGAGTCAGCGGTATCGGCGGCTGCAAGGAGCAGGGGATTTGGTAGTGGTTTACCATACGAAGCTTCAGCGAAGTATGGAAGCAAGGTATACGCTCCTGCCTCCCCGTGCATACGCAACAACAACATCACTAGGTATACGATTACATTTCTTTGCATCATGATCTCTCCCATAAAAATCCTCTCAAGCTCCTTTAGCACTGCTAATGTACAACCGACAGAGTGCCGATTTCAAGAAACAGTTCGCATTCATAGTGCAAGACGCTTGGCAAACCATACAATGATTTTTTATGGTTAACGGGAGTATTGAGGCTGGCGCTCATATCCTTCGACCCCTTCGACCAAGGCTCAGGGTGAGCGCTTTGTCCGCTCATGGTGAGGCCCCTTGAACCAAGGACGAGCGCCTTCTTGAGAATTTTAAATGAGGAAATCGCATGACCTATAAAAATATCATACGCAGCATCAGCCTGCTGTCGCTGGTCGGAAGCATCATCTACTACGTCATGGTTGGCGAGCACGGCGTTATGCGCCAACGCCGCTTACAGCAACATGTGCAGCAAGAAAAAGATCTGATTATTACGCTAGAAACTGATATCAATCATCTTAAAAATGATTTACAATGTTGGCATCAAAATCCCTGGTACGAAGAACAGTATGCACGACAGGATTTATGCATGGGGTGTACTAATGAGCTTGTGTACCTGTTGCCAAAGGCTCACTCCTCATCAACCAGATCCTGATCTTCCAGAGTAAGGCTGACCACCTGCGACGCTGGTTGGGACGCGCGCTCATCCTGAGCTTGTCGAAGGACATGAGCGCCATCTTGCGGCTGCATGATTGCCTTTTGTTTTTGTTCATCCTGCGCATCAACCTTATCCTCAGCCTCTTGTAACAGCCTTTTGAGCCGTTCAATTTCAGTCTGGTCGTGACGATGCTGCCGCTGAGCACGACGCTTGGCGGTGTGTAATTGTTGCTGCAACAGCGATACCTGATTTTCCAAAGCTTTCAGCGACTGCTGGATGCTCTGAAGCGACTCTTGGGCCATATCAAAATAGGCACCACTGCACTCGGTACTTGAATTTACTTTGGTTAAATTTAGATCGATCTGATCGCTATCATCCAGCGCGCCATGAGCTCGTTCCTGCTCACGTTTAGCGGCGTCAAGTGACTGCTGAAGGGTGTCGTGCTTTACCCCTGATTGGGCATAAGCACTGGTGTGAAGGGACATTTGAGAAACAAAGACAATAGCTAAGATGCTGGCGCCCATATCCTTCGACAAGCTCAGGACGAGCGCCTTTTTAGGGAAACCGAAAAGGGACAGCATGGCCAAGTACTCCTGCTAGTAATACATCGAATTATACAACGCGTTTAGTATACGTTGCTTATGCCGGAATGCAATTACAAGCAGAGACTTATTTTTAGGAGGCAGACGTTTTTAAAGTCTGCCTCCTATGCCATTACTTATTTTTTGCCTTGCTTCTTGTTTTTAACGTTGTTCATTGACAACGCGTTTAAATCAAGGCTATGAAAATCACTATCATTAACATAATCATCTGGCCTCAAAGCATTCCCGTTCCTTCGCTGATTTCCCTGTCTGGAAGAGCTGCGATTGGCGTTATTATTATTGTTGCTCACAATGGCGTCGTACGCAGGAGGGGCACCGTTGTCGTTCATTCTGTAGGTGAACGTTTGTTGCGATGGCACAACCGAGTTCTCATCAACATAGCGACGGTTCTCCACTTCAGCATAACGATCAAGCTCGTCTTGGTTCATCATCCTTGCACGTTGCAACGGCACAGCCGATGATGACGACAATCCTGCTGCTGCAGCCTGAGCTGGTGCATGCTGAGCTAGGCCTTGGGCAACTCGTGCTGCCTTAGGAGCAAAGTAGCGACAAACGCTATCGCGGTAGCCACGAACGCTATCGCACACACTAACCCATTTATCATTCACTGCCTTTTTTAACTGCTTAAGCTCTTTAGCCTTGTAATGCACCGTCGCAGCACCTGCCGCAAATCCCAATGTTAGGAAAGCAAAGGCGCCACGCAAACCAAAACCATTAGATTGCCCCTGCTGACCAGCAGGACTTACTGATGCTGACATTGATGCCATGATGACACCGACCAACATTACTTTTTTTGTATTTGAAACCATGATATGAACCTCCAAAAAATTGTTTACTGTTTACTTACTTTGAACTACTAGGATCGATAAACTTGGAAAGCCAGCTGCGTCCAGCCGTAATGGCCTTACTTGCACGATCAATAAAAGCACTTTTATTCACCATTACGCTCTTAGTAAAGGCATCTTTACTAACCGTCGCACTCTTAATAAAGACATCTTTACTAACCGTTGCACGATTAATAATGGCGTCTTTATTGGCATAGGTAAAATGGGCAGCCAATCCTGATGCTGCGCAACAAGCACGCACCTTGGGATTAAGCTTATTAAAATACCTAAGTCCCGCTCCTAATCCCACAAGGCCAAAGACCGTGGGTGATGGACAAAAGTATCTATAACCGTTTGGCGACTTGCGCTCAAAGTCATTCACCTGCGTGTGCGTGGCCATTGGGCTCACCGATGCTGCCACTGATGCCACCATGGCACCTGCCAGCATTACTTTTTTTGTATATGAAACCATAGGATAAACCTCCAAAAAATTGGTTAATGTTTTTTTTAACTAATTCCAATCTATCATTTATTTTTTTATTTGACAAACGCCACTAAAAATACTTGCTTTTATGGCGCTTTTGCAATTATATGCTTAAAAACCGTTACTTTTTGCAAAGGCAGGAGCCATTTCAGGGCATTCTTGTTTCTTTACCGCTTTCTCGGTACACTTTCTCAAGTAATAGATGTTATACACATGATCATTAACGGGGTGAACCATGGTTTTTTTAAATCCAACAAGTGACATAGCGTTCAAAAAACTTTTTGGTAATCAGGCCAAAACAGAGATTCTCATGAGCTTTTTGAACAGCGTACTGGACAGAAAAGAGGGTGAGAAAATTACTAAGGTCACAATTACCGATCCAAACAATAATCCGGATACAAAAGATCTCAAATACAGCATCGTAGACCTCCGATGTACCGACCAAGCAGAGAAGCAGTACATAATTGAAGTCCAGGTTAAATATCAAGAGGACTACCCAGAGCGCGTTCAGCACTATGTTGCTCTCGCCATTGCTCGTCAGCTTAAAAAGGCTGAGAAATATAAAGAGATCATGCCCGTTATTTTTATTGGCGTCTTGAGCAAACCAATCCTGGAAAGCCCTCACTACACAAGCCATCATAATCTCAGAGATGTCAGAACACAGGAACATGCCCTACGGCATATGGATTTTCATTTCATTGAATTATCAAAGTTTAATAAGACCCTCGATGAGCTGGAGACCGTAACCGACAAATGGATTTACCTGCTAAAAAATGCCGAAGGCTTGGATTCTATACCTGAGCAATTACAAAGCCCGATTGAGCTGGAAGAGGCAATGGATGAGCTGCAGCATGGCAGGCTTACCGTCGAACAACTCGAGGCATATGATAGGTATTTAGATGCACGCAGAGTAGAACAAAGTGTTGAGGATTCTCTTATTAAAAGAACGCAAGAAGAAGCGTCACGTGAAAAGGCTCATGAGATTGCCAAACAACTTCTAGATGTCCTTGATATAAAAACCATCGCTCAAAAAACTGGATTGAGCATTGAAGACGTTGAGAAATTGAAAAAAGGCTAACGCACAATAGGCACTGGCCAACGAGCCTCGTACCGCCTTATGTGAACAACGGGGCTTAAACGCCGTTTAAAAAAGTTATGCCGCAATAGACAACTATTTAGTTATCCATTGCGGCTGGTAATTGCGCTATTGTTGTTAACACTTAGATTGTATGAATGCTACCTTGGGAATAATAATTCGGTATGAGAGTCTGAAAGCTTTTAACAACATCACTAAAGTGTTCCTTTTAACCTAATCAGGCATTTCGTTCCGATGCTGATTTGATGTCAATCTCAACACTGGTCTCGCAACCGGCTGAGCTACGTGTGAATCAGTAACATCTTCAATTGCAACGGTGCTTGCAGTACCAGTCTCAGGTGCATTTAAGGCTCCCCTATTGAGATTGTTTACAATCTCGCGGTACACTTGTTTACCTGCATTGAGAAGCATGGCTGCACCAGTAGCAATCACATTTCTTTGCTCAGATGACGTCATACCAACAAATGTTTGACCAAATTGTCTCAAGGCAGCAAATATACCATCAAGCGTCATATCACGAGTAGGGACAAATCGAGCATAAATCGTTTTTAGTCTTGTGATTCCTGCGGGCAGAACAGGATAATTGAATAGAGCATTAGTTAGCATTGAGCGTAGATTTGCCGATGCTACAGAATTTATCACGCCAACTGCCTTCATGTAATAATCGTTCAGCGCTGTCATGGAATCAACAATGCTCAAAATCTCTTCATTGCTAAGCTGAGACACTATCATTTGCCAATCTTTAACAACCTTACTCATGGTCTTCAGCGAATTAGAGCAACACACCACTCCCTTGTTTATAAGTGGAGTATCTGTTTGCGATTGGTAGTCTCTCAAATTAGCGCTGCTTGCATCAATCTTTGCTCGTACCTGGGCAAGCTTGCGCTGGATAGCGTAGCGGTAATAGCAACCCTTAATAGTATCCCACTGGGTATACATAAGACCGGCAACACCAAGACCTAAGCCCACAAGACCAACTTTCAAGCCATAGCCTGATTGATGCGGCTGCACTGGCGCTGCCTGCATACTCGATACCGGACTAACCGACGCTGATAACGACGCTACCAGAGCGGTCGCTACCAATAACTGTTTACGTAAAGAAACCATAAGATAAACCTCCAAAAAATTGGTTAATATTTTTTTTAACTAATTTCAATCTATCATTTATTTTTTTATTTGACAAACGTCACTAAAAATACGTTGTTTTATATCATTTTTTGCAATTATATGTTCAAAAGCCGTTACTTTTTGCAACGGCAGGAGCCATTTCAGGGCATTCTTGTTTCTTTACCGCTTTCTCGTTACACTTTCTCAAGTAATAGATGTTATACACATGATCATTAACGGGGTGAACCATGGTTTTTCTAAATCCAACAAGCGACATAGCGTTCAAAAAACTTTTTGGTAATCAGGCCAAAACAGAGATTCTCATGAGCTTTTTGAACAGCGTACTGGACAGAAAAGAGGGTGAGAAAATTACTAAGGTCACAATTACCGATCCAAACAATAATCCGGATACAAAAGATCTCAAATACAGCATCGTAGACCTCCGATGTACCGACCAAGCAGAGAAGCAGTACATAATTGAAGTCCAGGTTAAATATCAAGAGGACTACCCAGAGCGCGTTCAGCACTATGTTGCTCTCGCCATTGCTCGTCAGCTTAAAAAGGCTGAGAAATATAAAGAGATCATGCCCGTTATTTTTATTGGCGTCTTGAGCAAACCAATCCTGGAAAGCCCTCACTACACAAGCCATCATAACCTTAGAGATGTCAGAACACAGGAACATGCCTTAAGGCATATGGATTTTCATTTCATTGAATTATCAAAATTTAATAAGACCCTCGATGAGCTTGAGACCGTCACCGACAAATGGATTTACCTGCTAAAAAATGCCGAAGGCTTGGATTCTGTACCCGAACAATTACAAAGCCCTATCGAGCTGGAAGAAGCAATGGATGAACTGCAGCATGGCCGGCTTACCGTCGATCAACTTGAGGCATATGATAGGTATTTAGATGCACGTAGAGTGGAGCAAAGCGTTGAGGATTCTCTTATTAAAAGAAGCGAAGAAAAGGGCATGCAAGAGGGCATAGAAAAGGGCGTACGTAAAGGTAAAGAAGAAATGGCTCATGAGATTGCCAAACAACTTCTAGATGTCCTTGATATAAAAACCATCGCTCAAAAAACTGGATTGAGCATTGAAGACGTTGAGAAATTGAAAAAAGGCTAACGCACCTTTTTAATAAATTTTGCTACCACCCGCTCCAAGTTTAACGTATACTAGTGGCTTATTAGTTAATAAGCATTATTACTACTTTTTTACTTTGGCGGAGTGCCGACATGAGCTTACCAGACCCTTCTATCCCATCATCAGCTGCAGTTGAATCTAATGAACATGAAATTCGTGTTGCTAAAATAAAACAGATGCGCGAAGAGGGCATCCAGGCCTGGCCATCATACAAGCCGGTAACTGCCACCACTGCTCAGGCATTAGAGGCGTATGCTGCAAGCCCTGAGGCCGGCACCCTGCATTCACTTGCCGGTCGCCTACTGATTAAACGTGATCACGGCAAAACCTTTTTTGGCATTATCCAAGACCGCAGCGGCCGCATACAGATCTACATCAAAAAGGATGTCGTCGGTGATGCAGCCTTTGAACAGTTTAAAAAGTACGTTGATATCGGTGACATTGTATGGGTCCAAGGGCCGCTCTTTGTAACAAAGATGGGCGAAACCACGGTGCATGTTAACCAGCTTGAGCTGCTCAGCAAGAGCCTGCACCCGCTGCCTGAAAAATTTCATGGGCTGACCGATACGGAACAGCGCTATCGTCAACGCTACCTTGACCTGATCAGTAATCCCGAAACTAAAGAGAAATTTAAAAAACGCTCACTCATTGTTCAAGAGATCAGAAACTTTCTGCAGGACCGTGACTTTATTGAAGTCGAAACGCCAATGCTCCATCCCATTCCTGGTGGCGCTGCAGCACGCCCATTTACAACGCATCATAATGCTTACGATATGGAACTATTTCTGCGCATAGCACCGGAGCTTTATTTAAAGCGCCTGGTCATTGGTGGCTTTGAGCGCGTTTTTGAGATCAATAGAAACTTTAGAAATGAGGGTGTTTCAACCCGCCATAACCCAGAATTTACCATGCTTGAATTTTACATGGCACATGGCGATTATCATGCCGGCATGGAACTGACTGAACAACTTATTCAGAGCGCTGTACTAAAAAATTATACCCGTTTACAACTACCCTTTGGTGACAAGACGATTGATTTCACCGCCCCCTTTAAACGCATGACCGTTAAGGAATCGCTCATTGAAATTGGCAATGTGCCTGCGCATGAGCTGGAGCCAGCTACCATTGATGCGCTGATTAAAAAATACGGCATCGAGTTGCACGCATCCGCCGGCTATGGAGTCAAACTCTTTGCCTTATTTGAACATCTGGTTGAAAGCAAGATTGTGCAGCCAACCTTTATTGTTGGCTATCCAATTGAAGTCTCACCATTGGCCAAGCGTGATGAAACAGATCCTGAAACGGCCGCTCGCTTTGAGCTCTTTATCTGCGGCATGGAATTTGCCAACGGCTTTAGCGAACTTAATGATCCATTTGATCAGGCCGAGCGCTTCAAAGGACAATCACAGGCACGCGAGAGCGGTGATGCAGAGGCGCATCATTACGATGCCGATTATATTAAAGCCCTTGAGTACGGTCTGCCACCAACCGTTGGCGTTGGCATCGGGATTGATCGGCTTGTTATGTTGCTGACAAATACAACATCAATCAAAGATGTGATTTTGTTCCCTACGTTGAAACAGAGTAAGGAATAAGGTGCAAACAAGCAAAGAAGCACCAACAGTACATGCAGCGCCACAGGCGCCCGGCGACACCCTGGTCACCGGTCTGAAATATCAATGGCGCATGAAACACAGCGATAATGACACAATTCGTAGCATCGCCTACCGGCATAACTTATCGCTACCCATTGCTCATGTATTGTATGGCCGCGGCTACCAGGATGAAGCAGCTATTAGATCATTTCTCTTCACCTCCTTTGAACAGGACGTGCACTGCCCAAGCGGCCTTAGAGGCATGGAGCCGGCAGTAAAAAGAATTTTGTTGGCCATTGAACGCAAAGAAAAAATCCTCATCTTTGGTGACTACGACGTTGATGGGATCACCTCATCATCACTGGCACTATCCGCATTACTCCCACTGGGGGCAAAGATTAATTTCTTTCTGCCAAACCGCAAAGTTGACGGCTACGGCCTTTCGAAAAAGGCGGTCATTCGCGCACATCAAAATGGGTACTCCCTCATTATCACCGTTGATAATGGAATCACGGCACATGAGGCAGCACAAGAGGCTAAGGCGCGCGGGCTGGACCTGATCATTACCGATCACCACCGCCAGCACGGCGAGCTGCCACCAGCCCTTGCGGTCATCAATCCAAACCAGTTTGATTGCACCTATGCCTTCAAACACCTGGCCGGTGTCGGCGTTACCTTTAAGCTGGTCACGATGATTTACAAAGAACTTGGCCTTGGCGCCCTGCCTGAAAAGACCTATGAACTCTTACTCCTTGGCACGGTGGCAGACGTTGTACCATTGCTTGGCGAAAACCGCTACTGGGTACGCCATGGCCTGCACACCATCAATAAACAGCGCAGTAACGCTATGATCACTCTGGCACAAAATAGCAATCTGACCAAAGCGCTGTACAACTCCCTTGATATTGGCTTTATGATTGCGCCACAGCTTAATGCATTAGGTCGCCTCTCAGACCCTCGTGATGCGGTCAAATTTATGCTCAGCTCCAACCTGGATGATGTACTCAAAATTGGACAGGTGCTCAAAGACGTTAACGAAGAGCGCAAGCGCGTTGACCGCGGCATTTATGATGAGATAGAACGCTCGATTATTAACAAGCAGATCGATATCGACAATGAGTACGTCATTGTTGCCGCCAGTCGCAATTGGCCAGCCGGCGTTATTGGCCTGGTTGCCGGTAAGCTGATGCACAGTTACGGCCGACCAACGTTGTTATTCCACCTTGATGATCGAGACGGCCTTGCAAAGGGATCCTGCCGCTCCATTCCAGAATTTAATATTTTTGACGCGTTAAGCGAGCAGCAGCATTTGCTGTTAAGCTTTGGCGGGCACTCATTTGCCGCAGGCCTCAAGCTTAAGCAAGAACTGTTGCCAGCGCTCAAGGAAGGCATCGCCGCCAGTGTTGCAGCGCAACTTACCTTAGAGCAGCTGCAGCCAAAGATCACCGTTGATGCTCCGCTGCAGTTGACCGATATCACGTACAAATTATTATCAGATCTTGAACAATTAGAGCCCTTTGGCAATGCAAATCCGCAGCCACTCTTTATGATCAACGATGTCACCCTGCTTAAACCGCCACAGCTCTTGAAAGACAAGCATGTTAAGTGCATGGTCTTCTCCCAGGGCATCATTAAGCCGGTCATGTTCTTCTATCGCCCTGACCTGATGCCAGTGTTCCAACAGCTTGGTGATAAAGCGTTCACCTTAGCTGCTCATGTGAGTAAAAATGAATGGAATGGGAATGCAAGCATTGATCTGCACGGCGTTGACGTGGCGGTACAGTAAGGCAACTGCGTCTAAATCCGCTATTCTTACGATAATCACGACCTGTAAGGCGATTGTCTATTAATACCTCCTAAGATAAAATAAAGAGAATAGAAAGCGCCCCCTCTTGGCAATATATACAAATTGAATTTTATTATTGACTTATTATTTTAAAATCTGCTAGCCTTATGACATGTAGCCATGGCATGTAGTCATGTGCGAAGAATATTACGTCAAATTCAACCATTTTTGGGAGATTTTATCATGTCAACATCAAAAAAAATACTCATAGTCGCTGCCTGTGGCTTATTAAGTGGATGGTTCAATGTACTACAGAGTATGAATAAAGGAGCCTCATCCAAGCGATCAAGAAGCTCATCATCCCTACTTCGCCAACCTGTTCTTCGGAGCTCGGAGAGCGAAGTAGAAGGCTCCGTAGGGCAAGCCAGCGGCACTCAGGCCATCTCGTTTGACACGCTGCTACAAAATTCTAACAATTTTCTTGCCACTATGAATTGGCGTGCATTTCATACCTATGATAATACCATCAATGGCTTCATGAGCCGCAACAACACCGGTGTACTAAAAACTATCGTGCAGGACAAGATCTGTAGTAACGCCAACAACGTCTCAGTTATCGTTCATCCAAAGGTTATGACATTAATAAACGATTTTCTTGCACTCAAAAAAACGTCCGGTAGCAGTGTTGAACAAGAACTTTATGCCAATATGACTCCAAATGCTTTTATTGATCGCCTATTGAAAAATCGCCCGTTGGCCTTTCTAGGCAGGGATGATTACTATTTGTTACGTGATGGTCAAACGCAAGGAGACGGCGGCAACTTTGAGGCAATAGGAACAGAAAATGAACAGGCGCCATTAATTTTAAGGGACTATCTCTCATACGATGAAATGCCAATTTCGGCACTATTGGGCGTTGTTGTCCCCACACACTTTATTAATAGCGGCTCTCGAGTGAATAAAGGGATTTTCGATGCATCCGGCAATTATGAAAGGCATGGCATTTACGTTGGACAGGTTGGTGCCCGCTTTGAACGTCCAGAACAGATGGAA
The DNA here is from genome assembly GCA_013289515.1 of Candidatus Babelota bacterium. Lineage (GTDB taxonomy): Bacteria > Babelota > Babeliae > Babelales > RVW-14 > JABCZU01. The sequence goes on along the minus strand of JABCZU010000015.1, from coordinate 11,864 downwards.
TACGCCCACATGTTTATCACAGCACAACAAAATACAGCGGCAAATGGCTATGGGCCAAATGATCCAAATCCCAGCGATCCTAGACATAGGCTCCTTAGAATCTGGAGCAAATTTTATGGAGTACCTTATTTTCCTCTAGCAGCAAAAGGTGCCATAAGGGGTGGTTTGAATAAAGAAATTTTTAAAAAACGTATGCGTATGGTTATTGAGCCCTTTCTTATCGAAGCAAACAATAGAGCCGCGGCTAAAAACAAAAAGGCATATGTTATTGCTACAGGACTTGGCCTGAGCGCATGGCTCGTCGCACAGGAGCAAAAGGATATTCTTATGCAGGTATATGCAGAGGTTTTAACCAACCGTACATTCAGCAATATTTCAGACCTTCATTTTCCTCACTTTACCCTCAAAGGATCATACAACCCAACTCAAAGGGATCCTGCACAATCTACTCAAGAATACAGGGATCTTCTTACTAAAACGGTATACAGTGGCATGAAGCATGGAGTACCCTTTACAATAAACGGCAACCACATCATGATTCACTATGACTTACGTGATGCAGCAGAAGAATTAACAGGAGATGATGCAGGAAAATTGCTCATCGCCCAATATGCATGGGATGGTAATGCATACCCAGGCAATGAATACTGGGAGGGAAGCCTTGCCGCCTCAGGAGATCCGGCCGCAGCGTGCTGCTCAATGATTCCTGAACTGCAAAATCCGCTGATTAATCCGAATGTATCGTCAAAGACACTACACGTGCTTCCTGCGCCTGCTAGGTAATCCTCAATAAAGGTGTACCTGGACAATCACTCCTGTGCACCTTTACCCCTCAACTCCCTGCCAAAACTCCCACGACGGGTATGGCTGCACATCATCGTAGTCAAAAAATAAACTATCTGGAAAGCAGATATTTGCGTAGCGTGGCAATATGGTCTTTTCAATCAGGTGCAGCGCCGCCTTAAAGTCCTCTTTGTTGCCATAGCGCACCGCAATGCTTGAGTCAGGATCTTTGATAATCATTTCAAGCGTGGCAAACAGCCGCACAATGAGCTGCATGATGCCGCGATGCTCGTCTCGCGCTCCATATTTTTTATAGCTGGTACCAAAGTAGATTAGCCGAGCGTGGTCATCATCGGCCTTAACAGCCTTAGGACAAAAAAGCTGGTCCGTTGAAAACATCCCATTGCGCTGGATACAGCGATGCCAATCTTTCATATCTTCTAGCCACATAACATTCTCTTGTAACAAGCGCCATAGCTGGGTGCTGGTAATCACCGTTGATGCGCCATGGTCTTTCTGGTACTGCTCCACTGTCAATGAGACTATATTTTTCTCATCATCATAATAGTTATTCTGTGTTGCCTGATTATCCTGCGTGACAATGTACTGATTATCATAATTAAAAATACCGGTACTGGTAGCCTTGCTCTCCCAGTCACTGCGATAGGCGTACTCATTAATCGTGCTATAAGCGCTCGTACTGGCCGATACATTAAATGGACGATAATTAGCGCGCATGGTAAAGGGCACAATACGCTTTTCCCATACCGGATAATGGTGCTGTAATACATAAAAAAATCCATCATCGCCAGAAACCAACATCAATGGATTAATTAAAAAAAGTTCGCGATCAAGCGTAATGGTATCATCACTGCCCACGCTGCCAGGCAAGAGATTAAAGATGCTGGCATACCAGCATGCCCGTATGCTACGCAAAAAAGGTGTCAGCAAGTGTTCATTCTTGCACGTTGGTCTAAAGATAAAATAATTGTTAATAGCCTCCTGCTTATCGGTCATTAACACTTCCTGTACCCGCTCCCCTTCACTTGTCAGATTGGTAGACAGCTGCAGCTGCCCCTTGGGCATTTGCCATAGTGCAGCAATGGTTTCATTGTCTACCACATTAACAAAAAGATCTTGCAAAAGCCCGCCAAAAGCTGCCGCACGGGCAAATGAAAATTGCTGGATATTAATAAAAGATTTTGAGAGGCCGTACAACTTAATAAGTTTTTCCGTCTCGGCTGCCAGCTTTTGTCCGCTTAACGTATCAACGTACGCATTAAGCTCAAATCGCTGTAGCTTGTCCTTAATGGTATTGGTCAGGGGCAACATGCCAATACCGCCAATATCGCCGTGGCTACGTTCAATAATTGCCTCAAAAAGCGTCAGTCGTATCTTTGCTTCGCTGGTAAAAAACTGTTTAATCTGCTGGGCACTCCTTTTATGCGTTAAGGCATACAAAAGCTCCCCACCACTTACAAAGTCTTTATAAAAACTCATGGCAGGGTCAAGCGTATCATCTAGCAGATTCATCTGTTGCAAGAGATAATTAATACGAATATTTTCACGCGATGAGCGAGGGTACATGCTTAAAAAGTCTACAAATACCACATTGGCGATATTGCGCGCCTTCAATTTATCAACCAAATCTTGTTTAAACAGGTCATAGGGCAGCGGTAACCGAATGCCTTCATAAAAGAGCATCTGGTCAGCCTCAATATTTTTAAGTCCTTCAGATTTAACACTGCCCAGTGGCGTTAAAAAACGTATCTCAAGCGGTTTACTATCTTTAAAAAGATACGGCTTGCCTTCGTACTCAAAGGGGATCCACAGATTACTTTCCCGTTTTTTTAACAGGATAATATTTTTAACAAACGAATACAGGGGCTTTGCCGGATCATTCAGCTCTGGCGCCGTATACCCCTGCTGGGCAATAATGGCAGCCACCGCACCATGCATCTGGCATGCCTCCTGCCAGAGCTGATCACGATTATTATCAACAAACGACTCCAACTTCTTGATCGCCGCAGCCTTAAACGCCGTCTTGATATCAGCAAATACCTGGCCATCCGGCTTATACGTAAAATGGCTTATTTGTGCGGGCAGATCGGCTATAAAGACGTTGTCGCTAAATTGGAACAGATCGGCCAGCTGTGATGATGAATTATCAACATGCCCATACGAATCAACAGCACCACCCCACTTCATCCAATTTTTAATGTTGCCAAGCATGGTACTTTTGCCAACGCCATCAACAAAGCTGCAGAAGACATAGACCGTATTTTGGCCATTAATCGGCGTCAATTTTTTTGTCAATTCACCCACAAAGTGCTGGGCATGCAACGTAGCATGTTGATTTTGCTTGGCGGTCACTTCGATGGGATAGGTCAGGTCAGGACCAATACAAAAAGAAAAAAGCGGCAATGGTGAGTTGGTCAGATACTTGGCATACTCGATAGAAAACAGTACGTCCTGTGTGCCGGCAAGCTGCTTATCGCCAACGGCAAACTCATCACTGTACAGCTTTTTCCAAAATGAAACCATATCGGTGAGCACCTCTTGCGGACCATCATTGCACAATTTTTTAATCAGCGACTCTTGTGCCTGCCTAATAAGCGGTAGCGCCTGACCAAAAGCATGCTCCTGAAATATGCTCGCATCATCATTAAAAATGGGGATTGTGTTTACATCGTAATGATGAAAAATTGATTGGCACGACGGACTCAAATATGGCTTGAAAAAATCTAAGTCCTTAAAAAGAAAGCCGGTCATGAAGCCAAAACGATTATGCAGCCGCTGCGACCACCCTGCATAATTTTTGCGTATCGCCTCATCGTCAATAACTGGTTGGCAAAAATTGGTGTAATAGGCTGGCACAGCATTCTCTTCATAGCCCATAATCACAATGCGGCCTTTGAGCTCAAGATCACGCTGTCGCAAATGATCCTCTAGCTCATGCAAACTTTTAGATGTCCACGACAGCAGGAATGGATGGTACTCATGAGCATAACGGCCCTCAGGGTTGCATTCATAATGGCGCACAAAGCTGTCGATAAACTGTTGCTGCTCCTCTTGGGGGAGGGCGGCGCCCTTTTGATAGGACATCATCAATAAAAAGACAAACAATAACTTTAATAGATCACGCAGCCGCAGCGCCATGTCCATACCCTCCCATCATCGCAGGCCTGCGCGCGTTAATCTTATTTTTTAGTAATTCCAACAATTGTCGAGCCGTTTGAAGATGCTCCTGATAGCGCGCCTCATGACCACTCTTGCGCAACTGCTCAACAATCCAGGACAGTTCAGCATACAAACGATTGGCCGTTTTGCATGACTGCGGTGTTTGAGCAATAATCTGCTCATTAAATAATTTTATAAGATAGTCATAGCACAACGCATAAAAATTATGTACAACAACCAACTGTTCACGGGTAAGGCTGGTAATAAAACGCCGTGATTTACGTTGCGTTTGCCCGTCGTGCACAAGGCCAGTTGTATACAAGGCCATGTTGTTTTGTTTGCTGGGCAGGCACACGGTAAGGGTGTCCTGATACACATAAGCGCGGTGAATAAAATCACTTAAAATGCTCAACTGGTCTAAGATATACTCCCAATAGTGAGCAACAACAAATCCCTGTGGCTTATTAGTAAAATAAAACCACGGATCTTCTGCCATCACCTCAATAACCACGTTAAGGCCGTCGACCACCGCATTAACCGATTTGTTTTCAAAATACGTGTTACACATAACAAATGCCTTCGGGTAGTACACAGCAACATAATCGGCATAAAATGGTATCTGTGATAGGGGCTGGGGTGCCTGCTCAGTCTGGTCATCGGGAATATCAGGAACGATAAATCCACTGGGCATCTGGTCTGGCAACTTTGTTGCCACCTTCTGCACAGCTTGTGTGTCATGCAACACGGCCTGCAGGTCTTGCACCAAGGCTGCCAGATCGGTAGGCGTCTGGGTTGATGCGACGGCGTTGGGAGGAGGGACCGTTACATCGGTAGCGTTGAAAGTGCCGGATAGAACCATTGGAAATAACAACGTTGCTAAAAGGACATTCGCTTGTAGTAGAAAGCTACGCCCTTCTACGACGTCGTCCCAGGCTTGACCTGGGATCCAGGGGAAATTCCAAGAGGCAATGTCATGAAATTTTTTACAAAGGTGCACTTTACTTGAGGCAAGATTGTTCGAAAGATTTTGATTAAGAAAATTTATCTCAACTTCCCCTGGATCCCAGGTCAAGCCTGGGACGACGTCCTCTACGTAATAACTTTTTTTGAATAAGCATAAAAATAGCATTACTAACGTCATAATTAGTGTCGGTTGAATTATCGAACTCACATTGAATTGTATTCGTGAGCTACAACTTACTAAAACATCATCCCAGGCTTGACCGAAGCCTGTCCCCGACTTTGATCGGGGAATCCAGGGGAAGCTAAGATAAACTTTGTTCATACAAATCTTTCCATGCCGGATTTACTTTTTCAATAAGTTCAAGTTTCCACGCACGCTCCCACCATTTAAGTTGTTTTTCTCGTTTGATGGCAACAAGTATCGATTGGAATTCTTCATAATAAACAAGACGAGCTATAGAATATTTAGCTGTGAATCCAGGGATTTTTTTATTTCTATGTTCATTTATACGTCTTTCTAAGTTACTCGTAACGCCGATATAAAGCGTTCCATTCTTAGCAGAACAGACGATATAAACATAAAAGGTTTTCATGACAATGTCCCTTGTTGCTTCCCCTGGATCCCAGAGCCTGTCCTCGGCTCGATCGAGGATCAAGCCTGGGACGACGTCCTCTACGTAGAAGTCCATTTAAAAACTGGATGCTTTGGTCGTATAAATAATTCATGCCCCTAAACCCCAGCACCAAACAGATCATAATACGTCTTACTCAAATACTGTTTAATAATACTTTCCAGTGCACTAAAATTGGCCACGCATTCGTCAACATTGACGTTGCTAGCGTCCTGACAGAGCATAGCAAGCTGGCCGCATACATGGTTTGCCAGTAACACAAGCTTATCCATCATTGCGGCAGACGCATGCACATGCACCTGATCGACCTCATCATCATAATGATAGGCCACCATCGCAGCAAAAAAGCCGATTGTCCGCTCAAGCGACTGAACAAAGATCTGCTGACTATGAATAATATTTTGTATCATATTGTGATGGAGCTGTAAGTACAGTTGATCACCAGATGGTGGCTTGGCATAGGATTGAAACAACTGCAGCGCCTCTTGTACAAAAAATGCTTGCTGCAAGCTCGCGTGCAAGCACATACGCAGCTCATGCGCAGGGTCAAAGAAGCCGAAGGCTTGCAATCGTTTCAACACCGCGGACTGACCGGCGTTAAGTGTTTTGCCCACAAAACCGGCAATGCCCAGCAAGGCTCCTGTTTGTATACCATTAATCATGGGCCGTTGCCACCCAAATTTTTTACGCTCTTCGCTGTCTTTGATAAACAAAAACGATAAAGCATTTACATCATCCTTTGTTGCGGCTTCAGGCTTAGACGCTTCTTGGCCATTCACCGTGGTCATATTCGTATTCTTGCCAGCACCCGCATCCTTTTGCATGTACATCAACGCAGCCACCGCAGCAGTCAATACAGCGCCACCGCCGACAACAAGGATTTTGTTACGCTTGGCGGTCGCCAAGCTTTCAGTCATTTGCTTACTGTAGGCAGCAATGTGATCTGGTTGCATGCATATGACAGCCTGCTGTGCACAAGTTCCTTGCATCAGCAAGAGGCTGGTAAGGATACTAACACCGTACACTCGTATGGTTCGAGACGCTGCTACGCAGCTCCTCACCACGAGCGCTAGCGAGTAGTTTATCCTGAGCCCTGTCGAAGGGAGCGCTATTTTTAGGCATTCGCCAATACGGCGCTCACCCTGAGGAAGCCGAAGGCTGTCTCGAAGGGGCAATATGCAAATCATCTTAATAATTTCTATTAAAACGACCATAACCATCTTCGTCGTCGTCATCACCCTGACGCCTACGTCCCTGCTCACGGTGGTTTACCGGCGCTGCAACATTTTTGTTGGCGACGCTACTTGGCGGTGTAATGAGGCTAATAAGGGAATCGAAGCGTTGATTAATATCTTTTCTCCACGCAGGGATATATTCCTTAATGGACGCAAAATAACTATCAAGCTCTTTTAAAGATTTTTGTTCCGTAACTATTTTTTGTATCTCAACAATACGTATACGCAAAAGATCAATAGACCTTAAGACAGGATCGATCTTTTTCTCATCTACCGTATCGTAATAATCTCGGTGCTCATCAAGGTAATCAATACAATTCTGCCAGTTGCGCGCATAACCACCGGTCAACATGAGCCATGCCCCGGCCCCTGGAACATCCTCCTGTGCCACCGGCGCCTGCCTAAGCGCCATATCATGCGATGTACGCATAGTATCTTTCAAGCCATTGCGCACCAGTGCGCTCACATCGTCCAAGGTCGATAGGCTTTCCTTCCATAGAATCTTTAAATAATCGATATCATACGGCTCTTTGCCATCGTAGAGGACGCTATTTACTGCTGATGACCAGCAACTGCCAATACCGTTGATGATGGCATCCAGCAATCCGCCAAGCGTTCCCTCAATACCAGCTTCCATTCGTTTGCCAAGGGTGTTGCCAACCGATTTAGAAAAACGCATCAAACCACCAAGCCTGACGCCATCCAGCACCGTACCAACCTGATCGTTCTCTATGTATTTTCCATCATCACCGGCAAGGCCACGGGCAATCACACGGCCTGCCCTTGCTTCAAAGTCATTCTTTAAGCCGACGTATATACCTTTTAATACATTATCATGCATCTTGATTTTCTTTTTTATCTCTTCACATTTGGCACTATCAGGCGCATACGTATCCTTTTCCCTTTCCAGCTCCTCCAAACGCTTCTTAGTATCCAATATTGTTTTGATCGCATCTTTATATTCCCCATCGATAAGCATATGAGCCTGTTTGTTTTTTTCTAATGTGCGTTTGGCCGCTACAAGCTTTTTAACGGTGGCTTTATATGAATCATCGTTTACAAATTTTTCTTTTAGTGCTTTCTCAAAATTCTTTATGTGTTCCTCACACAATGCAATCTCACTACTAGCCGCTTCATTGCACCCATCATATTTCCTATTATCTGACTCATAACCTGCTTCTTTCCTTTTCAGGTCATCCAGATACTTTTGAAGCTTTTCAACCTTTTCTTTATGGTACCTCGCACTATCAGGTGAACAAGTTTTCAGCTCGTCCTCTAAGGCGCTAATACTACCATTGATCATTTTTTCAACATCAGGCAACGCTTGTAATGTTCTTAATTTCGTTAGCGCAGGATCATTAGAGCGACCACCAAAAAGAGCGTCGAACATCTCCATGCCGTTTCTTTGACCACCTAGTGCATGATACTTTTGACTTACCGTCACATCTACTGGATCAGCAGCATGAGCCATCGAAAAACTAAAACTGAGTATGCCTAGGAATAAGGCGATGGAGTAGGATTTGCACAATCGCAACATGTAAGACCCTTCGCTTGTTGTTATCATTTTTTGTTCATGAAAAAAAGAAATCATAGGATCAGGGATTATAACAAGCGACGATATTATTGCAAGAAGGGAATGCGTTTTATGTTTTGTAATTCGATATAAACGCTCACTACGTTGATGGTCTGCTGGCATCTTTTTTACCATCCCACACGCCCTTTAACCAAAAAATATAATTTTCATTTTTTTCTATGGCGTGTTATACGTTAAAAGTTGATCACCAAAAAAGGAGCTGGTAGTATGATCCCTTTTAACGCCTATCACTGTTGCACATTCATTGCACATACAAATGTGTACCAATACGCCCCACTTGGCTCGAAGAGCAAAATAGGGCGTTTGATAGCGCTA
>JABCZU010000015.1:0-3152 GCA_013289515.1 Candidatus Babelota bacterium | reverse complement strand
GGGGGGGGGGGGGTAGGCATACGCCTTAACCATCGCCTAAGCCAATCTTTCACGCTTATCCGTTCATTTTTCTTAGCGCTATCAAACGCCCTATTTTGCTCTTCGAGCCAAGTGGGGCGTATTTTTTTGTTGTTTTTATTTTATAACCATACACATAGAGGAGAAGTCGTATGAAGCTTTTATCACGTAGAGCTTGTTCTTCGAAGCTCGTAGAGCGTAGTAGAAACGCATTGCACACCGCAGTCCTGATCGCCTGCGCAACATCAAGCACGCTGCATCCCGTCGCCCTCGATTCGCTCGGCGACGTCAACCGAACCGGCTACATTCCGCAGGGGATAACCTTCGCGCCCAGCGGCACCGCGCTGGCAGAAATCGCCGTGAACGCCGCCACCGGCCTGCCCGGATTTTCTACGTATTCGTTTGCTAACGGCAGCATGGCGGCAGCACTATCAAGCAACTTTGTGACGGCAAACAATAGCACACTCTCCTCTGCCCCTGGCGTTCCGTGTTCTAACGGTGTTCGCTGGTTGCCTGGCACATCGATGGCCGCAGCACTCTTTATGCTCAATAGCTCCAGCCCAAGCTCAGGTTCACTCAATCTGAACACCTTCAACTGTCCATCAATAGTCAACGGCTCCAATGCCACATCCTCGCCATTTTTAGGCAATGTGAATGCATCATTTCTGAACGGCAACTTGTCAGCAAACTGCTGCATGGACGTGTCTGCCGATGGCCAGTACATGGCGATTACTGACACGGTCTATGATGGCAACGCGTTAAGTTCAACGCTGTATGTGCTGAGCCAAGAAGGCGCAATCCTTGCCGTTGCCGCGCTGGGCAACACACTACCCGGCAGCATCTCCATCTCGCCGGTGTCATCAGCTGGAACGTATTACATCACCGTCGGTGGGCTTGATAGTACGTTGCGCGCGTTTTCATTTACGGCCAATACGGTTAGTGCGCTTACCTCACTTGGAACGGCATCGACAACTAATTCTCCTGCATATATGGCCTGGCATCCAAGTGGTCGCTACATTGCAGTTGGCGATTTTACACCAAGCATAAAAATCTATACGTTCAATGGAACCAGTGCACCGGTATTTCAGAGCTCCTATACAACAAGCTTGGCAAACGAGGTCGTCAACCTTGCTTGGGCACCTAATGGCACCTATCTTGCTTCAATTGATGGTGCTAGCAGCAACTTACTGAGAGTTTATACATTTACTGGCAGTACACCGGCGCTCACAGAAGTTGGTAGTAGTATAACGCTTGCAGGTGCTGTTGCTGCTGAGGCTGCTATAGCCTGGTCGCCTAATAGTAGCTTTATTGCTGTAGTCAGCACGGCGCCCTCTCTACAGGTGTTTTCATTTAATGGTACAAGTACACCGGTTAGAATTGGTGCTAACCTAGCCACAGGATTTAATAATCTTCGTTCAGTCTCTTGGTCACCCAATGGTAGCTATCTTGCGGTGGCAGATGTTATCGAGAACTTGATTCAGCTCTTTACCTTTAGCACCACCAACACACCAACCATTGCTGCTTCAGGCAGTCCCGTATACACAAATACATCCGCCTTGATTTCGGCCGTTTGGTCACCCAATGGCAACTATCTTGCGGCACTTGATAATGGTGGTTTTCTACAGGTCTATGCATTTTCTGGTAGTACATTCACCAAGATAGGTGGCAACGTAAGTACTGGGATCGCCTCTATTGCAGTTTCTTGGCACCCTAGTGGCAATTACATCACGGTAACAAATAATAGCTCTGCCACGATCCAAACGTTTACATTTAATGGGTACAGTACTGCAGCACTTCTAGATACAACGACAACCAGCACATCACCCTTTGCAGGTGCCTGGTCGCCCAGTGGCAACTATTTTGCTGTGGTAAATAGTGGATCTGCAGCCAACGGCCTCCAGGCCTTCTCATGGCCCTACAACACGCCACTCAGAATTGGCACGAGTCTGCCGACGGGGACATCACCGCAGTCAGTGACGTGGTCACCAAATGGGCAGTATTTGGCCACGGTAGCAACCAATGGTGGCACAAATCAACTGAAAGCATGGTCATTTAGCACCACCAGTACGCCAACAGCGGCTGCACTTGGGAGTGCTGTGACGACGGGAGCAGGTCCTCTATCAGTAGCTTTTTCACCGAATGGGAACTACCTTGCTGTGGCAAATAACATTGCAAACACGCTGCAAGTATTTTCATTTTCTGCAGGCACACCGGCACTGGTTGGTAGTGTTGTGAGTGGGCTCTCTGGCCCTCAATCAGTAGCCTGGTCCCCAAATGGAAGCTATCTTGCAGTGGTAAATAACACTTCAAATACATTACAGGTATTTGTATTTTCTGGTAGCAGTCCAGTACTAATTGGCAGTGCAAGTACAGGAGCAAGCAGCAGCCCCATTTCGGTTTCTTGGTCACCAAATGGTAACTATCTTGCTGTGACAAATCTCACTCCAACAAATACACTGCAAGTATATTCATTTTCTGGTAGCACACCAGTGTTGGTTGGCAGCGTTAGTACTGGAGCCAGCTCAAACCCTTTTGGAGGGGTCTGGTCACCAAATGGCAATTATCTTGCTGTGGTAAATGAAGGTCCAAATACACTGCAAGTATATTCATTTTCTGGCACAACGCCAGTAGCCATAGGAAGCGCTGTAAGTACAAATTTAAACAGCCCTGAATCAGTGTCCTGGTCACCAAATGGCAACTATCTTGTTGTAGCAAATACTGGATCAACCAACCTTTCAGTGTTTTACTTTGACGGCACCGATACACCAGTACAAGTTGGTAGTAATATAACAGTGGGTGGAAACCCTGCATCAGTGGCCTGGTCGCCAAATGGTCAGTTTATTGCTGCGGTAAATAATGGCAACACCCTCCAATTCTTCACCGCCCCCATCTTCCAAAACGGCCAACCGCTCTTGAACCAACTAGGCAACACGGTCAGCACAGCAAACCCAGTCACGTCAGTGGCCTTCTCGCCAAACGGCAACTACATTGCAACGGCAGGCAGTGGCATCCAGATGTATTCGTTTAGCAGCACCGGCACATCAGCCCCAACGCCACGCGGCAGCGCAGCGGCAACCTCGGCAATCTCGCGCCAAATTGTCTGGTCGCCAACAAATAATTACCTGGCAGCTGTG
>JABCZU010000014.1 GCA_013289515.1 Candidatus Babelota bacterium | reverse complement strand
ATGAGGCTTTTTATACCATGAATATTCTGAAAAAACTTACCAAATTAGTTCTAGTCGTAGCAATCAGCATAAGTACCAGCGTACCTGCCACAGCTTGGATGATGGGAGGCAAGAATAGCTTGCCCACCAGTCTAGGCATATATGATTCAAGTGGACGTCGCGTACCTAATCACGACATACCAGAATTTTTCAGGCAGCAGAAGCGACATGCTGCTGCTGTGCCAGCCCTCAGACAATTCTTTATCAATGAAAAGAAGTGGGTCGATGAACTTGTTGTTAACAAGACCAAAGAGATAGTAATGCCTATGCTTCCGGCTATATTTCATGAATCAGGCAGTGCATGCGCTTGTTGTCAGCCAGCCGAAGCCATGGAGACGTGGGTAACGAAGCTGCAGGAGCACGCTCAGCTTCTAGTCCTAGAAAAGATCAAGAATCTCAGCTCGCTTAAGGATAGTGTACCGTTAGCAGAGCGTCAGGCTTTGATTAATGCAACATGTGATCAGATGCATAAGATGCTTGGATTCTCTGGCAGCCATAAGCATATGCAAGCATTCATGGATGCGTCATATAGTAAACACGAACAAGAATTGAAAGACTTGCAGGCAGCTGGAAAATCTTATTCAGACGTTAATGCGATGTTGATTGAACGATATGCTGTGCCATGTTTGTACTACAGTATTTACCAAGAGTTTTTATTGCTACAAAAAACCTATCCGCTAAAAGATAGTGATCTGCCTGCAGAAATTAGAAATTCGGTTAATAATGATTTTGTTAAGGCGTTGGTAGCCGATTTGCAGGATCTTGAAAAAGAGATAAAGCGTGTTTTAGTCGAAAACGATGAATGCTACCTAGCTATAATGCTCAAGCCAAGCTCAAAAGACATTCTTGAATGTTCGAAAAACTGGTCACAAGCCATAGAAGAGGTCAAAAACGACCTTAAGACAATGTATGGTAAGGTCAAGCCAGAATCCTTTAAGCTTGGTGAGGCACTAAGATTGATTATCAAAAATAATGAAAGTGTGCTCATTAAAGTAGGGGTAGGGTCTACAGTCAGCGTTGAGAGTATGCTTGTTGGACGCATGCTTGCATATAAAATCTTCTCGATAGCAGCCTGCTTGCTCCTTGAACGCTGTGATAAGAATCAGCTGAACTGTTGTGTCGATGACGTTATTTGCTTATTGAATGATCTAAACAAGAAATTCATCGAAACCGCAACGCGCATGATATCGGCAAATGATGTCGGCAGGGTTGCTCAATCCGGTAAGGTGATTGGCAAGGAAGGCCGCACACCGAACAAAAATAAGAAATCTAAGATGGCCAAGAAGTCTCAGGCCAAGAAGAAATAGCATTTCAACCGGTTTTTCCAAGGCCGCGTTAATCTAAAAGTAACGGCGGGGCACAGGCCCCGCCGTTTTTCGTACACATTATAGCTGCGCAAGGCTTTTAATAAGTTCTTGGGTGCCTACAAAAGAAAGAACAACATCGCCACATTGCCTTTCAAATGGCGTGTTTACATCGCTTGCGACAACATAATTTTTACCGATAGGATAATGGCGCCGAAAAGCGGCAATGTTAGTGCCAATATCAGAAGCGCTTGATCGTCCCAAATCTAAGCCAAGGCTGCTGTACTTGCATTCTATCGCGGTAATGGACTTGGTAAATTTATCATATATAACAAAATCAATTTCATGGCCTTGCTTGTCACGCCAATAGTTAATGGCATGTGTTTGTAATTGTCCGTGCATTTCGTTTAAAACGCACTGTTTCCATAAGAGCCCTAGATCTTCTTTTCGAAGCTCCCTCCAGCCTTTGGCATAACATACAGCGCCAGTATCAAAGCCATATATTTTTGGCGCCAGAACAATTTCGCTTGGTTTATAGGTTGAGTACGGCCTAATGACGTGTACAACAAACGTTGCTTCAAGAACTGCTAAATAATTGTTGATAGTTTGTCTGCTTACTTCGCAGGGGCCGGCGAATTTACTTGCTTCAAACTGTCCGCCGCTCTGAGCTAGTAATAGTTCTGCAAACTTTTGAAAAGAGTACCGCTTGCCTACTTTAAACATTTCATAAATGTCTTTTGCCCAGTAGGCATCAATCCATTCTTTAAACTCATTCTCGGGTAATTGATTGGATGCAAAAAATGACGGCAGGCCTCCGCATAGAAATCTATGGCGAAGGTCTTCGTTACCAAAGGCATGCATTTCTTGCAATAGAAGTGGCGTGAGCCATAATTCCCTTTTTCTCCCCGTCAACGTATCTTTAAATTTTGCGCTTGCACCCAGCGTTGAAGAGCCGGTTGCAATAATGTTGACTTGGGGGTAATGATCAGCGGCAATTTTTAAGATTTCTGATGGATTATCGAGACGATGGATTTCATCAAGAATAAGGCGCTTCCCTTTGTGGCTGGCCAAAAAATCTTCTGGATTGTTGCACAATTCACGGACGGTTGGTAGCTCACAGTCAAAATACTCAATGTTGGGAAGGCTGCGACAAAGACTGGTTTTACCTACCCGACGGACGCCCATAAGCCAAATTACGTTCCGTTCTTGCCAGGCAGCTTCAATGAGTTTTTCCCAAAAAGTGCGTTTTATAAGCATTTTTTCCTTCTTTTTTAACTAAGTGTTAAGTCAATGTAACATATAGTCATACCAAATGGAATATATACTTTACATTTGGTTTATTTTGCCAAGGGAATCTAACGTGCAAGGTGCCTGGCGATGAAAGCCATGAGATCTCGCCGTTTTTCATACAAACAAAGCATATCATGGCCGCTCTTTTAATCCCCCATTACCGTAACCATTGAAAATTATTTTCAAATTATGATTTAATATGGGTAGTAGGCAGAGAATTTACTAGTCTTATTAATCCTGATAGAAAATATTGAACTTATTACATAAGAGTTACATAAGAGGGGAAGGGCGCTTCATGAATAAGATTGCATCAGTAATCGTCAGCTGTATAGCGCTTATCGTATTATTGCACGGGAGCTCCCGTGCGGTCATTAGCAACCACAACACCGATCGTCAGGTATGGCGTATGGTACAGGACAGGGCCAAGGATACGGTGGTACAGCTCTTTGTGCAGACCAGTATCTTCAATTGGCTGCAGCCCTTCAAGGCTCCCGACCATAAATTATCATTTGGCTCAGGTTTCTTTATTGATGACCAGGGTCATTTTATCTCAAACTTCCATGTTGTCGACCAGGCATGTGACATCAAAATTCAAATTCCATCGTGTGGCAAGGAACAATTTAACGCACATATCGTGGGCGTCTGTCCAGACCGCGATATTGCCCTGCTCAAATTAACCAAAGACGCTTACCGTCGCGTAACCGCGCGCCTGGGCACAATACCATTCTTAACCTTTGGCGACTCTGACCAGGTGCTCCGTACCCAAGAAATTTTGGCGCTTGGCTACCCATTGCGTCAAGAAAAGCTTAAAAGCACCCAGGGCATTGTCAGCGGGCGAGAGATTTATAAGGGCGAATCATACATTCAGATTACCGCGGCATTAAATCCCGGTAATTCCGGTGGGCCATCAGTGCTCGGGGGCAAAGGCCTTGTTGTTGGCATCAACACTGCCCGTATGCGTACGGCGCAAAACATTGGCTACATTATCCCCAGCAACGATGTTAAAAGCATCATCAGGGACCTGTACACTATCAAATTATTACGTACCCCCACTCTTGGGTGTGAGTTCACGTATGGCACCCCACACTTAACCCGCTTTTTGGGTAACCCAGAGCCGGGAGGTTTGTATGTTTCTCGTGTATCAGAAAATACGCTGCTTGCCAAAGCTGGCATGCAAGAGGGAGATATGCTTTATAGCATTAATGATTATCGCTTGGATGCCTACGGCGAAGCCAATGTGCCGTGGGGAGAGGATAAAGTACCGGTATCAGCGTTGTTGAACCGTTTTGTCCTTGGGGATGTGGTGCGGGTGTCGTTCTACCGTAATGGCGTTTTACACAGTAATAATACACGTTTTGAGCTGCTACCGGAACCGCCCATCAGGCGTTATTACCCAGGCTTTGAAAAAGTACCGTATCAAATTATTGGTGGTATGGTGATTATGCCACTTGCGCTTAATCACCTAGCAACTTTTGAGCGCCGTGATAAGCGCGTTGCCCGAACGCTGTATAAATACGCGCAACAAGAGCATCAATATGCGCCACGGCTGGTTGTGACGCACGTTTTTCCTGCATCACAGGTGCAGGAGTCGCGTTCGCTGCAGGTTGGCGATCTGATTACCCAGGTCAATGGGCAACCGGTGTGTACTCTGGATGAATTGCAAAAAGCCTTCAAAAGTGCCTTTGACAATGCATCCAGCACCAAATTGATCACCTTAAAAACTGAGGACAAAAAACTGATCGTGCTTTCAATTGATCGCATGGTGCGCGATGAGCTGCGGCTATCTAAGCAGTATCGCTATAAAAAGTCGGCATTGGTTGCGCACTTGGAGCAACGCAAATCATCCCAAATGCTTCTTCAGTAATTCCTGGATCAATACAGGATTTCCTTTGCCGCCGGTTGCCTTCATGGCCTGCCCGACAAAGAAAGGAAATAACCGATCATTGCCTGCTTTATACTTGGCAACGTTATCGGCGTTATCCTGAATAATCTTTATAATGATAGGCTCCAGTGCGCCGACAGAATCAATCTGTTCAAGGTTCTTTTCTTTAATAATGCAGTCAGCACCTTTGCCGGTTTGGATCATTTCAATAAAGATTTCTTGGCCAACCTTACTGTTAATAACCCCTTTATCCAGGGCGACTACCAACTCTGCCAGGGCCTGGGCCGTCAACTTGGTTTGTTCAAGCTCTAGCTTGTGTTCTTTCAGGTAAGCAAGTAAGTCACGCAAGATCCAATTGCTTGTCTGCTTTGGCTTGTTGCTAATGCGGGCTGCCTGTTCAAAAAAGCGCGCTATGGCAATTTCTGATACCAAAATTTCAGCATCATTGGCAGATAGCGTGTACTCGTCCTGAAAGCGTCGTGATTTATTATAAGGAAGTTCAGGAATCATGTGTCTGATGCGTTCAAGCCATGCGTCATCAATCTGTATTGCTGGCAGGTCTGGTTCAGTGAGGTAACGATAGTCTTGCGACTCTTCTTTAGAGCGCATAAACACTGTCTTTTGATGTTTTGTGTCCCACAGACGTGTCTCCTGTTTGATACGCTCACCATTTTCCAGCATTTCGATTTGGCGACTCATTTCATGTTCTGTTGCCTGAGCGATGAACTTGAAAGAATTAATATTTTTCAGTTCAACCCTGGTACCAAATTTTGTCTCGCCTTTTTTGCGCATGGAGATATTGATATCAGCTCTGAACGATCCCTCTTCCATATTCACATCGCTAATGCCTAGATATTTAATCAGGGTATGTAGATTCATAAGGTATGCGCGAGCTTCGTATGTGCTTGAAATATCTGGGTGCGTAACTACTTCTAACAATGGGGTTCCAGCACGATTGAGGTCAACCCAACTTTTGCCTGCCATGCCATGAATATTTTTGCCAGCATCCTCTTCCATGTGAATACGAATGAGGCGTACTTTTTTTTCGCTGCCATCTGCGCATTGAATTGGAATGTAGCCATCGCTGCAGATAGGCACATCTGCCTGAGTGATCTGATAATTTTTAGGAAGGTCTGGGTACATATAGTGTTTGCGTGCAAAGCCGCATGTACGTGCTACGGTGCTGTTGGTTGCTAGGGCAGCCATAATGGCATAATCAACTACTGTTTTATTCAGCACTGGCAGCGTGCCAGGGTGCCCTGTGCACACGGGGCAAATATTCGTGTTCGGTTCCTGGCCAAAATGGTTGGGACAGCTACAAAATATTTTAGATTTTGTTTTCAGTTGTATGTGGACTTCTATACCGATCACTGCTTCATAAGATGGGTGGTGATCAAGAACGCTCTTTACTTCGCTGGACATTATATTACCTCAAGCTACATTTGCTGTATCGTGAACTGCATATCTTCATATTGTTCATTGCATTCTAGAACGGCTTTGCAGTTCAGTTGCTTTTCTAGTTGCAGTATTGCTTGGTATTCATTATGAATAAGGTATTCAAAGACTCGATTAGAGACTGAAAGGGTTACCGAGCTGGTGAGCGATTTTCGCTTAACCTCTTCTTTAAATTCACGTAGAATTTGAAAGCTAAGGCTCTGTATTGATTTAACAAAGCCGCAACCGGTGCATGCGCTACACACATTAGTCAGCTGTTGCAGCAGTGTTTTGCCCGAGCGCTTTCTGGTCATTTGAATGAGGCCGAATTCAGACACCTTAAGCGTGACTGATTGGTACTTGTCCTTTTCTTTCAGCATCTTTTCAAGGAAGCGTGATAGTTTTGTACGATTGCTCAGATTGTTCATATCAATGAAGTCAATAACGATAAGGCCACCAATATTGCGCAAGCGCAATTGGGTGACAATCTCATCGGCTGCTTCAAGATTTGTTTTTAAGATCGTATCTTCAAGTGATGTGGTGCTGCCGGTAAATTTGCCGGTGTTGACGTCAATCACTGTCATTGCTTCGGCTGTTTCGATAACCAGAGAGCCACCACATTTTAAGAAGACCTTCTTTTGTAGCGCCTTTTCAATCTGTTCATCAATGCCAAAGCGTTCAAAGAGTGATGGTGGACCGCTATAAAAGCGCAATTTGGCCACATCTTCAGGGGTAAAATGTTTAACAAATTTATGCAAGCTTTGCAGCTCTTCTTGATCATCGCTGACTACAAGCTGCACATCCTCATCTAAATGGTCTCTCATGACGCGTAGCGGGAGCGACAGATCTTCATGGATCAGATCGCCGGCCTTAGCCTTTTTAAATTTTTTGACCACCGATGACCAGGTTGAGATGAGAAATGCTAAATCTTTCTGAAGATCTTTAGCTGAGCGTCCCTCGGCTGTGGTGCGAATGATTGCTCCCATGCCGGGTGGTAAATTTTGCTGTAAAACTTCGCGCAAGCGAGTTCGCTCTTCTTTGCCCTCAATTTTTTTTGATACACCCAAATGTGGGATATTTGGCATAAGAACAATAAATTTGCCGGGTAGGGTAAAACAGGTGGAGAGCTTGGCGCCTTTTTCGCTGATCGGCTCCTTAATAACCTGAACGAGAACCTCTTCGCCTTCAGTAAAAATTTTGCCGATATCAAGAGAACCTTTGATTTCGCGGTGCGTAAACTCTTCGCGGCCATCGTCGGTTTGCAAAAAATCGGTGATGCGCTCAGTTGCCAGTGCCCTATCAACTTCGGTAATGTGCAAAAAGCCTGCCTTTTGCTGATTGATATCAACAAAGGCAGTTTGAATGCCGGGCAGAAGCTTAGAGATGCGTCCTTTGAAAAAACAGCGATCCAAGTCCTCCTTGTTATGCGTATCAAAGTAAATATCCTGAAGCTTGTCATTGTTCAGGACGGCAACGCGTGTTTGCCAACTGTCTTTATTGATTAAGATTTTTTTCACAACCAGTGCCTCATTGCAGTTAGGTCTTTCCACTTAGATGACTGAATGAAGGTATTAAAAGTGGATTTTTAAATTTTTTGCAGTAATATGTTAATGATTATTTGCCTAGTATAATAAAACTTTGCAGTAATGGGTAGGAATTTTAGGGAAAATGTGCTAAAGTTTGGCCAGCAACAAAAAAACAAGGGGATCAATCCCCGTTCCAGTCAATGAAGGAGATTCTATGGATAAGCTAGCGAATAAGTTAGGCTTGCTGTGTGTGGTTTTGGTTCTTTTCGCGCCAGGATGTGGCAAAAAGGACGAAAAAAAGGCTGATGGAAAAGGTTATTCCAAGGTGGCGCATGCCGGCAAAGATATCCCACTCTTAGCAGAAGATCTTTTGGAAGATGACAACATTTCGAGCTTTGCCTTTGTTGATGATGAGGGCATTGGAGCAGACAACAAGCAGACGCTAGCATCAAATGAAGATACTATTGTTAGCAAGGACATAGAGATTGATGCTGAATCAATGGAAACAGAAGATGGACAAGTTGAACCGTACTCTTTTAAGACCGTATATTTTGATTTTAACAAAAACAGTATCCGTGATGACCAAAAGACCGTCGTAGCTCAAGACATTAAGGTAG
Source organism: Candidatus Babelota bacterium (assembly GCA_013289515.1). Classification (GTDB taxonomy): domain Bacteria; phylum Babelota; class Babeliae; order Babelales; family RVW-14; genus JABCZU01. The sequence continues at coordinate 35,170 of JABCZU010000014.1, read as the reverse complement.
CTATGGATGCAGCAGATCAGGGCAAAGACGTTGTTGTAGAAGGGCACTGTGACCAAGTTGGTTCAGCTGCTTACAACTTAGCGCTTTCCCAGCGACGTGCTGAATCAGTAAAACAAGAAATGATTCTTGCAGGAATATCAGCTGATAAAGTCAAAACGCTTGGTTATGGTTATGAACGCCCAGTAGTGTGGTCGGATCAACAAGATCGCGCCCAGCTGATCAGGGAGCTTCAGCCAAACCGAAGAGCTGAGATTATCACCAACTAAGTAACGTAAAAAATATTTTTTTAAAAAGGCCCGGAGTTCCGCTTCGGGCCTTTTTGTATCTATCCTAAACAGGGTTGGATAATTTTAAGGAACTTTTGAACGCTAGATTTGTTGGGTAATTGTAATTGTAATTGTAAATCAGCGTTGATTTTGCTTGGACGTCATCCTCGTGAAAACGAGGATCCAGGGGAACAATAGATGGGCTTTCTCAGTTTCCCCTGGATCCCAGAGCCTGCCCTCGGCTCGATCGAGGGTCAAGCCTGGGATGACGTCGTCTGCGTAATAGTCTTTTGAAATAAAAATGACATCAATCTCCAGAAAGGTAATTCCTATGAACCGTCTTTATAAAACCACACTCCTTGCCGGCCTTCTTGTCGGCGCAAGCGTGCTGCTGCACCAATCAGCCACATGCAACACAAGCCAGGCCGCTACGCCATCGACACACGGGGTGAACGCGCCAGTGCCGATCCCCCAAACAGAAGCCCAAAAGGAGCGCAGCCGCGACATTAAAAGCTTGCTGGAGGATGCCATCACTACGCAATCCAGTGCGTGGTATATTCTCCTGCTGGCCTTTTTAGCCGGTATTCTAGTCAGCTTTACGCCATGCCTATACCCAATGATTCCGATCACCGCCGGCATTTTGCAGGCGCAGGCCGGTAAGTCGATGACCCACAATTTCTTGTCGGCGCTTTCCTATGTGACCGGGATAGCAACCATTTATGCAACACTGGGCTATGTCTCAGCAAAGTTTGCCATTATGTTTGGTAAGTGGCTTGCAAGCCCATTCTTTATGGTGGCTATAGCATTATTCTTTCTCTATTTTGCCTTTTCAATGCTTGGTTTCTACGATATGTACATGCCATCGTTTCTATCTGGTGGCACACAGCTTGCTGGCAAAAGAGGATCACTGCTATATTCCTTCCTCTTTGGGCTGGTGTCCGGCACTGTTGCCTCCCCATGCCTCACCCCAGCATTGGCATTATTGCTTGGTATGGCGGCTAAAGAAGGTAACCCGCTCATGGGCTTTTTGACGCTCTTTAGTTTTTCTATGGGTATGGGCGTGCTCCTGATCCTAATCGGCACCTTTTCAAGTACCATTACTTTGTTGCCGCGTTCAGGCGAGTGGATGAATTATATCAAGCAGGCCTTTGGCTTTCTAATGCTTGCTATGTGTGTGTATTTCCTACAGCCGCTGTTGCCACTCATGGTTCGCTTGGGATGTTACGGCCTGGTGAGTGCTAGTGGCACAATTTTTTATTTTTCCCAGGCAAAAAAGAGCAGCGTTGCCCTTGTACTTGGCATTCTGGGGCTGCTGGCGACCATTATGTTAGGGAGTTGGTTTTTGCGAGGGATTGTTTAGGATAGCTGCAAACGTATAATTTGCATCGAAGATATACGTATACCATTTGGGGCGAACACTATCAAAGGCTGTTCGCCCTTGCGCCGTATTTACATGCCCCAAACGCTGATTGTTTTATCCCCTATCTGCTCTTGGCGCTGATAAATTTTCTGCGTCCAGGTCTTCTTTGCGTTTCTATCAAAAATGACAAGATGTCCTTCGGTTGCATCGCTTTTATCCATGTATTGGGCGGTTTGTTCAAGCCCTTCGAGTAATGCTTGTGGCCCATACCAGATTTTTAATTCTATCACAATACGTTGTTGCCCAATTTTAACGAGTATATCGACACGTTTGCTTCCTAAGGCATACTCGTATTGTATCCCGCTCATCCCGAGTGCCGCGCCTTGCGCGGTGTATCGAGGGACACCGTTAACAACTCGCTGCAGAAAGGCAAAAAGTATCAGGTGTGGGCCTGACTCAGTATACTGAGCATCTTTCTTATTTTTTTTGTCTGCTTTAATCCAGCACTCAGAATTTTCCCTAAAAAATTCTGTAAACATACATAAAAGCTTGCGCATGTTCAAAGAGCCATCAGTATTGTAATAGTCAACTGATTGGCCTGACATTGCACTCTGATATTTGCTGGATAGGACGTACGGTAAAATTTCCTGATAAATAGGATTGGCAATCCATATATTCTGAAAATCCCTTTTAATAAGGCCTAAATCTTCAACATACTTGATATCATCATCATCCATAGGCTTTGATACAGCGCCATTAATGATTGCATCAATAACATTGCGAACCCGCTCTTCGGTAAGTCGGCTGACGAGAGCATCAAGATGGGTTTCTCGCCGTTTAATCAAAGCTTCTTTTGCAGTCTCAATAAGCTCTTTTGTAATGGTCTTTGAACAATCAGGAACGCCAGATCTGAGCGTTGTTGCCGGATCGGTAAAGCAGGCTTGATAGGCGAGTGCGTTCACTAGCCAAGGCTGCCCTTGTGTAAGGTGATACGCATGATCAATGGCTGATGGTGTAAATTGTTGTCCTGTTTCTTCTGTATGCTGTAAGTAAAGCATGCGTACTTGTTCCTGGGTAAAATCACGCAAACGTTCGGATGAAGCTTTAATATTAAATGGGCTGTAAAGCACGCCTAGCTCTTCTTGGGTCTTTGTTTTTACTTTGTAGTCCCGTAAATCGCGTACACCAATTAAGCAGACTGTTTGAGGAAAATGTTTGGGGCGTGTTGAATACCCTGAACGTAATTGTTTTAAGACAGAGATGAGTGAATCACCAATAAGTCCATCAAATTCATCAAAAAAAAGTATTAGTGGCTTGTCGCTGTGATCGGTCCACCAGGTAAGGAACTGATTAAGCAGCGTCTCATAACTAATTGCTCCGTGTGACAATGTATCAACCATTTCAAGCGTTGCTGTTTCTCCCGGAAATTGTTGTGCAATTTTCCCTTTTATTTCCTGCAGTAAGGCGAGCGCTGATTTTTTAATATCATTGACGGCTGTATGAGCCATTTCTGTGCTTACGTACAGCGCCTTATATGTACCCTGTCTGTTGAGATGATCACCAAATTCTTGTATTGCCGTCGTCTTGCCTGATTGCCGTGGAGCATGCAAAATAAAATAATATTCTTTTTCAATAAAATCTTCGAGTTGCTCCCAATCGAGTCGATGCGGAATAAAATAATGGTTTTCGGGGTTAATGCTGCCAACCGTATTAAAAAATCTCACAATATCTCCAAGGTTTTATATTTTTTCTCCCTCAAACTGCAATTATATGCAGTTGCACTTGTTTTATCAATAAACAATTAAGGCAAGGCATTTTTCTTTGCCTTCGTTTTTCCCAAAAAGCTGCTAAACTAAAGCTGCTTTAGAAAGGATTTTTATATGCAGCTTTTAAAACGCACGGTCTATTGTGGGCAGGTGAACAATTTACAATTAAATACAGAGGTTATTGTTAATGGCTGGGTCGCCAAAAGACGCGATCACGGCGGCGTCATCTTTGTCGATCTGCGCGACCGTACCGGCATTGTACAATTAGTCTTTGATCCACAGGCTGATGCAGGCATTGTACAGGCTGCTCACGCACTGCGCTCAGAATTTGTTATTGCCGCCAAGGGCGTGGTTGTAGCACGCGCACCTGAAGCGGTGAATGATAAAGTGGCCACCGGTCATTGGGAAATAAAAGTTTCCGAGCTTGTTATTTTCAACAAGGCAAATCCACTGCCATTTCAATTGGATGAACAGGACAAGGTCTCAGAAGAGCTGCGCCTTAAATATCGTTACCTGGATATGCGTCATAAAAAGATGCACGATATCCTCAAGATGCGCCATGAAATGCTCTTTGCTATGCGTGAATATTTTTATAAACAGGGTTTTTACGAGGTAGAAACGCCAATTCTTTCCAAGAGCACGCCCGGCGGTGCACGAAACTTTTTGGTGCCATGCCGTACGCAGCCAGGAACCTTTTATGGGTTGGTTGAATCACCACAAATTTATAAGCAATTATTGATGGCCGGCGGACTGGAAAAGTACTTTCAGATTGCACGGTGTTTTCGTGATGAGGCTCTGCGCGCCAGTCGCCAGCCAGAATTTACACAGCTTGATATCGAGATGTCCTTCATTGATGAACAGGATATTCAAACGGTGTGTGAAGGCCTCTTTAGCATTCTGTGGAAAAAATTCTTGAACATTGATCTTCCGTTGCCTCTGCCTCGTTATACGTATGACGATGTCTTTGCCCGTTATGGTTCAGACAAACCGGATATGCGCTTTGATGTGCAGGTTAACGATGCGACGCCACTGTTTAGTTCACTCGGCCTGAATTTTATCACGAGTGTTGTCGCCGGTGGGGGTAAGGTAGGCTGCCTGATAGTAAAAGACCATCGCTTCTCACGCACAGACTTAGACCGTTGGACCGACCATGTGACCAAAGAGCTTGGGGCAAAAGGCCTCTTGTGGTTTCGCTGGAAAGAGGATGGCGCACTGGAATCCACCATCGCTAAGCATGTGCCGGCTGATTTTTTACAAAAAGCTCAGACAGCAATCCCCGGCCTGACAGCACAGGACACTATTTTTGCCATTGCCGGTGATTATGATGATGCCTGGACCGTCCTTGGTCAGTTGCGCTTGTCGCTTGGCAAAGATCTTAATCTGATTGATCATAGTACATATAAGCTTTTTTGGGTTACTGATTTTCCTATGTTTGAGTGGAACAAGGAGACCAAGAGCTGGCAGGCGCGCCATCACCAGTTTACCTCACCGCAAGAGGGCTGGGAGCAGCAGGAGATTAAAGATGTGAAAGCACGTGCATATGACCTTGTTTGTAATGGTGAAGAGCTTGGCGGCGGGTCGATTCGTATTCACTCATCCGATGTGCAGAATAAAATATTTGATATCATTGGTATCGATCGTAGCAAGGCTGAAGAGAAGTTTGGCTTCTTGCTTGAATCACAAAATTTAGGCTATCCGCCCGAGGGTGGCGTTGCCTTTGGTGTCGACCGTTTGGTTATGCTCTTAAGTGGCACTGATGCGATTCGTGATGCCATTGCATTTCCAAAAACCCAAAGCGGCAGCTGTCTTATGATGCAAGCGCCGTCAACGGTTGAAGATGCGCAATTACGAGAACTGTCTATTAAAAGTACCATTGTAGAAAAAAAAGCTCAGCATTAGAGCTGTTATTGTGAAGGATTATCATGGCTATTTCCGTTACCTCAGACTCCTTTGATCAAGAAGTATTGCATTCAGCCCTGCCTGTTGTGATCGATGTGTATGCAACGTGGTGTGGCCCGTGCAAAATGATGGCGCCCCTCTTTGAAGAATTATCCAAAGAGCTGGCAGAATCATACAAGTTTGTAAAAATTAATATTGATGAAGAGCGTGATATTGCGGTGCAATACAATGTCTCCTCGATTCCTACCTTCTTGTTTATCAAGGGCGGCAATTTGGTGGCAAAAGAGACTGGCTTTATGAATAAAGAGGTTCTGAAGGCCAAGATCACCAGTCATCTGGGATAGGGTATAGCTCATAGAGATGGTGTACAAAAAAGGCGTCGATTGAGTTCGGCGCTTTTTTTTGTATCGAACATTAAACTTTGGTCATTGGCTTTATTTTGGTCAGTATTGTTCGTATGAGCTGGTAGTAAATCTGTGCAGCATCCGCAACAATCTGCGCTACCTCTTCTCGATATAAGTGCGATGTTCGATTGCGACTGTCAATCATTTCAAGGGCAGTCTCTGTTTCCTGTTCTGAAAGTAGCTTTATTTTTCCTGCTAAACGTATTATTCCTCGTGGGGACTGTAGCTCAGGATTGGCGGTTCCCTCTTTTTCCATATAATTTTTTAAATGTTTACAAAGTTGGTCGATGGAATATTCAAATCGTTGTATGACTGAGTCCCTTGTTGCTTTTATAAGTCGTTCCAGTCTGCTCACTCTTTTCAAATCATGCGTATGGGCAATCGGATCGTCATCTGAAAGTGAAAATTGCAAATCATAGTCGTATTTTTCTTTCAATATTTCTTCGTGCAAGGCGATTGCATCTTGTAGACTGTCCACTGCTTCAACAAGACTTGTGTATTGTGCTTCTAATGATTCCATAAAATTCCATCCCGTGCGATTTCACTTTTTAGTAATGCAGGAATATTGTTTAGATCTACTAAATCAACAAAAACAGGGATAGTAGAGTCTTCAATATCCCCACGTATTTTAGAAAGTATACCAAAAGTAATAGGGCTGCCAGTGTCCAGTGCAAGATCGATGTCTGCACCCTCTTGATTAGTTTTGCGTGCCCGAGATCCAAAAAGATATACCTTGCATGCTGGCAAATGCGTGTGAATAATTTTTAGCAGGGTATTTTTATAGGTATCGAGACGTTTTTCAGAAGAACTTTGCATATCCCCAACTCAATTTAGTTTTTTAATGTGGCGTGTATCCAACCCATTATAACAATCATTTTAATGATAAACATCCTCTCGTTAAAAAATAAAAGATTGACACATGATGGTTAAAACTTTAGGGTGAGACAGTTCCAAAAAAATTTCTTAATCATTTCTGTAAGGAGAAAATGAGATGAAGATAATGAAGGCATTGGTCCAAAAAAGCTGCTCGCTACGCTCGCCTGCTCGCTACGCTCGCCTGCTCGCGTTCTTGCTGGTTAATTCAATACAGAGCACGCTACAACCAGTCGCTCTCGATCTGTTAGGCGACATCAACAAAACAGGGTATGTGCCGCAGGGCATTGTCTTTACCCCCAACGGCAATGCGATCGCAGAAATCGCCATCAACACCGCCACCACCTTACCAGGATTTTCAACGTATCAGTTTAGTAATAGTGTCATGTCCGGCGTGCCACAAGGCGGCTTTACCAACGCAAGCAACACATCCCTTTCGTCAGCCGGCGGCGCCCCATGCCCCAATGCCGTTCGCTGGCTGCCCGGCACATCGATGGCTGCAGCGCTTTTCATGCTGAACAGCACCACCGCAAATTCTGGTTCACTCAATCTCAATACCTTCAACTGCCCCACCATTGCCAACGGCGCCAATGCCACCTCTGCCCCAATCCTTGGCAACGTGAATGCATCATTTCTGAACGGCAACTTGTCGGCAAACTGCTGCATGGACGTCTCTGCCGATGGCCAATACATGGCGATTACCGATACGGTCTATGATGGCAATGCATTGAGTTCAACGCTGTATGTGTTGAGCCAAGAGGGTGCCGTCCTTGCTCTTGCCGCGCTAGGCAACACGCTGCCCGGTAGCATCTCCATCTCGCCGGTGGCATCAGCGGGGACGTATTACATCACCGTCGGTGGGCTTGATAGCACGCTACGGGCGTTTTCGTTTACGGCAAATACGGTCGGTGCGCTTACCTCGCTGGGCACGGTGACAACAGTTGGAAATCCTATTGCAATGGCCTGGCACCCAAGTGGCCTCTATCTTGCAGTGGGCACCACCGGCCCGATAAGCATAAGAATATATACATTTAGTGGGGTCAGTGCACCAGCACTTCTGGGTAGTGCATTTACAGGCGGTTCACCAGTCTTGGCAAATGCGGTGTATGCACTTGCCTGGGCGCCTAACGGTACCTACCTTGCTTCAGTTGATGGTACAAGCGGTAACGTGCTTAGAGTTTTGAGTTTTACTGGCAGCACGCCAACATTGGCACAAGTAGGCAGCACGGTAACGCTTGCAGGTAGTATTAATGCATTTACTAATTTCATTACCTGGTCACCAAATAGTAGCTTTATTGCCGCAGTACTGACAGCGCTGCAGGTTTATTCATTCAATGGCACAAGTACGCCGGTTAAAGTCGGCACAAATCTAACCACAGGAGTAAGTACCCCCTATTCAGTTTCCTGGTCTCCCAATGGCAGCTACCTTGCAGTAGGAAACAATGGTAATAACAGTATTCAATTATTTACATTTAGCACTACCAATACACCTACTATTGCCGCTTCAGGCAGTTCTGTGTTTACAAACATGGCTTCGTTATATTCAGTTGCTTGGTCTCCCAACGGTAACTATCTTGCAGTACTTGATGATGGTGGTAGCCTACAGGTCTATGCCTTTTCAGGTGGCACGTTTACAAAGGTTGGTGGCAATGCAAGCACTGGTAGTAGCCCCGTCGCATTGTTCTGGCATCCTAGTGGTAATTATATTACAGTGACAAATGAGGGCTCAGGTACAATCCAAACGTTTGCATTTAATGGCTATAGCACACCAACCTTATCGGCTGGAGGTGGGGCAACTGGACTTACAGGACCCTACGCCGGTGCCTGGTCACCGAATGGCAACTATTTTGCTGTAGTAAATGATGGCTCACCTTCCACCGGCCTCCAGGCCTTCTCATGGCCCTACAACACGCCAACCAGAATTGGCACGAGTCTGCCGACGGGGGGAGCGCCGAATGCAGTTGCCTGGTCACCTAACGGGCAGTATCTGGCGACAGTAAATGGCGCCGCTTCAAATCAGTTGCAGGCCTGGTCATTTAGCACAACCAGTACGCCAACGGCTGCTGCTCTTGGAAGTGCTGTGACAACCGGAGCAAGTGCAGCTCCTGTGTCAGTAGCCTTTTCACCAAATGGCAATTACCTTGCTGTGGCAAATCTTTCTGCAAGCACGCTACAAGTATTTTCATTTGCTGCTGGTACACCAACACTGGTTGGCAGCGCGAACACGGGAACAAACCCTGAGTCAGTAGCCTTTTCACCAAATGGCAATTACCTTGCTGTGGCAAATCTTTCTGCAAGCACGCTACAAGTATTTTCATTTGCTGGCGGTAACCCGGTACAAGTAGGTAGTGTAAGCACTGGCGGCTCAAGTAACCCTCGATCAGTAGCTTGGTCACCAAATGGCAGCTATATTGCCGTAGTAAATCAAACCGCCAATACCCTGCAAGTATATTCATTTTCTGGTAGTAATCCGGTACAAGCAGGAAGCAGCGTAAGTACAGGAGCAAGCTCAGCCCCTGAATCAGTATCTTGGTCACCAAACGGCAACTATATTGCTGTAGTAACTGCTAGTAATAGTACTCTGCAGGTATATTCATTTTCTGGCAGTACGCCGGTATTATTAGGAGCTGGTACAACAACAGGGGTGAATGGTCCAACCTCAGTGGCCTGGTCGCCCAATGGCAATTATCTTGTGGTAGCAAATAACGGCACAACGAACATGACAGTATATTATTTTGATGGCACCGACACACCAGTATTGGTGAGCACTATATCGACGGGTGCAGGATCACAACCTAACTCAGCGGCCTGGTCACCAAATGGTCAGTTTATTTCCGTGCTAAATCAAACCAATAACACCCTCCAATTTTTCTACGCCCCCATCTTCCAAAACGGCCAACCACTCCTGAACCAGCTGGGCAACACCGTCAGCACCGCAAACCCGGTCACATCAGTGGCCTTCTCGCCAAACGGTAGCTACATTGCAACGGCAGGTTCTGGCATTCAACTGTATTCGTTCAACAATGCGTTCTCGTATCTCACGACCAATACGACAGCAATAACGCTGCGTGGCAGCACAGCAGCAACCTCGGCAATCTCCCGCCAAGTTGTCTGGTCGCCAACGAATAATTATCTGGCCACCGTGCTTGATAATGCAACCCTGAACGTGCTGTCGTTCAACCCAAGTGCACCGACGACACCAACGGTGGTTGCGACGGCAAATACCATGCCGCTGCCAACGATGTGTGCCTGGTCGCCGCAAGGGAATGCTTACGCGCTTAATTATATTGTGACGGCGTCGCCGAATAATGGCGGGGGACGAAGGTTGTTTTACTTTGATCCGATCAGTACCGCGGGCAATTTTTATGCCTAGGTGCGATGGATTAATTAATCTGATCGAATGATTGAGCAAATAAATGTCCATTTCCTTTGGGGGGCGGCCTGTGTGCGGCCCTCTTTATTTACCGCTGCACAGTGGCGAGCAGATCAGCAACGTGAAGGTAAGGAAAAAGGTCAGTTGGAAATCAAGAAAAAAAAGATACATTGGGTTGAATAGCAGCATGGCCATGCACAGCAGCGTGAGCAGGTGCAAATAATTGGTCTGCTGATAAAAAAATTCACCAAGCTTGATAAACAGAAAAACATAGAGTGAGCGTGCAAACGGAATGCTGCTCCAACTTAGCATGCCATACACGGCGCATAGGAATACAAGCAGCAACCGCTTAACCAATAGGGGAAGTGGCAGGAAGCGTAGTAAAAAGCTCCAGAGAATGATAAAAAGCGAAATGTGCAAGCCGGAGCGCGCTAAATAATGCGCAAGTCCCCAATAATTAAAAGAGGTTTGTAAATCATTACGATGGCGCTGTTGTTTGTTTCCCAAAAAGATCAACCCATAATAATCTTTCGTGATCGATTGTAACAATGAACGTATGCCGCAATACATTGAGTTGCGCAGTGTCCATACGCCACGGTCAAGACTGGTGGCTGGATGGCAAACTAGCTGGCATAGCGCGCTCTTTTTAAGAAAAATAGAACCAATAATTCCTTCTTTCATCAGATAGTCCTGATACGATCCGGTGGGTGATTGTGGCAGTTGTTGACGTTTGATCTGCACGCCCTCCAAGCGTACAGTGTCGCCGACAGCGAGCGTCGTCTTTGATGGTAGGTAACAGAGAAGTTGAAGTGGAAAATAATAAGCGTTGATCAGTAGTGCGTTGCTATCGATGATCTGCAGATAGAGGGACTGTTTTTTATCAACTACCCAGTCTTCTTTGTCTGTAACGCGTGCCGTAATATTCATTGGCGCAGCGCTCAGTGCCATATGTATTTGCTGTGCGTGGTATCGTTGTAGCGATAGTAGTGAATTGCCAACCAAAAATAACAGGCTGCTTATTCCAACAATAAGCCACTGCCTTTTATGGCGCTGCAGGCCATAACCAATACCTACACTGGCAGCGACAGTACCACAAAGCAATAACCACCAGGCAGGAAGCCACTGGGTTGATAACCAAATGCCGCTGACCAGGCCGATGAGTGGGTACAGTAATGGGGTATAGCGTAACGGCTTAGTCTTCATGGATACTTGCAATCATGGCATGGGTTATTTGTATAATAATGCCTTGTGAGGTACGTATGATGATGTATGTGTCAGCAATGGTGCACACAATGCCCTCTATGCCCGTTGTTGTGGTTAGCGATACACCGACAGCTAGTGCCGCGCTAAGAGCTTTGTCTTTTTGTTGTTGCCATCGCATTGGTGCATTAATCAGGCACCATAGGCACATGATGAGCGCTAGGCCTGGTATGATGTACAAGGCGCATGCGATGCTATTGAGATTGAATGATGTAAGAGCGTGTGGTGGTATGGTGAACATGATGCATAAGTTTCGCAAGCAGGACAATTTTTATACGCAACACAGTATTACAGTTTTTAAGATTTTAAAAAAATTGCGCTATAAAAAGGCTTTTTAGTGCGGTTATTCGCTAGGAGACCCAATGAAAATTGCTACGCTACGTGCCCGACAAATAATAGATTCACGGGCATTGCCAGCACTTGAATGTGTTTTAACGCTTGATAACGGTACCCAAGTAGTGGCAAGCGTGCCAGAGGGCGCGTCGATTGGCCGCAATGAAGCAAAGGAGCTGCGCGATGGCGACATGCACCACTTTGGGGGTAAAGGCGTACTCAATGCTATTGCCATGCTACATGACATCATAGCCCCTGCACTTGTTGGCAAAAGGCCCGATGTTACCGCCGTGGATCAAGAGTTGATTGCGCTTGATGGTACCGCCGATAAATCACGCCTTGGGGCAAACACTATTCTTGCCGTTAGTATGGCGGTGGCGCGGGCTCAGGCCTTTGACGATGGCATTGAATTGTACCAGCTTATTAATAGATTGCATGGTGATGAGGAAAAACCAGCGATGCCGCAGTGCATGTACAATCTGATTAATGGTGGTTTTCATGGCAATAATGGCTTGGCTTTTCAGGAGTTTATGGTCATGCCGCGTGTTGGTTCAATCGGTGAAAGCCTTGAGTATGCCAGTGGGGTCTATTGGGCCCTCAAGAAGATTTTGATCAAACAAGGCCTGTCTGTTGGCGTGGGAGATGAAGGTGGCTATGCGCCGTTGTTTAAGCAGATTGGGTTGGCACGTGAGTTTGCCGCGCTTGATCTCCTGGATTTGGCAATGAAGAGTGTACAGCATTCTGTCAATGCAGTAATATGCCTTGATGTTGCTGCCGCAACGTTTTTTGACCAGCGGCTTGCCCGTTACACCATCGATAAGACCGGGTATACGGCCCAAGAGCTTGTGGCAATTTACGAAGACCTATGTAATCGATATCAAATTGCCTCTATTGAGGATGGTCTTGACCAAGATGATTGGGTAGGTTGGCAAACGCTTACCAAGTGCCTTGGCGGCCGTATTCAGCTGGTTGGTGATGATATCTTTGTTACCAACCAAACGCGAATAACGCAAGGCATTGAGATGGGCGTTGCCAATGCTGTGCTGATAAAGCCAAATCAGATAGGTACCGTTTCTGAGGCGCTTGAGGCGGTAAAACTAAGCAAAAAGGCCGGCTATAAAACGATAGTCTCCCATCGCTCGGGCGAGACGAATGACACCTTTATTGCCGATTTTGTCGTCGGCACTGCCGCAGGACAGTACAAAGGCGGTGCGCCAGCACGCGGTGAGCGGGTGGCCAAGTACAATCGTCTGCTTGCCATTGAAGAGCAATTGCTTGGGCAACGATAGATTTGTTCCCAACGCCAGTTCGATAATTTAACCCCCCACAAATTTCCTTTTCCCAGAAAATACGTACCATCCCGCACGAACTTTTGTGCGGTTTTGACAGCGTTATTTTTTATTACAGAAAAAAATATTGACTATTTGATACAATTAATATTACGATCTAGTTAGATATTTTCTGTAAGAATATTATAAGCGCTAAAAATACGTGTCATAAAGGATGGGAAAGGAGTTACGATGGGAGTATATAACAGACGCAAAGCACGCTTGATGCGGTCTTTGTACGTTGCCCTTGTTCTTGGGCATTTTCATCAGTGTACCGCTGATGATCAAGGAACAATAGGAAGTTCACTAGATGACGTCGGCACTGGTTGGGTAGCACGCATTAATGAAAAGCTCAGAGATCCTCTCTTGACGGTGCTTGCGACTAGTCCATATGCCACAAAAAAAGAACTTCGTTTGCGTGTTAAAGACGCTTTAGAAGTTTTAAATGATATCGCTGGTGAACTTGGTCAGGAGATGGGCCAAAGCGTTATTGCACCTGCTTCAGCAGTGGCAGCAGCACCTATGCCGGCAGCACTGCCCGCGCCAGTGGCTCCTGCCGCGCCGGATATGTCAGCTGTGCAAGCAATGCCAGCTCCAGTTGTCGCGGCGCCAGTTGCTCAGCCGGCACCTATGTTGCCAGCGCCAGTAGCGCCAGTATTACCGGCCCCTGCGCCAGCTCCAGTGGCATTGCCAGCACCTGCACCAGCGGCACCGGCCGCTCCTGTAGCGCCAGTACTGCCATTGCCTTAGGTGCTTAGTTTTAGCTATAAATAAGTATACGTACCTCAATACCACAAAACGGCCTGTTTTATGCAGGTCGTTTTGCTTTTTAGGCAGCTCTCTTTTATACTTGGGTGAATTATTGAATTTTTAATCGAGAATCATTCCATGCAAAAATTATATTGCCTTTACTACCAAGCCACCGTCCAGGTCACAACAACCTGGTTTGTCATTGGCTCATTTCGCAATGAGGACCACGTCGCCTTTGAGCGAACACCAGAAGGACAAAATTCTGTCCTGGAGTTCTTTGTGCCAGAAAGCCAAGAGGCCACCTTTTTAGGCGTCATGGGCTACATGCTAGACAATGGCTATGTGCTTAAGCTTGAAAAGCTGCCCAACCGTTATCAGCTGGAGGCTGAGGCCGTCTGACTTATTTCAACGCCCTTTCAAGGCGTTTTTTACACTCGGCCGTGCCAAGAATACTCAATAATTCATGCATACCGACACCTTCAAAGCGACCGGTCAGCAGGTAGCGTAAGGAGCTAAACATTATCTTGGTGTTTATCTCTTTTGCTTTGCCCGCGTCTTTAATTGCTTGTAAAAAGACATCGCCGTTATCCAGGCCATTGCTATTTTCTTTAAAAATGTGCGTTATAATACCACAATGATCATCGCCAAATGCTTTGGCTAAAGCGGCCAGCTCAACGTCTGGTGTTTCAAAATAAAAGTGCAGCGCCGGCTTGATATCCTTAAAGGTTTTAATATCAGATTTAACACGTTGCAACAGGTCGCTGGCCGTCTGATCACTCAATGACGCGCTTTGCGGATAGGCTTCGTGCAAGAACGGTTTAGCATGCACAAATAGCTCGCTTGGGCTAATGCGGTCAACCCACTTATGATTGAACCAGGTTAATTTATCAACATCATAGCGAATAGCACCAGTTGTATGGATATTGCTAAAATTATAACTTTTAACCAGCTCAGGTAGCGACTGTACCTCTTGGGCAAAGGATGCGCCAACCGTGGTCATGTAGTTGTTAATAGCCTCAGGCAAGTACCCGGCATCCTTAAGATCTTCCAGGCTAAAGCCAAAGTCCCGCTTAGACAGCTTTTCGCCGGCAGCATTACAAATAATTTGTAAGTGCCAAAAGAGTGGCTGTTTAACAGCAAAGGCGTCATAAAGTGCTGCCTGCAGTGCCGTATTGGTTAAATGGTCTTCACCACGGATTACATGGCTGATATTCATAAGCCAGTCATCGATAAAGTTAACAAACATGAAGGTGCAGGTGCCATCGGCACGCGTGATGGCAAAGTCGCTAAAATGTTTTAATTCAAAGGTGATGGTGCCGCGCGCCAAGTCTTGAATTTGAATGATCTGATCTTGGTTGAGTTTAAAGCGCCATACAAAGGGCATAGCTGCCGCAAGCTTTGATTTAATTTTGTCATCAGACAGCCCTAGGCAGGTGCGGTCATAGCGCGGTGGTTTGCCCATGGCCTGTTGTTTTTGACGCTTAGTTTCTAGCTGCTCTGCGGTGCAAAAACAGCGATATATTTTACAGCTGGCACCCAGTTCTTGCAGATGTTTTTGATAGATATCATTGCGCTCAGACTGGCTGTATGGCCCATACGGTCCGCCTTTGCCTGGCCCCTCATCGTAGGTAAGCCCAAGCCATGCGAGGTCTTGCACAATACGCGCTTTGGCTTGGTCAAGGTTACGAGATGCATCCGTATCTTCGATGCGTAAAATAAACGTTCCCTGTTTTTGGCGAGCAAAAATATAATTAAGGAGTGCAATACGCACACTTCCCAGGTGCATAAAGCCGGTTGGTGATGGGGCAAAGCGAACGCGAATTGATGTGCTCATGAAAAATCCTTTTAGATTCTGGTCGCAGAACATGATATAATACGGAAAAAATAATACTGGAAACAATGCGAAAAAAATTCTACATTGAAGGCCCACTAATTTTTATACGCACAGTATACCAATAGAAAGAGCTCTTGTATGCCTATCCATAAAAATTATAAAACTATCCTGGAAATGATTGGTAACACGCCGCTTATGCGCCTTGAATTTGGCGCAAAGCCGACCCTGCTGGCCAAGCTAGAAATGTTAAATCCTGGCGGCAGCTTAAAGGACCGCTGTGCCCTCTACATGGTGCAAGAGGCTGAACGCACCGGTTTATTAAAACCTGGGGGCACGATTGTTGAAGCAACGTCAGGCAATCAGGGTATCTCACTGGCTATGATTGGCAAGGTTAAGGGATATCGTGTTATCATTACCGCCCCGGACAGAACAGCGGTTGAGAAGTTAGCAACGCTGCAGGCCTATGGTGCCGAAGTGTATGTCTGTCCTAATACCGATTCACACGACGACCCTCGTAATTACCATACCTTTGCCGAGCATCTTGCACGAACAATTCCTGGTGCTTACATGCCAAACCAGTACTTCAATAAAGCTAATCCGCGTGCGCACTATAGCACCACCGGTCCTGAGCTTTGGGAGCAGACGGAGGGCAAAATAACGCACTTTATTGCTGGGGCTGGAAGCTGTGGTACCATGTCTGGCGTTGGTCGCTATTTAAAAGAACAAAACCCCAACGTTAAAATTATTGGTGTTGACGCTGCTACTTCAATGTACTCAGCCCCAGAACCTAAGGCGTATAACGTTGAGGGTCTGGGCATTGATGTTATATCAGATACCTTTGATCAGGAAGTGGTTGATGAAATTATACCAATTACCGACCAAGATGCCTTTACAATGACCAGGCGACTTGCGCATAATCACGGGCTGCTGGTTGGCATTAGCAGTGGCGCTGTTATGCATGTTGCGCTTGAGTATTCAAAAAAGCTTACCGAAAATGATCTGGTAGTTGTTATGTTTGCAGATTCTGGTCGTAATTATTTAAACAAAGTGTTTTCCGGTCAGTCCATACCGGTCAAACATGTCAATGCGGAGATGGTTCACCAGACTGCGGCGGTAGCGCTTTAAAGGTTTTACACACATGTCTATTTTGAAAAATTTCATAAAATACCAGTCACTTGGCAATGACTTTATCCTCTTTGACTGGTACAAAAAACCATCATCGTATCTCCACAACGAACTGGGTGCTGATGCATGGACTAGTACCATTGCCTCTTTATGTAACAGGCGTTATGGTGTGGGAGCAGATGGCGTCCTGATTATTACCACCTGCCCAGAGCAGGGTGCGCCAGAGCTCCTTATCTTTAATGCCGATGGCAGTCCTGGCGATAGTTGTCTGAATGGATTGCGTTGTGTGGCACAGTATCTTTTTGTGCACCATCATTTCCCCGAACACTTTACCATAAAAATGGGCGCAATGATGGTGGAGTGTGCGGTGCGCAATGGTGGCGCAGATATTATTACACGTCTTTGTGCGCCACAGTGTGCAGGACAAAAATCGCTTGACTCTATCACCGGCCATGTTGTTACGGTTGGCAATCCGCATTTTATTATTATGGCTCAGCAGACCTTGTCTTGGCTTGAACAGCACGGACCACTCTTGGAATCTGCGAGCGTTTTTCCTAATCGTACCAACGTTGAATGTGCATGGCCATCTCCGACTCAGCCGCTGCTACCGGACGTGACGGTTAGCTATAATATGATTGTTTATGAGCGTGGTTGTGGCATAACGCTGGCATGTGGTTCAGGTGCTGCCGCGCTTACTGGCCTGCTGCACAGCCTTGGCCGTATAACCTATGATCAAAAAGTTGAGATTTGTATGCCTGGTGGTTTGGTGGTAACATGGCTTGATGCTGAAGGCTATGTCAATGTACAAGCATCGGCGCAGCTGGTGTACAAGGGATCATTTGATGAACAATAAAAAATTATTGCCAATCCTACTGGCAATGGCATTTGTAGCAAGCTGTATGGATGTTTTGGCTATGTCGCCACGATTAAAAGCTTTAGAGCTCAAACGATTTAAGCCAATAATCGTTGAGGCTAAGAGTCCTAAATCAGCAACCCGTCAGAGTCCTGGGTTGGGAACCAGTCGGTCTGAGCTATTACAACCAATACAATTGTCAATAGAGCAACCAAAGCAGAGCAACAGTCCGTACAATTCTTTAGGGCCATCTATTTCCATATACCAAGCAATAATTTTATTTGATAAAGAAGTAGCGGTCAGTGGTTCCACTATAGCGTACGGACGGCTTGAGTATATTCTATTGCAAGACTCTATAAAAAATGCATTTTACACCAAACCTTCTTCTGAGCTACCCGCGCTTATGTACTCATTGGCATGCAATTTTCCAAGTGCCTATTATGCCATGCTTACATTAATAGAAAAAAATGTTGCATTGGAGTGTCATTTACTTGCTCAAGATGAACGGGGATGGACAATATTGCATTGGGCTGTATGCCAAGGGCAAACGTGCATTATCCCAGAACTTTTGACCGTCGCAGAAAAAATAGGCAAATTATCTGAACTATTAACCGTTGAGGATTTGTCAGGATACACCGGATTGATGGTGGCTCAATTGTATGGTTGTCGGTCTCTTGAGGACATATTGTCAAAGGCAATGGACAGGGTGTATGCAATTGATGAATTGAGAGACATTGTGGCTCAATGTAAGCCTTTAACATCAAGACGAGTATGCGGTAAGATTCCCATTTATTGAACACGAGTGCTGCTCTCAATTATTGTTAACAGTAGATTATAAAATCATACTGAAAAAATAGAGAGGGCCTGCCCATGATCAATAAAGCAGATATTCGAGTGCCGTTAACCGTGCCGCAAGAATTTCGCGAACATTATCTTCACAACTATCTTAAGGCGACGCATAACACCGGTCGATTGTTTCTCTTTGCCGGCGATCAGAAAATTGAACACGTCAATAAAGATTTCTATGGCCCCAATATTCCAAGCCAGTCAGCACATCCGCGCCATCTCTTTGACATTGCTGGCAAGAGCCGCATTGGTGTTTTTGCAACACATTTAGGGCTCATTGCTCGCTATGGCGCTGATTATGCAACCATTCCTTATTTGGTAAAGCTCAATGGCAAAACTGATTTATTATCGGTACAGCAGGACGATCCGCAGAGCGCGAATCTTGCCACCGTAGAACAGGTTGTGGCGTTTAAAAAAAGATCAAACCTTTCAATACTAGGCGTTGGCATGACCGTCTACCTTGGCAGCGCCTATGAGGCGGCCATGCTTGCCGCTGCGTCTCAGGCAGTGCAGCAAGCGCATCACCATGGCCTGATTGCGGTCTTGTGGATGTACCCGCGCGGCAAATCTATAACCAATCCATGCACAGCCGATCTTGTTGCCGGTGCTGCAGGCGTTGGCACCTGCCTTGGTGCCGATTTTGTAAAAATTAATGCGCCGGAAGCCACTACCGGTTTTCATAGCGCGCAGCTTTTACAGCAGGCAGTGGCGGCGGCTGGTAATACCGGTGTTATCTGTTCTGGTGGCCCGCGTAAAAGCGTGGACGTACTGCTTGAGGATATCTATCATCAGGTCCATGTTGGCGGTGCTTTGGGCGTTGCTTTGGGCAGAAACATCCATCAAAAAACAGTGCAAGAAGCGATGGATTTTTGCAAAGCAGTGGCTGCTATCGTGATTGATGATGCCGATGTTACCGTGGCACGGCACTATTTGGACCAAGGGGAGCAGTGATGATATTTCGTCGTTTGCGTGAATACTGCATTTTTTTGCGTAGTCTTTTTCATACCACTACTCGTTTGTTGTGGGGGATGTGGAAGCTTACCAAAGTGCCACATCCAGCTATAACGGTCTTTGGTGGCGCGCGAACACCGCTTGAGGGCAAACATGCCGCTATGGCGCGCGAGCTTACAAAAATACTGGCAGCTGATGGCTTTTCGATCATCACTGGTGGCGGTCCTGGCATTATGGAGGCAGCCAATCAGGGCGCTATGGATTATTTAAAAGAGGCGCGCATCAAAGAAACAGTTCATAAAAAAAAAGCAATCTCAGCCGGCGTTGGCCTTATTCACCTTAACAAGGAACGCGTCAACCCCTACGTGCAAGAGAGCGTTATCATGGACCACTTCTTTGCACGCAAGTGGCTACTGGTCCGTTACTCGGTTGGCTTTGTTCTTTTCCCTGGCGGCTTTGGCACCATGGATGAACTTTTTGAAGTGGTGACGTTAGTGCAGTGCAACAGAATGTCATCCGTGCCAATTATTTTGGTTGATAAGCAGTATTGGGGGCCAATCATTGAATGGATTGAGCAGCGAGCGCTGCCTGCAGGCCTGATTAGCAAAGAGGATACGACGATCATCACCGCTGTTGATACGGTACAAGAGGCGGTTGATGTTCTGCGCCATTGGTGCACCGAAGTTGAATGTTCGGTCTTTTTTAGTGGGAATGCTAAGAAGGATTAGGAGTGTCTGATCATCAGGATAACGAGTTCGCATATACGCATTTCCCTTCTTTTTTTACGTAATAAGGAAGTGTTGCCATGTCATTAATACGGTCTGCAAATTCATTTTTCGTGTACACCACTATATCTTTATATATTCCCAGGCCTCGTAATGCTGCGTAACCAATTCTTACTCTTGCATGGCTTTTTTCCTCGGTATTTTCGATAACTACGAGTAAGTCAAGATCGCTATCGTCAGAGGGGTTGCCGCGAGCATAAGAACCAAAAAGATATATTTCTAGTGGGTTATAGGCATGTACTAGGCGTTTTACAACCTCTTCAATAGTTTCTTTAGAAATCATATGATCATCTCCATGCTAATTCTTTCTTAAAAGCCTGGTTCAGAATATCATGAAAGCCTAGAAAGCACCAGCGACCCCTATAACCTTCACCCCGCCACGGCACCAGCCGGCAATACCTTCAAAGATGTATCATCAATCTGATTGAATGCAGCGACGCCTCTTTTTCTCTTATCTTTAGCAATCGCTTCAGACACGGTGAAATAGGGATCTTCGTGAATATCAACGGCTTTAGGCCGTGTCTTTCCATAGGTGTAGTCATCGATAGGGCGGTAGACACCACGCGCAGCATCAGAGATCTTGTCCTTGACTGATTGACCGTCGGGCTTAAAGTACCAGCGCTGTACCGGATCGGTATCTGCTGCGTAGCTGTCATTCTTCATGACCTGATATTTAGCGTAATCAAGTTTCAGCTGCGTGTACTCATCGGGAGCACCCTCAAAAGATGGCTTGATGATGCTTGGGCGCATAAAAACATATAGATTGGTCTTTGTGCGCTCTCGAGCTTTTTGTTTGAAAAGCGAACCAATGATGGGGATTTTGCTCAGGAGTGGTGTTGCTTGCAATGATTCTTTCATGGAATCTGAGGTCAATCCACCAATGACCAACACTTCGCCGGTTGCCATAGTTGCTTTGGTGGTTAATGTTCTGTTCGATTTGTCTGGAGTATTAGGAGACTGTCCTGGAGTAAATGATTGTACGGATACATCAATATTCATGTCAATGATGCCAAGTAGATTGATATGTGGCGTAATAGTAACGGAAACGTCAGCCGTAAGATCTTCGTTAGTTACAACGGCCGTGATGCTTTTACTTGCATCCATCTTGCCCGCCACGGTCAAAATGCTTTCAAATTTAACAAGGCCGGCTTGATTGTTATTGGCCAAAATATATGGCTGGGCAATAACTTGTGAATTACTTGTGTTGAGTATGGCTTGTATAATGCCCCAAATATTATTGTTCTGGTTTGGCATTGGTGTTGTTGGCGTAGCAGCTTGTCCCAGTGTAATAAAAGTTGGACTGCCGGGTGCACCGTTAGCAATATTAATGTACGAATTGCCCAGTGCATCTATATACTTTTTGGTGTTTGAGTTTGGTGTAGCTGCCGTTGAGCTGCCCGTTACAGGTGTCGAGTTCTTGCCCTTTGGAGCATTGCCAGACAAATTAGCAAATTCAATGTTAACGTTAGGTGCAAACTCCTTGCCCCCATCTGGAAAGTTGAAAAGGTTTGCGCCAAGTTGGCGGTCATCATCGATGGTTATGTCAAGAATCATAACCTCAATACCAACTTGTGGTTGAGGCTTATCAAGCTTATCAATAAAATCTTCCAGCCGTATCCAGTCATCACGGTTACAAGCGACAATGAGCCGATTGCCGACACCATAGCGCGCCTTAGCATCGCCACCACCACTATCATCAGATTCTGCAGTGGTCATAACATCTTCAAAGACTTTGTAGCCACCCTCAAGAACCATAGCCTTATCGGCAGTGCCTTGTGGAGGCATGACCATTTTATCAATGATCGGCTTAATATCCTGGGCTTTGATATATTTTAACTCTTTAACGTGTAGGCGCGATTCTGCATCGTCAATTGGACGGTCAATGTATTTATACACGAAATTTTTAATGCGCCCGATGCTCTCTTTGGTGCCAAGCAAGATAAGATTATTTTTAATAGGCTCGGCAATGATTTTAGTATCACTAGAAAAATAGACCGACTCTTTTGGTGATGAAAATGAGGTAAAACGTAATGTTTTATTATCAGCGTCAGACGAGCCGGTAATGTCAACAAAGAGTTTTTGGACATTATCGGCATTTGCCCACGTTAGAGGAATAATCTCAATTGCCTCGCGCAGTCCTCCCAGGTCAAGCTCTTTTACAATTTTAAAAGCCGCTTTAATATTAAATGATTTATCTTTTACAATGCAGACATTTAAGTCAGGATTACCAGTAACATTACTGTCATCAATCATCTTGTTCAAAATGTTTTTAGCAATATCAAGCTTAATATTTTTTAGAAAATAGACATATCTGATTACCACGTCACTGTCTGGTAAATCTTCTGGTTGTATGCCAGTGCCCGATGAGTAGCACGGCAATGGCTGTTGTCCTGTGTTACCATTTGGCACAATGCGATAAAGCGCATTGACTTGTACCATACTGTAACCGTTCATATCAAGCAATGTGAGGAGCACATTCCATGCACGGTCCAGCGTGAGCGGCATATGCGTGGTTAATGAGACCTGTCTGCTTTCTAAATCTTTAAGTGGCACAATGTTTACCTTTTTCATCTCGCCCAAGTAGTTGACCACGTTGGCAAGGCTGACATTATTAAAATTAAGGTAAATATCGGCAGCCTGTTCCTCTTTTGACTGTGTCCCTAGTGAAGCAGTAGAAGGATGTGCTGTACCGGTGGGCGGTGTCAGGCTGACGTTGCTGACGGGAGCTGGTGGTGTAGTTGCTTCTGCCTTTTGTAGTGGCATAGCCGGCAGGGGTTGCGCAGGGGATGCGGCTTGGCTTGCGACGTCGGCAGCCGGGTGTAGGGGTGACGCTAAGGTTGCGAGGAGGACGATGGCGAGAGGTGAATACAAGTTCATAGTACAATTTCCATGGATTAACGCTCTAACTTATAAAGTTACAAAATGGCGCTCGTGGTGAGGAGCTGCGTAGCATGGATTCGAGACGGCTCATAGAGCCTCCTCACCATGAGCGGAATAGCACAGCGCTCACCCTGAGCTTGTCGAAGGGCTCGAACCATGCGAGTGCCTAAAATGAGCAATTTGTTGGCGTCGTGTCCTTCGAGACGAAACCTTTGGTTTCTCCTCAGGACGAGCGCCACCCTAGCTACTCTCAAATTTCAAAAACGTTTTATTGAATAAAATGTCAAACGCAGTCTCTCTACTCCACAACCGCTTTATACGTTTTTGTTGCAATGCTCAATGTACAACTTATTTTGCCACTGTTGTCATTATGAATGCTAAGCTCTTTAATGTATATAATCTCTTTCTTATCAAGTGCGTCAAGGATTTGTACCAGGCGCTGCGTGGTAAGATCTTTTATGGTGGCAGATAAAATTCTTTCATCAAAGTTTTCATTCACCGATGTTTCGTGTACGTCCCATCGCTCAGTAGTGATTGTTTGTTCTCGGCAAAATTGTTCAAAAAAACCTTGGATGGTAAAATTTTTATCTTTATCTAAAAGGTCTTTAAAGTGCTGTTCGTCGGCAATCATTTTATTATTTTCTTCAATAATGCGTTCAACTTTGCCAGAAAGTACATACAGTTGTTTGATGCGCGTGATAAGGTCCTGGTTAGTACTATTAATATATAGCAGCATCATTGCCAGAATACCGCACAAGCCGCCCAAAATACCAAGCGTGTAGTATCTGACCTCTTTTTTGGTTAGATTTTGGATATAGAGAACAATGGTATGTAAAAATTCCATGCTATGCATCTTTTCCTTTTTTGTCATCCTGAACTTGTTTCAGGATCCACCTTTAATGTTAACGTAATAGTAAAATTTACGCCACCATCGGGAGCAGGAACTCCCTCTTGCTCAGATACTTTAAACACTGGCGACTCTTGGAATCGCTTTACAAAAAAGCCATCGTAATCACTAAAATGGCTGCCGATTTTTGATTTAAAGGTGCCTTCAACCTTCACCGTAGGTACATTATTTTCGGTAGTAATAGAAACGGTTTTTACCACGATCGTAAATTGTTTTATGGTAAGAATACGCGTGAGCTCAAGCAGTAAGGCGAGTGGATTCATGCGATCCTTTGAAAAGGATGCCCATATCTCCGTTTTTTCTTTAATCAAGCGCTCTGCGTCCTTGATCATGACAACAAGCGTCTTGTTTTTTTGTGGTCGATTACGTGGAACAATATTTGCGGTTTTGAGGCGTGCAATCTCTTGTTGTTCCAATTTCTGCGCCTGGGTCGAGAGTGCGTGTATGCCGGTATACCCCCTGATGCCAATAATAAGCAGCAGCCCAAGAACTAGGCTCACTCCTGCAATCAGTTGTTTCTTGATCAGGCCGCCCCGATAAAACGTAAATTGATTGCGACGCAGGTCAAAATCGTGCTGCTGTGGCGATGGCAACGCTGCGCCCAGGGCTGTAGTAAAATCGTAGCCATCATGCGGTTTTTCTTTGAGCTTATTTTTGATCAAACTGTTCTCAAAAATTTTTGTGTAGTCAAAAAGATTGCAGGGGATCTGCAGCGTGTTACTGCAAAAGGTCATAAAATTGTTTATCGTGCGACTGCGTCCGGTGCAAAGCAGTTGCGTAATCTCGCCAAAATGTCCCAACTTTAAACTGAATGAGTTTAGTGTAAATTGTACGTCATTAAGCAGGTGCGTAAAATGCTGTTGTAATGCTCGAGCAACCGGTTCATCGCCGCCTCTGATGCCATGGGTGGCAAGCTCCTGCTCTATAACGTTTAGTGGTAGTTTTGTTTCATCGTGAACTAATTGCAGGATGGTATTGACGCCGCGTTGAATGGAGCGGGTTAACCGTAACTGTCCATTTTGTATAAAGGCAATGCGTGTGGTATGAGCGCCAAACTTTATCAGGGCGTTTGTTTGTTGCTGCTGAGCATATGCCGGGATCTGTTGATAGAGACTATAGTTAGCAAGCAGATCAATGGTTAAATTGGTAGGATTGATACCGGCATTGGTAAAGGTGGCCAAGTAGTCATGCAGATCTGAGGTACGAACTGCAGCTACCAGCACCTGTGTCTTCTCTTTGTCTTTGTGCGCATCGGTGATAATAAAATCAACAATTGCTTCGTGAATCGAAAATGGCAACATCGATTCTATTTCATAATCCAGGACCATACGAATTTTTTCTGGATCGGTAAATTGTAGGTGCAGCTCTTTAAAAACTACAATCGAAGCTGGGATACACACTCTAATTTTATCGACACCTTTAAGGTGCGGTAGCAAGAGCGCGAGGCTTCCTTTTGTGCTATCTGCAAGTGATTCATTTTCGCCTGGTGTGATTGTTTCTGTGATGAGTTGTTCAACTAGAGTCTTGTTTCGCTTTGCCTGCACCAGCGCCAGACTAATCGTATCATCCTGTATAGTGAGGCCTGCGATACGTTGAGCAAGGATGCGGCGGGATCCTATCATTTCTGGCAGAAAGATTTCTTTTAGGTTAATCATGCCGCTGCCCTCGCAAGAAAGTCTTTGAGGCTATTGCGCTTATCAGGATCTATAACTAAATCGCCCGGCTTTTGTTCGGCCGGCTGTGGTTGCGTGTCGCGCGGTGCTGTCAGAAATTCTTTAAGCGCGTTGCGGCCCTTATCGATTGAGGCAGGGGCTGGTTTGTTTGCCGCCTCTTGGCGCCCGTTTCCTTCGCCCCCCTCCATTCGAACCTTCGCCGAGCTCAGGCTGGCGCCCTGCGGGTTCTCCATCGGGGCGAACGGTTGTTGAGTAGTCATTGTTTTCTGTTCAGGCTGAGCATCAACACTTGATTGAATTACAGATATCGGTTCGGAGCTTAACAACCCTTTAAGTTCTTGTCGTTGCTCTGCAAGCTTTTGTTCAGGTGTTGCTGGCATCACCGGTAGAACGCTTCGCATAGCCCCCTTCTGACCTTCGCGTAAAGCTACGGCGGGCACGGCAGGGTGATCGGGGGACACAGAACCGTTCGCCCCGATGGAGGCTTGTTTCAAGCCGAGTAGAGGGGTGCGACGGTTCGAATCGGAAGAAGCAACCTTCTGCGCAAGCGGTTCTAACCGCTCCTTATCCATCGCCATGGCTATTGTACCAGGGCTGTCCTCTCGACGCTCGTCCTCCTTAGCCAAATCATGCCGCACCGCCGTACGATAGTACGGATCATTTTTAATATCAACCGTGGTTGGTTGAAAGCGCGCATTGGCAAAATCGATAACCTTATGCGAATAGTTCTCGCCATCTGGGTTAAAGAACCAGTTCTGGATAGGATCGCGTGACCGCCTGGTATCAACAGCATCTTCTACATCAGTGGTGGCCTGGTGCAGCTTCATCTTGGTGTACATCTGCATGCCCGGCTGTTGGCGTGGCTTGATAATGGTTGGCGCCATGAAAACAAAGATGTATGTTTTGTTAATGGTTCGAGACTTATTTTTAAAGAACCAGCCCAGTATGGGAATTTTACTCAAGACTGGCGTATTAGATTCATCCTCCAGGATGCTTGTTTGAACAAAGCCACCAAGCGCAAGCACTTGACCATCGGCTACGGAAACAATGCTTTTTACTTGCCGTGCTGTTCTAGCATTAGGATTACCTTGCACATCAAACGAAACAATATTGAGGTCTATATCAAGGCCTATGACCCCATCAAGATTAATTTGTGGCGTGACTTTTAAATTTGTTGAGGCATCGCAATCCTTATAGCTGAAAGTGTCCCCCGTTGTTGCACTTGTCGATGCCTGTGTCTGGTCGACGATACGCAATATTTGACCAACGTTGATGACCGCAGGTGTTTTATTTGCCACCGTAATAAATGGCTGTGAAAGTACGGTTGTATTAGTGTATGTCTTTAGGATGGTAAGTATGCTCCAAATGCTTGCTGCAGCACCAAAGGTGAGTACGGTCTGTCCTGCCTGTGCTGCAACTTGGCCAAGTAAATTGCCCAAAAGGCTTATTGGGGTTGTGCCATCCGTTGACATTTGCAGGTTTGGTCCTCCATTTGTTGGTGCTGATTGAAAGTCGATATTTTTGCCAATCTGATTGTGATTTTTGTTGCGTATTGCACCACCAAGAGACTTCAGGTCAGTAGCATTAATTAGGACAATCATTGATTCTAGCGCAATCTGTGGCTGAGGCTTATCAATATCATCGAGCATCTTTTTAAGCAAGCGCCAATCCTGGTCATCGGTGCATGAGACAATCAAACGATTGCCATTGGTATCAACGGTAAAAGTCATTGGCTTGAAATATTTTACACCGCCACGAATCGCCCCATATTTTGATGCCGCCTGACCGGCTGTTGTTGATGGCGGGGTCAAGACCTCGGTGAGCATATCGGCAACGTGTTTTGCATCAATATTTTGCAACTCGTACACGTGCAAGGGGGATGAGACCTCTTTAAATTCGGTATCAATATTTTTGGTAACAAAGTCGATGATCTTATCAATAGATTTATTGTTACCAAGTAAAATTAACGAATTGTTTCGGTCATCAGCAATGACCCGCGTTGTAGGTGAAAAGTATTCAGCGCCACCTTCAGACTGTTTACCCAAAAGGCGCACCAGAACATTGGTGTCTGGTCTTCGAATCAGCCCCTTAAGCAAGTCTCTGACATCGGTAGCATTAACCCGCTTCAGCTTAAGGACCGCCACACTTTCTGGTAGACCAGCATGGTCAAGCTCGCGTAGCAACTTTACTGCCGCGCGTATGTTGTTTGATTTGTCGGTGATGATAAAAGCCTTAAGATCTTTTTGCGTTACAGATGCTCCTGATTCACTCAGCATACCATTTACAATTTGCTCAACATCACTTACTTGAATATTGGTCAGGAACAGTACGTAGCGTATGGTCAAGTCGCTAGCCGGCAATGTATCGACCGGCACGTTAATGTAAGCGGGCAGCGGCTGATTTACCTTTTTGTCTTTGGTGATAATTTTGTGAACGTCGCCTACTTTTACAATGCCAAAACCGGCAGTATCAAGTACGGTAAGAAAGACACGCCATGCACCATCGATTGAAAGTGGCTCACGAATTGTCAGCGAAATTTTTGATCCACTAATGCTTGTGTCTGCCACAATGTTAAGTTTTTTCATCTCACCAATGTAGTCAATAAAGTTACTGATATCGGTGTTGTCAAAATTAAGATAAATATCTTTTTTCTCGTCCGGATCAATGGCGTTAGTGGTCAGATGATCATTGATAAAATGTGTAGCAGGAATGCCGGCGTTTGATCTGGGGACATCAGCAGGAGTCGGAGTCGCTGATGTCCCCACCGACATTACCGGTGCTTGACGCACCGTCGTGTCGGACTGGTTCTGGAGTACTGTTTGCATCAATGGCATGGTGGCTAATGGGGCTGCAACTTCTGGTGACGTCGCTTGTACAGGCTGCTTTGGTTGGTCACCAGGTGTACCCTGTTTTGCAAGAGGCATCATTGGTAGAGCCTCATCCTGCGGCGGCACATTTTTTTGTGGTACTGCCGCGCTTTGTTCTTTATCGACTGGCGCAAGAGGCATCATTGGCAATACGTCAAGCTGCTGCGACGACGTTGCTGCCGTCTCACCTGCGCCATACACAGGTTCAGCTATTGTGATAAGCACCACTGCCGTAAAAATAATCATCATATTAATAGGACGTCGTCCCCGCGAAGGCGGGGATCCAGGCCGTTTATAAAAAGTCCTATAAATTTTCTTACTCATCACATTATCTTTCTTTTGAATAATACTATGCAAAAAGGGATATTATATTGCCTGGATCCCCGCCTTCGCGGGGACGACGTCCCGTGGAGTAAAAGTCTCACTATAAATCAAAGGTTCCACTGCATGAAGGCTGGGATCCTCATCCCTCTTACCGCAATCGTTGCTGTAAGCCATCTAAAATTCGTTTTCTAATCTCAGCCATCGCATCTTGGTGGTGTGGCGGCTGGGTCTTGTTAAAATCGCGTAACATTTTTTCACGTTCTTGTAATTTGCTAATTTTAAATTTATCATCCGCGTCTGGCAGTTGTCCGGTATCTGATGTCTTGATGCCCTGAAATAATGCGGTACGCGGTTGTTGTATCGTTTCAAATTTATAGATCAAGGTAATGTCAAGTCCAGCGCGTTTAATAACAACCTTGTGCGAGGAGCCCAGTGGCGCTTGGACAATGCCATCATACGCCTTAAGCCTATTTTTAGCATCGGTGATATCAAGGCCATCGATACTTGTAACGATATCATGTTCGACCAGGCCAAGTGCGCTGCCGACACTTTGTGCGTCAAGGGCACCAATACGAATACCAATCGTTTTACCGTCCTGATAAACACTGCCAACAATAGAAGCTTTATCAATAAATTCAGCAAGCGACTCAATTTCTTTGCTAAAATTTTTAGGATCTATAACAAAGTTTTGATCATCTGTTTTGCGAATACTATATTTCCATCTATTGAGCGGATCTGCTGGTGGCTGTGGTAGATCGGTAGCACGCAAATAATAAATCTCCTGCTGCCCGTTAGCACGCAACAGTACAATTCTGTTTGGCGCTATCTTAATAACTTGAGCATCCTTAACTTTTTCGCCTAAATAATACATAGCCTCTTTGCTTGTTTCATCAGCAATAATAGCAACATTTTTAGCCTCATCAGAACTGGTGATGATGCCGCGCAGCGTTATGGAAAGCGGCGCTATGAAATCTGGTTTTTTAGGTTCTGGTACTGGCTGAATAATCGGCGCTTGAGGCTCTGGCATAGGGGTAATCAGATTTTGTTTTGTTGGTGTGGTGATTTGTACTTTATAGGTGCCAAAGATATCTTCAATATAAATCTTATCCCATGCGGTAGGACTTGATTGCTTGGTTGTAGCTTTTTTATTATCAGCAATACGTTCGGTTCGTAAAGTACGGACGAACGGTTTTGCTGGAGGGGTTTCTTGTAAAAGCCCAGCAAAACTCAGTGCTAATGCTCCTAGAAGCACAACTGCACTATTAACCAGCCACAAATCTTGTTTCATATCTTACCTATCCCTTCGTAGACTACGAAGATACTTTGATCGTAGCCACGCTGTCAAGTCAGAAGCTGACAAACGGAAAAAGTATCGCATTCTATGGTGCTGGTATGATCCGCAAAATCTTTTGTATGATACTATCGGTTGCAATGTTTTCTGCCTCTGCTTCGTAGGTTATCATGATACGGTGGCGTAACGTATCAGCTGCTATTGCCTTAACGTCATCTGGGATTACAAAATGACGCTTCTTTAAAAATGCATGAGCCTTTGCAGCCTGCGTTAATGCCAGTGTTGCACGCGGCGATGCACCGTATTGGATAAAATGCGCGATCTCATCCAGCTTATAATCTTTTGGATTACGTGAAGCAAAAACGATATGCAAAATATAATCAATAACTTTGTCATCAATGTATATTTCTTTAACCAGTTGTTGTGTCTGGATAATTGTTTCTTTATTGAGCAATGCGTACAGTTCGCGCGGTTGCAGCGATTTGTGCACAATCTCTTTCTCTTCAGCAAACTTTGGATAAGTGACTAGAAGTTTAAACATGAAGCGATCAACTTGCGCCTCAGGCAAACGATAGGTTCCCTCTTGGTCAATGGGGTTTTGTGTTGCCAGAACAAGAAATGGTTCATCCAGCGGGTACGTTGTATCGCCAATAGTAACTTGATGTTCTTGCATCGCCTCCAGGAGTGCTGATTGTACTTTTGCAGGTGCACGATTTATTTCATCAGCTAAAATAACGTTTGCAAAAATGGGGCCCTTTTTAATTTGAAACTCATGCGTTTTTGGACTGTACATGAGGGTGCCGATAACATCGGCAGGCAAAAGGTCAGGAGTGAATTGTATGCGTTGATACGAAACGCCGATCACCTGCGCAATTGTTTTAATCAGCGTTGTTTTAGCAAGGCCGGGGACCCCTTCAAGCAGGATATGTCCATTACACAGCAGGCCAATTAAGATGCGATCAATAAGATAGTCTTGGCCAACGATAATCTTTTTTACTTCTGTTTTTACATCGTGCCATTTAAGGCTTTGTTCTTTTATTTGCTCTGCTAGCTGTTCGGTGAGATATGAAGATGTTTCTGCCATGGCTAATGGTCCTTTCATTCTAAGTGGTGCTGGTTCAATCATTGAGCATTGATCTCCTACAGACGTCATCCCCGCACTGAAACAGTAAGGTGCATCCTGTTTTGTCATCCTGAACTTGTTTCAGGATCCAGGGGAAATTAAGAAAGTCTTTCGATTGTTCCCCTGGTTCAATTCTCAAATGCAATTTTATCGTCTTTGTTGTTATTGAGCAATACCGTATTTTAGAAAGAGTGTGAATTTTCTTAATTGCTTTCCAATCCAGCGGCAGGCTCCTGCCAATGACTTTGGTCAAAGTACGCGGCAAAAATTGGTAATCCAATACCAGGACGCTTGATCCACAAATAGAATGGACGGTCAATGATCAGATGTTTGGGCGGCGCAAGCTGTATGCTTTTGAGCATGCCGATTGCTGCAGCGCTTTGGCATGCGGCGCCGTGCTGGTTCATTTGAAATTTGGTTTCTTGCAGGGCTTGGGAAATAAATGCTCCTTTTTTCCCCATTCGCTTGAGCCATGATATATCTGGCTTTTCATGGTATGAAATCATAGGAAAGGTAATTGAAGCATAATTTTCTTGTCGTGAATCAAAGTTTGCTACCATCTCGTCAAGTGCTATAACTTTTCCCAGCAGATCAAAGTCTTGGCCAGGCTGGTCGCCAATGGTCATGCAAACGGTATCGCCATTTTGTGTGACAATCTCACACACTGGGTGCTTGTGCTTTTTGACCGTATAAACCTTCATGTGTTTTTTTAATGTGATGGCCGGATACAGTATTGTTTCTGTATGGCAGAGCCCCCCATTTTTTGTTTGTATGATCTGTGCCTTGATCCCTGTTTGCATCCAACGTACCATTACATCCATAATCGAGGCTATAAAAAATGGATGGGTTTCTTTCGGTTCGGCTTCTAGCTGAATGGTGAAGTTATTAGCACGTAAAAAGGCATTAACTTCAGTAACATCATTGGATGCACAAGATTTAAGCTCTTTGTTTGAAAACTTATCCAGGACTGCATGGTATTGCCAGCAGTGCTCCATAAAATATGTCTGCAATTTATTATTGGTTGCCCACACTACTTTGTGTGCAGGGTCCTCCAAAAATGTTGTATCCGCCATTGCTAGTGCGGCGATAATAGGAAAAAGCGTGATAGAAAAACTCATCGTGTGTCTCCTGGGATAACTATCTTTAGTTAGTCGCGACTTGTCTTTAAAAAATCTTGTACATCTATGATTTTATAAAAATATCCTGTACCGCGCACTGAATCTTTTACGCCGCCAAAATGAAAGAGGACCGGTATGGCACCAAAGCCTTTAGGAATATCAAGCCGGCTTATTTTTTCTTGTACCGATGCAATAATTTCTGGTCCTATTTCCTGTCTCTTGAATTTAAATTCACACACATACAGCGTTTGCGAATTCGATTGAAGAAGATAGTCAATTTGACATCCTTTTTTATCGCCAGAAGGTCTTTGTCGATAAGGATTATGACAAACAACATCGGCAGGGTGAATGTCCAATGCTTTCACCAACAAAGATCGATTGTTAAGCAATAAATTCTCGACTTGCAAGCCCATGACACCATCCCAGTTTGGTAGATTTTGTAACGATTTTTCTCCGAAATCATTCAAACTAATCTGTGGCATGTTTGGTTCAATATACTTAACATAAAAGCGCAGATAATTATCGCTCAGTCGATATAAATAGCGTGTATTTGCTTTTTCTGTTTTAAACGACCATGAATAGTGCCCACAAACAAACCCGGCCGTAATGAGATCTTGCATGACCTCTTCAAGCGACGCTGGCTTGTCAGGTTTAAGAGCCTCTTGAATGCCTTGCAAATCCTTCATACCGTCGGCAAGAAGATGTATAACTTGCTTGTAGGCAGAGCTGTGACCGTTGAAAAGATCGTGAAAAATATCATTAAACTCTTTTGTTAAAAAACCATCTGGCTCAAAGCACAATTTTTTTATATTATTTTCTATTGGAAAGTCTTTATCAATTCGCCCTAAGTACGATGGAACCCCACCAGTAACGGCTAAAAGCTTAAAGGTATCGTAAGGAGACGCCTTAATATTCGATGCATGTAAAAATTCAACACATTCTGACAGCGATAATTGTTCCAGTGTAATAGTTTGTGCAACACGACCAAAAAAAGCAGTACTTCTTAGAATATTTTTTTCGATCCAGGTTGAAACAGAGCCACAAAAGATGAGCGTAAGATTAGGCATTTTCTCCTGCAACTCTAAATCCCACCATACTTTGAGCTGTCCAACAAATCCGCTATCATGAGAACCCATCCATGAAATTTCGTCAAACAAGATAATTGTTTGTTCATTTGTGAGATGAGAAGATAGCTCGTTAAGAGCATAAAACCACGATGTATATGTTTTTTCCTGAGCATTACAATTTTTGGCAAGCTGCTTGGCAAATTCATCTCGTTGCGATTGAGCGGTTGTACCATTCGTTGGCACTACCCCCGTAAATGATAGAAAACGACTTCCCTTGGCAAACTCTTGAATTAACCGACTCTTGCCAATGCGCCGTCGTCCTTTAACAACAACCAGGCACGCATGATCAAACTTTTGTATACTTCTTAATGTCTCGAACTCTTTTTTGCGTCCAATAAATTGATTCATACTTGACCCCTGGTTGGCTTAATTACTTATAATAGCCAAGACTAACATGCCAGGCAGTGCGTTGCAATAAGAATGCACGATGGCTCTTTTTCTGAAGGTTGCGCCAAAAAAAATGGATCCCGAATCCAGCCTTCGTGCCACTACGGCAGGGCAGGCGCGTCCGGGATCCATTTTAATCATCCGATCCAATCGTACCTAGGCATAATACCCAGTACTGCCAAACGGATCGAAATAAAACAATCGCCTTGCCCCACCATTCAGGGCCGATGCCGTCAGAATATAATTGTCATTGTACGCATTACCATTTGGCGACCAGGCGCACATCGTTGGTAGCGGCATGGTCGTTGCACTTGCTGCCAGTGTTGGCGTTGCTGGTGCACTTGGGCTGAATGAATACACGCCAAGCGTTGCGTTATCAAAGACTGCGGCGATGTAATTGTTGGTTGGTGACCAGACCACTTGGCGCGAGGTCGCCGTGGTTGCTGCTGCGCTGCCACGTGGCGTTGGCGCCGATGTGCCGGTGCTGCTAAACGAATACATTTGGATGCCACTGCCCGCCGTTGCAATGTAGTTGCCGTTTGGCGAGAAAGCCACTGACGTGACTGGGTTTGCGGTGCTGACCGTGTTGCCCAGTTGATTCAGGAGCGGTTGGCCGTTTTGGAAGATGGGGGCGTAGAAGAGCTGGAGGGTGGACGAAGATAGATTTACTACCGCAATAAATTGACCATTTGGTGACCAGGCTACTGATTGGGGAGATGATCCCGTTGTTATAGCGCTACCAACCAGTACTGGCGTATCAGTACCATCAAAATAAAAGGCCTCGAAGTTTGCTGCGCCCCTATTTGCTACAGCAAGGTAGTTGCCATTTGGTGACCAAACTACTGAATAGGGGGTTGATAATCCTGTAGTAGCATTGCTTCCCACTTGTATTGGAGTGCTTCCAGAAAATGAAAAAATCTGCAGACAAGCTGAAGCAGCCTGATTTATTACGGCAAGATAATTGCCATTAGGTGACCAGGCAACCTGCTGGGGGATTCCTGCGAGATTAACACTACCCACTTGTACTGGGGTGCTACCAGAGAACGAATATACTTGTAGCGTACTCGTACCATTATTGACCACAGCAAGATAATTACCATTTGGTGCCCATGCTACTGACTCAGGAGTTGAACTTGCTCCCGTACTCACCGCGCTTCCCACTGGTACCGGGGTGCCTCCAGAAAAAGAATATACTTGCAGTGTAAATGAACTTGTATTTACCACAGCAAGGTAGTTGCCATTTGGCGACCAGGCCACTGATGTAGGGCTTGTTCCCGTGTTCACACTGCCAGCTAGTGCCGGTGTACCAGCAGCAAATGAATATACTTGCAACGTATTGGTAGGACTTACATTTGTCACAGCAAGATAATTACCATTTGGGGAAAATGCTACTGAGCTGGCGTTTGCGCTTGACCCTGTCGTTACCGCACTCCCAAGCGCCGCAGCAGTTGGCGTATTGGTCGTGCT
>JABCZU010000013.1 GCA_013289515.1 Candidatus Babelota bacterium | reverse complement strand
CTTTTTTTTCAAGATGAACAGGGACATGCTATGCCTGAAATAGAATCAATTTTTCTAGGCAGAGAAACCATTAATGTCTAACCACCACCGTGTCATCCTGGGCGTCGACCCAGGATTTAGTGTCACCGGCTATTCAATTGTTACCAAAATAGGCTCACAGGTAAGTCTGCGTGATTGTGGGTATCTCAAAATGAGTTCAAACCATACCTTATCGCAAAGAACCGGCACCTTTTACGCCTTCTTTCAAGAAAAAATAAACACCTTTCAAGTGTCCGGCATCGCGCTAGAAACATCATTCCTTGGCAAAAATGCACAAACGTTTCTTAAGCTTGGCTATCTACGTGGCATTTTGTATTTATTAGCCGATCAGCACAAACTTGAGCTTTCGGAGTTTGCGCCGCGTGAAGTTAAGGCGGCAACTACCGGCTTTGGTGGTGCGAGCAAAGAGCAAGTTGCCCATATGATGTTACGCCTGTTTCCAAAGCTAGCTGAATTTAGAGATGTTGAGCGCAGTGATGTTACCGATGCTTTAGCCGTGTCGCTGTGCGGTATTTGGCAGGAACAAAGTCTATTGCAGCGATTACAAAAGGGTGGGTGAGTGGACTTGAGTATGACACCAAGCGCGTCTGATAATGATTATTATGTTAAGATTTGATACCGTATTGGGCAAAGGAGCCCAATCGGAATAAATAAATTAAGACGCCGGGGTTTTGAAAAATGACATGTCAGGGGGTGAAGGGGGTCTAGACCATACCTAACACAGTACATAACATATACACATACAAAGGGCGTACGCACTCCTTACCAATCGAACGTCTATATAACATACCACACGTTATGACTACCAATAGAACGACCGCACATAAGCGGAGATTATACCTACAACAGCCATTTTTTCTATAGCAGCCAAGTTACTCATTCAAAAGAAAATAACCCTTAAAAAGAGAATTTGCGCGGCCTGGGCAGCAAAATTAGCTTCTTGTTTTAAAAAAGCTCATGCAAAGAAAAGAAATGAATCCCAAGGAGTTGCTATGTTTTAAGATTCACTATATATTAATTATTAATTATTATTGGCGCTATTTTTAAACAGGGAGAATCTGTATGAAACGAAGCAAAATGTCCAATGTTACCGTTTCGCTTCCAACTGAATTAAGTAGCGAAATGCGTATATTTGCCGGAACACGTGGGATTAGTCGTTTCGTTGCATTAGCCGTTGAACGAATGATAACGGAAGAAAAGACGGCCCTGGGCCGTGATTATGAAAAGGCAAGCAAGGACAAGGATAGAATAAGGCTTATTGAAGAGTGGGAAGCAATAGATTTTGTTGATAATAAGGATGAAAAATGAGCACAAGTGATTTGTTTCCACGACGTGGCGAAATTTATTGGGTTAATATGGATCCTGCACTTGGCACAGAAATTCAGAAAACACGTCCGGCAGTTATATTATCATGCAATATTGGCAATCAAAAAGGATCACGTGTTATTGTTGCTCCCTTGACGTCTACGGTCAAAGAGGTTTATCGCTTTGAAGTACTAACAGAGCTTGGCACCACGAAATCA
Organism: Candidatus Babelota bacterium; assembly: GCA_013289515.1. Lineage (GTDB taxonomy): Bacteria > Babelota > Babeliae > Babelales > RVW-14 > JABCZU01. Next base: position 42,540 of record JABCZU010000013.1, on the reverse strand, counting down.
AAAATATTGCTTGATCAAATGCGCGCTGTTGATAAAAGGCGCCTTTTAAAAAAAATTGATGACCTTGATTTTGACGTCATGAAATCGGTTGAAGAGGTGTTAAAAGTTATTTTGGCACTTACATAATAAAGAGCTAGGTTACTTCTTTGCGCATGCTTTTAAAGCATGCATCAATACTTATCGACTATGCTTTCCAAAACATCCTTGATCATATAATTTTTTGCTGCTTCCCTCATTGCTGCCTTTTCTGCTAAATACCTCTGCCGACATCTATTAATCAAGGCTATAACATATTCCCTAAGCTGGGTATCGCGAATGCCATTTGCCAGATCTAGGGGCGTTTTACCATCCATAAATCTTTTATTTATAGTCGATGGATCAGCACCATGCCTGATCAGGTCAGCAATCAGCTTACGAGGTAAAACCAACCTAAAATCATTTTTATCAGTAAGTGGTCGAAAATAAGATAAATCTTGGATCAAATAATAAAGTGGCGTAAACCCGTTGTTGTCTTTTAGATCAACATCAGCACCTGCTTTAAGAAGTGCTTTGACAGTAGTTCTATAAGAATTTTCACCGTAAGCATTCCGTATAGCTATCATTAATGCTGTATTGCCGTTAATCCTTTGTGCATTCACATCGGCGCCTTTCTTAAGAAGTTTTTTGACAATGGTCGTGTAACCACGAGAGGCAGCGTGCATTAATGCTGTATTGCCATTCTCGTTCTGCACATTCACATCGGCGCCTTTCTCGATAAGCTCTTTAACAATATTGATGTGGTCACGCCTTGCAGCCAATATTAATGCCGTCTCACCGTGGTTGTTTTTCGCATTTATATTGGCACCTGCTGTAAGCAAGGTCTGTACTGTTTTTATATCATCGCAATCTATAGCATTAAACAACTGGATAGAAAGTGAACCGCTGTCGGCATTGTCATTCATACCCTGCATTACGTTGCAATGACCAGCGACTGAGCAGCTTATCGCTGCTATAAGTAATTTTTTTAACGTTGTCATAATAACCTCCTTGGGTGGTTGAACATTATTAATCAATATTTATCAACTATGTTGCAAATATCATCAATCATATAGGTCTTTAATATAGGCCTCACTTCTGTTTTTTCTGCCAAATATCTATTTCGACAAGTAGTGATGAGAGCTATAACGTAATCTCTAATTACCCCGTTGCGAATGCCATGTGCCAGGTCTAACGGCGTGTTGCCGAATATATCTCCGATCTCTGGATTCACACCACGCTTGAGTAGCTCAGTAATTATGCCACAAATAGAAACAAAAATAGGAGCTTTTTTATCACCAAAAAAATATGAAATAGGAAGTTTGCTATTACCAAAACGACATAAACGACATAAAAATTGGACAAAATAGTGAAGTGCCGTACAGCCGCAAGAGTCCTGCACATTAACGTTGGCACCGGCTTCAAGAAGTTCCATGGCAACTGCCACATGAAACTTCTGCGCAGCAAATATTAGTGCTGTAGTCCTCTCTTTATCTTGCAGGTTCACATTGGCATCTAATGCAATAAGTGCCTGAATAAAAGGTAGATTACCAGAATGGGCAGCCAACATTAATGCTGTATAGCCATTCTCGTCCTGAGCATTCACATCGGCACCTTCAGCTAGTAATCTGTTAATTTCTTGATCATCTCCAGTCTGAACAACCTCGAAAAACTCTTCGTCAATTTGTCGTATAGGAGTAAATGCGAAACTGGAATGACCAGCGACCAAGCAGCTTACCGCTGCTACTACAAGGACTTTCTTTAACGTTATCATAATAACCTCCTTGGGTATTTAAACGTTATGTGTTAATTACTGAGCATAGCCCTATGCCATGCTCTTCTAATACCGAGGATAACATGTTTTTACAAATAGTCAATTAGAAGCAAAAAACACTGATTATAACACCAAAATCGATAATAACGCTAAATTTACGATACATTGGGAAAATATTTTATTGAAAAGACAAAAAATCTCTGCAACCGGCTTTGCCAGGCCATACAAAAAAAATCCACCATGCAAGAACTTGCATGGTGGAAAAAGGAGAAAGGAGAGTAGTAATGAAGTCTTTTTATTCTAAATTTGGGATCTAGTTCAACCTAGATGGATATATTCTACCGACAAAAAAAAGAATTACAAGCATTTTTTAGAAAAATATTATTCTAACGATAATAGGCTAAATATGTTTCTGTTTGTAAAAAATAAAGATGTCAAAAACCGTACCCTTTAGAGACAAAAAAACGTCACACCGTTGTGTGACGGAAAATGAGCTAAAAGATTGGGGCAGAAATGTTACCCTTCTCAACTGAGGGTAAAGGCAACTATAACGGATCTTTGAATTAAATCAAGAGCAAAAACATTAAATATTTTATAGGCTAATATACGAAATATCTGCTGTTGGAATATGCGCAACAAAGGCTTGTAAATTAATTGGGCAACTTAAGATTACTTGAAAGCGTAAATCACTGACAGCGGCCAATGCTCGCTGTATTTTGACAGCATCAAAATCGGTCACAAAATCATCAAGCAATAAGACACCAGGCTCGCCGGTACTTGATAATGCTTGTAATTGCGCAATCTTCATTAACAAAACAATAAGTTTTTGTTGACCGCGCGATGCATACGCACGAGCACGCTTTGACTGAAAAATAATAGCGATGTCATCAAGATGAATGCCAAAAAGGCTGCGGCGCCATTCGCGCTCTGTAATCAGTTGCAGTTGATAAGCGGCCCAAAATTGCTCAAACGTATGATCATCTTTAACGTGACGCGCGTTATACACGAGTTGCACCTTTACTATCTCTTCTTGGGCAAAATAGGTCGCTAGCAATACATTAACCGCATCCTGCAGGGTGGCTAAATAACGGATGCGCTCGTTGCGAATAACAGCAGCCTCGTGCCACAAGGTACGCGTCCAAATTTCAAGCTCACTGGCTGTATACGTGGACGTTAACAACATACTATTGCGTTGATCAAGGACTTGACGATAACGTTTAAATGACGGCAGTAGTCCTGGCTCATTAAGCAAGAGGGCATAGTTGAGAAAATCTCTACGACCTTCAGGAGCTCCCTGAATAAGAGCAAGGTCATCTTCAGCCAGTGTTACTAGCCTAAAATGGGCAATGAGTTCTTTATACGAGTTAATATTTTTCTGATTATATTTTATAACCTTACCATCCTGACCTGAAAAACCAACGCTAATGGTATCGCTAGAACCCAGGTCTTCTTGCAAAAATGATGCTTGTACAAAGAAGTAGTCACTACCCATACCCATTAATTCGCGATTAAGATGGGTGCGGAATGAACGTAAATAGCAACAGTAGTGTAGGGCCTCAAGCATACTGCTTTTGCCCGAGCCGTTAGGCCCCTGAATGATGATCAAGCGACCATCAAAGGGGATGGTGCGTTCCTGGAAGCAACGGAACTGTCGCATGGTAAGTGACTGGATGATCATAAAAACGCTATCGATTCGTCTTATTTAATAAAAAAGGGTGCAACCAAAGCAGTTGCACCCTAAAAAATACACGTTAACGTATTAGCTCTCTTGATTTATAGAGACCGGCATAACCAAATAGGTCAGATGATACTCATCATTGCCGCTCTCAAAAATAATAGGCTTAGCGTTATTCTTAATATAAAAATCGACATTCTCTTCTTGAAATACTTGAAGTCCATTCAGAAGATAGGGAGAGTAGAACTTGCTATCAATTTGTGCTCCATCAAATCCATCAAGGTTCAGATGTTCTTCCAATGCGCCAACTTCCTTATTTTGCATGCTGACACGCAAATCGCCAGGTGTGAAGGCAAAGTTTGTTGAAACAAATTGGCCAGCAAGCAGACAGCTTGTGCGCTTAAGTGTTTTAACAAACGGATCGCGGTGGAGGCGAGCTGGGAAGAAGCCGTCCTTAGCCATAACCGGCTTATATTGAGGAAACGGTTCGGCAATAAGTTTAGTGAAAAAGTTAAAGCTCTTACCAGAAAATACTAATTGATTACCGCAAGTCCCTAAAAATACCTGCTCGGTTGGATATGCTTCTAGGAGTTTTTTAAGTTCGAAAACAGCGCGCTTAGGCATTAGCCATTTCTTTTCTTCGCCAAGTGTGTACTTAGCCGATGTAACACGTGCAAGGCTATGACCATCAGTAGCAACCATTGCCACCGCCTGAGGGTCCATCTCCAGCAGCATACCATTAAGAGCGTTATTAGCATTATTTTGTGGGATCAAAAATGCAACCTTATTAAGCATGCTTAATAAAAATGGCGCATCCATATTCATCAGATTTTCAATACGCTCAGGAAAGGGTGGAAATTCCTGTACGTCCTTAATGTTTAATGCCAAATCAACCTGGCCAGAACGTAAACGCAATTGAGTATCCTGAATATGAAATTCTATAGAACCATCAAGTTCTTTTAAAAGCTCAAAAATCCGCTTTCCTGGAATTAAAAATCCAGCACTTTCCACAGAGTCAGTCTCTATATCCATGGTCGCCTGCAAGCTAATTTCAAGATCAGTGGTCTTGAGCATAAGCTCACGAGAGGTTACATGAAAAAGGATTGATTCTGTAACATCAAGCGTTGTTCTTTTGTTACAAATCGGCTGCATAGAACTAAGCAGCGTAAACAGCTCTTTTTGTGAAGCGATAAACTTGCTATTCATAGTATCTTACTTGCTTTTAGACTTCCAAATTTTACCGTGCCTACCGAGTATCAGCACATAACCTTTTTAGTATACATCATTAAAAGATCAGGGCAATGGTAATCTATTATGCTCGCGGATGCTTCTTATCGTAAATTTTTCTGACCTGACTCTTGCCCAGATGTGTATAAATTTGCACGGTGGCTAAACTTTGATGCCCCAAAAGCATTTGGAGCGAACGCAGGTCAGCCCCTTTTTCTAAAAGATGTGTTGCCAATGAATGACGAAGACTGTGTGGCGATACATTTTTTGTGATCGCTGCATTAGATAAGATTTTTTTAAGCGCCATCCAAAACGATTGGCGTGAGAGTGGTTTGATCTGATTATCATAGACAGCGGCGAAAAGGTACATTGTTTTCTTGGTGCGTTGCTCACGCAGCGTGGGGTGCAACTTGTAATAAACGTGATCTAAATAAAAACGCAAAAGCTCTAAAATATTTCTAGGAACGGGGATCATACGCTCCTTGCCACCCTTGCCTATTATTTTTACAAAGCCAGTATCAAATTGTAGCTGATCAACGGTCAAATTAACCAGCTCTGATACACGCACACCGGTAGCATAGAGCATGTACAGCATAACTTTGTTACGAATACCCTTATTAGTTGTATCGGCATTTGCTGCCAATAAAAGCCTTTCTACCTCGGGCTCAGTTAGATACGATGGCAATGTTTTTTCGATAGTAGGAAAAATTAAAGATTTTCCAAGGTCAGAAATTTTAAATGATTGTGCCAAGAATGAAAAAAATATCTTGAATGATGATATTTTCCTGGATAGCGTTTTGGCAGTAAGTCCCTGATCCTTGAGCGTTTTAATGAAATCACCCAGCTGCTTTTTAGTAAGGCCAGCAACGGATAGCGCTGATTGATCCAGATAGATAATCAATTGATCAATATCCCGCTTATACGCGAGAAACGTGTTGTTAGAAACACGTTTCTCGGTCAATAAATATGCATGAAATTGGGCAACAAGATCTTGTGTGGTCATTGTTTTTTAGTCGCTTGGTATAAACTACTGTTCTAATACGCCTTAGCAACCAGTACATCAGAAATACTTTGGCTTGTGCAATGAAAACAAACAGCGTGTTTCTTTTCCTGCAAGAGGCAGCGGATTGTACCTTTGTACTCTTTAACTTTTGCCTCGCAGTCAGCGCTACCACACCACCCTGCCTGATACAGGCCGTTCTTGGTGTCTATCGCGGGACCAAAGTCAGCCAGCTTGTCTGCCTGGTGCCAGTTGTCCTGCATGCGTCGCAGGGCACGGTCATACAGCCCTTGCTGGATGGTATCGAGCAAGGCAATCGTTGCCTGAGCAATGACATCCAGGCTGGCCGGTGTCTTTTTCTTAGCCTTGTCCATTTCCATGCGATTGACCAGCATTGCCTGGTTATTGGCAATATCTTTAGGGCCAATCTCAATGCGCACCGGCACGCCACGCAGTTCCCAATGAAAGAACTTGGCGCCAGGTGTTGTTGTAACATCAGTATCAACCTTAACACGCACACCCTGCTGCTTTAAGGCTTGCGATAGTGCCGCTGCCTTTTCCAGGACAATAGCCTGCTCTTCTGGTGTTTTAAAAATAGGGACAATAACGGCCTGGATTGGCGCAATGCGTGGTGGCATGATCAGGCCATCCTGATCGCCGTGCGTCATGATCACCGCCCCTATTGACCGTGTGGTAAATCCCCAACTGGTACAATACGGTGTTTTCATGCTACCGTCACTGTCTTGGTACTGAACATCAAAGGATGCTGGAAAACTTTGTGCCAGCAGGTGTGAGGTGCACATTTGCAGTGCCTTACCATCCTGCATAAGGCCCTCAATGGTGTAGGTGGTATCGGCGCCAGCAAAGCGTTCTGTTGGCGATTTCTCACCGGCAATAACCGGAACAGCTAAATAATATTCATACATATCTTTATAGGCCTGCAAGGCGGCCTGAGCCATGGCAGATGCCTCTTCCTTGGTGCGATGTGCGGTATGCCCCTCTTGCCACAAAAATTCTAGGCTGCGCACGAAAGGACGCGTCCGCATCTCCCAACGCACAACGTTAGCCCACTGGTTGATAGACAGTGGCAAATCACGCCACGAGGTGATCCATTTAGAGAACATGTAATAAATCATGGTCTCTGAGGTTGGGCGCACCACCAGCGGCTCTTCCAGCACTTTGCCACCGCCGTGTGTAACAACAGCAAGCTCTGGCGCAAAGCCTTCAATGTGTTTAGCCTCTTTTTTTAGAAATGATTCGGGGATGAGTAAGGGGAAATAGGCGTTTGATGCGCCAAGGTCTTTAATCTTTTTATCAAGTTCTTGCTGAATGTTTTCCCAAACGGCATAGGCATAGGGACGGATGACAAAACACCCTCGCGTTGGACTCGCATCAACCAACTGGGCTTGCTGAATCACCTCTTGGTACCACTCGGCAAAATTAGTCTTTATATCAGGTAATTTACTCATGATGAATCATTCCTACATAACTATTAAAAAGAAGTTGTCTTAACAGCCGATTCCATCGGTATTCTCAGGATAAACTCAATGTTGGCGCTCGTCCTGCCGTGCCCGCCGTAGCGCCTGTGCCGCCGGAGCCCTTAGGCAAAGGCGCTACGGCGAAGGCTGGGAGCTCGTCGAAGGATATGAGCGCCATAAGACGCTATAGACTTAAAGCTTGCAGTATACACTAAAAGGATAGCGCTTGCCAGGCCTATACGGGAGTGGCCGTTGTTTGAGGACAAAAAAAGAGAGCCTATCGATCAGATAGGCTCTCTTTAACATTCTGCATTAACGCCGTAAGCTAACGCTTATATCTTCAATTGCTCTATTGCCCCTCAAGAAGACGGGCGCGTAGAGCGATGGAATGGTCCACAATGGGTAGTTTTGGCCTCTCTTTTGGTGCAAGAGATTTTAGCCTATTGACGATGCTATTAATTTCATTTCTATCATTATTGTTATAGCATTCTTCAGTACACGACGACGCAATGTCTAATGCTGTATTGCCATTGTTGTTCTTAGCATTCACGTTGATATTTGGTGCTTCAAGAAGTGCTTTGATAACGTTGATACATGCTGTAACTCGCAAAAGAGTGGCGGCATCGCCACTCGCCTTTCTAAAATATGTTTTGCGTAAGCCTTCAACTTCATCGACGTCTACAATGGCCATGTGTGTTACCCAATTATTCCTATAGGCCTGGTATATACCTGATACAGCGTACATTAATGCTGTAGAACCTACCTTGTCCTTAGCGTTTATTAGAGGGCCTGCCTCAAGAAGTTCTTTGACCATGTCCGTGTTGCCATTAAAAGCAGCAAGCATTAATGCCGAACGACCTTCCTTGTCTGTAGCGTGCCGGTCAACTTTTGCATTTATCAATGCCCGCACTTGCTCTACATTTCCAGTGTTAACAGCCTCGAACCATTCTTTGGTACTCGGCCATGAGCTTGATCCCTTACCGTACATTACACCGTAATGACCAGCGACAGCGCAGCATACCGCTGCTATTACAAGTATTTTCTTTAACGTTGTCATAGTAACCTCCTAATGGGGTAACGTTGTTTTCTTTCGCTTTGGCGTAACACCATGTCATGCCATTACTATTCCAAGCTTAAGGTATCAATTGACTAATTGTCAAGAATTTTAAGCATTGGTCGAAATGACGCCTAAAGCGCCAAGGGGCTGAAGTAAACATTTTTACTAAAATTGGTGAAACAAAGCAATGTACCAAAAATGAGAATGGGGAATGCCCGGCGTTTATACGTTTATCGCATTAAGCCAAAAACTACGTTGCAATCACATGCCCCAGATATGCGTACCATGCGATGAATTCCTTATGCAGCTTAGGCCAAACACTACGCTATGGCCAGACTAACGCCGATAATACCACACGCCTCCAATAACAACGACACTAGCCAATGCGGCCATTATCAATCCAGGATGTCGCATAGCCCACTCCTTAGGCCTAATAAAACCGGCATCAATCGCCCTATCAAGCAGGGATGCCGGTACATAATCTGAACACAGGAGCGGCGTGATCATCATCAATTTCATACAATGCTCTTCATAAAGCCTTATATCTTTTGTATCCAAAAAATCTTTATGCATCAGGCAGTATGATGTCAGGTGCATGGTGAAATCCTCGATGGCCAGCCTTTGAGCCCGCAGCTGCTCAGGTGTAAGCCGCGTATGATCGGCACTATGAAGCATGATACACATATGCCTGAAGCGACGGACAATATCGGGATTACAGGAAAAACAGCCCTCATTAAAACCATCAACAATGGTGGTCAATAGCTTTGGCCCCTCCTGCGCAAGCCGTGAGGCAAAGATAAGGCCACTCTCCTTGCCAGACGTATCACGCACCGTTGATGAGCGTACAAGCTTTTGATTGATGGCATTTTGTACTGACACAAGTACCGCGTACAACGGTAGCGTTGTTACCTGTAACGCATCGCCCTGCATCTGCATGCTCAGGCTGCTTGCATTTATGGTGAAAAAAAGACTTGTAATAATGCACAGTGCCGTGCTCAACCAAGACAGGGTCGTCATGATGTCTTTTGATAAAAGAGGAGATAGGGGGTAAATGCGCCGCTAGCAGAGGCACCAATCATGCCTGCATCAGCGATCTTTTGTATAACATCATCTGCAACTACACTGGTACATGAATCATTGCAAAAGACCCACTGATCATTTTTATTAATGAGTGCCGTATAATGACCATTACCCAGCGTCGGTCCAGAATGACCTACAACAGCAGATAATTTATATTTTTCCGGACCGTGGTTCTTGATTGGCAGTTCCAAGTTTTTTAACGGGAATGGAATAGCAGTCTTGGCTTTGTCAGAATTCAGCGTAGCCTTATTAAAAGTAAAAATCTTAGCCTGTAGCACAAGCAGGTTTGGTGCCTGGCTGATCTCAATTTTTTTTAGTGCGCGCACTTTTTGGCCACAACGTCCTGCCCCTGAGCAATCGTACGCATCAACCCCCTCCAAAAGTTCTGCCTCACCATAAGATTTAATACAATCCGCAAGCACATTCTTTGTTGTATCAGCCCTAACCTCTATCTGTAAGGAATCGCCAGACTCATTACGCGTACTGGCATGTCCGCCAGGCAAGCATGTTACCGTAGTAGACTGTTTAAGCGTAAAAGGAAAAGGATCTCGGCCACAATTTTTAAAGTACTCATGCTCCCTAACATCATTGATCAATGCTCTAAGATATTCGTCGGCATCATGTTGCCGGCCAAGCTTGAATTGCGAATCCTCTTCTACTGTCGGTTGTATGTCTAGAGTGACCTTTCCTTGAGCATTTATTGCTAGACCTACCGTAGTTTTCCCCATTATCTCACGTGTATGCATCTTCACAAACGCATCATGAAGTTTTTTTGGAATTATGACTTCGCCTGGCGCCGTATTGTTCGCAAGCTTGTGCAATACATCGCCTAATTCTCGTGGAAGAGAACCTTCAGGGGCCCCACATAACATATCAATGTTTTGCTTTGGCATACGAGACAATGATTGCAACACAGCGTTGGCATAACAGGTATTGCCAAGATTTTCAAGACTCGGCTGCTGGCTTGCCCTTCGGAGCTCGGAGAGCGAAGTAGGGGCAGGAATTTGTATTTGGGCATAATACTTGGTATAGGCGATATAAGCAATGCCTGCAGCAGCAACAGCGGCCAGCGCCACAGCCATGCGGGGATTTTTCACTGCCCACTCGCGCGGCTGGTAATAACCCCAATCGGTAGCAATATCGGTTATGCTGCTGGTTAGATAATCATCACAGGCCAGACATGTTTTAAGCGCATTAATCAGCTTAATCATGGTGCCCATCCAAGGCTGTTTTCCCCCACTCTTATGTAAAGCTAATGCAAATGTTGCCAGTGCCTCCTGCTGACGGCGAATGTGACGCGGCTTTAGTTCGGAAAGTGGTTTTGTAGCAAATCCATACTTACCAAGTACATTACACATGACAGAAAATTTGTACCAGACCAATGAGCCGTCCCAAGGCGAATGCACAGCATTGCCGCCCTGTGGTTGTGTTAGCGCAATGACTATTTCTGTCATAAGAACTTGCGCTTTTTGGGCCACATTGATAATTTTTATCACTTCTTGCCTGTAATCATCATCATCAAGCGTATCATTATCCTGTATAATTAATTTCATTTCACTTTCTATGTGCCTAAGCAACTTAGTAAGGAGCAAATTATCGGCGATTGGCGATGTAGCAACAATAGGCGCTACCTCAGATTGGTTTGCTACCACTACGCCAGCTAGGGATGCTGGCGCAATAGCATAGACCAGGAGCAGAAAAATACTGTACATAAACATGAAAACACCGCTAAGATTATGCATAGAAAGTTATAATACCGCTTAAACTATAAATAAAAATTTCAAAAAAATGAAATCTTATTTATAATCAGCTACTTATCTGGGTTAACGCATTAAACAAGGACCTTATGACCAACACACACGGCATCTTATTTGTTATCTCAGCAGCAACCGGCTGCGGTAAAACGACACTGGTTAAAGAAGTACTAAAAAAATTACCTCACACTATTTATATTACACGGGCAGTAACATACACCACGCGGCCCGCGCGCCACAATGAAAGCTCCGATATTGATTATCACTTCTTATCGCTGGAAGATTTTAATCATAAGAAGGCTGAGGGCTTTTTTTTAGAAACAACCCTGTACGATCATAATTGGTATGGATCATCAAAAGATATCCTTGATCAACTCCAGTACGGCCAATCGGTACTGCTCATAACCGATTTTGCCGGGGCAAAGAATATCAGGCATTTGGTACCTGAAGCTGTCCTTATATGGATCGATGCTCCAAGTGTTGCTACGCTCATTGCGCGGCTTCAGGGGCGTAAATCTGAACGTGGCGTAGACCTACAAGAACGCATAGATCTGGCAAGGCAAGAAGTAATGACCGAAAAAAGTGCTGAGCACGTCGATCTCTTTGATTATCATATTATTAATGATGATCTGACGGCCGCATCAAACACGTTGTGTACCCTGATAGGCAATACATTACGCCGTTAGCTCCTGTGCGTAAAATATGTACAGGCCAAGCGTAACGAAAAGCAAGCTCACTGGGTAGTGCCACGTGATAGTTCCTCCCATAAAGAGCCACTCGTATATTGTCCCAAAACTTGGGCACAGAAAGCCTGAAAAGGTCAAAAAGGTGATTGAATAGCGGCGTAATAAGAATCCGTATAGATTATAGACTAATATATTTGCCACCAGGATCAGCGCCGTAACCCAGCCTAGAAATGGCATCCATGCGGTTACCGGCTGATGAAAGCCTTCAACAATGCCGGCGGTAATCATACTCAAAATGCCGCCAGTCAACATCGTTATACCGTTAATATAGGCCAGCGAATAGCCTTCATTCATAAGACGTTTAACCAAAAACCATGCATACGAGGCTGACACTACCGAGATCAGCAAGGCAATATCAGGAAGCGCAACTGATAATACAGCGCTTGAGCATAATGCAGTATCCTGTGTTGATTTGAACAAGACCGGCATCAGCCCGCCGATACCGATACAAATACCAAGCAGATTACCCCTGGTAAGCCGTTCATTGAGCAGCAGATACGATAACAAGGCTGCAACAAAGGGTGTGATCGAATAGATCAACGTTGTCTTAAGGGAGCTCATGTATTGCAAGGCCCAGAATTCTAAAATAAAGGCTAAATAAATGTGAAAAAGTGATGTTTTAAAAAAAAGCTTCCAATGGCGCAGGCCGCGCAGCAGTGGGCGCCATTGGTACAACGCCTCAAAGCCAAGCAACAGCAGGCCGGCAAAAATCATACGAAAACCGATTAAAAAGCAGGGCCGCGCGTACATGAGGGCAGATTTGGCTAAAATAAACGTGGAGGCAAGCACTGCATATAAAATAACAATCATCAGCATAATCAAGGTCCTTAAAAAACGTATTAATCCTGTACTACCTGCATCAGATAACTATACCCAAAAGTGTGGTTGGCGTATAGAAAATACTGAGCATTTTAGAGTCCAAGTGCCTGATTAGGGGAAGGGACATGAAAATGAAAACATCTTCATTGCTTTTATGTCGTTATTCTGCTTGGCTTTTTTAAAAATAGTTGCTATTTGTAAAAAAAATTATCATACTGTAGCTAGTGTGTGGCGCGTAGCCATAATACCAAGTTACTATTTTAACCATTTTTAGGAGAATTTTATCATGTTAGCCTCAAAGAAACTACTCATAGCAGCGGTGTGCTGCTCAGTTGCTGGTCATTGCAGTGTAATGTACGGTATGAATAATAATGGATCTGGATCAGGTTCATCGTCCCAGCCTACGCCCTTACGTGGCTCCGGCGGGCAGGCCAACAGCTCAATATTAATAAGGGCTCGTCATGAGCAATTGTTAGATGCTGTCTGCTCTGGAAATGTGCTGGCAGTGAAGAAATTGATAGAGCTTAACCGGCAGCACCCTGAGGGCAAGATGATAGCACGTCTTGAACAACGCGCCCTTGTGAATTGGCAGTACAAGGATCGCATGACAGCATTAATGTTTGCTGTAGCAAAAGGTCACCCGGACATTGTCAATGTACTTCTTAAGGCAATTGCTAAGGAAAGTATAAACGCTAAGAACAGCAACGGCAAGACGGCATTAGACCTAGCGACAGAAGAATGTGAAGACGCTAAGAAAAACGAGAACGAGTATTACGATACAGGCATGGCCAATCATTATACAGACATGGTTAATCGTTATACAGCCATCATTAATGCCCTTGGTACTGCTGGAGCAAAGCATTCATTAGAATGTTAACCTATTTATGGAGGATTTTATTATGTCACTATCAAAGAAACTACTCATAGCAGCGGTATGCTGCTCAGTTGCTGGTCATTGCAGCGTAATGTACGGTATGAATAATAATGCTGACAATTACAACACCAATAACAATGCTGATTCTATGGTGGAGAGATCGATAGCTGCAGGTTCTGCATATGCCAATGTGAATGCTAAGAACAAGGATGGCATGACAGCATTAATGTGGGCTGCAGAAAAAGGTGTCATGCCCATGGTTCGAGGACTTCTTAAAAAGTGCGCCGATATGAATGCTACAGACCCGCATGGCATGACAGCATTAATGTATGCTGCAGAAAAAGGTTTCCTGGACATTGTCAGTGAACTTCTTGCAAAAGGTGCCAATGTGAATGCTAGGGACCGTGGTGAGTGGACAGCATTAGATTACGCCCAGCAGAATAATCATCCCGAGATTGCTACGATGATAAAGAAGTATGAGGAGCTCGAGCCGCTCAACAAAGCATTGTTACATGCTGTTAAAGACGCTGGTTGGGATGATGCTGAACGTGCGCAAAAAGTGAGCGAATCGATAGCTACAGGTGCCAATGTTAACGCTACAGACACGGATGGCAATACAGCATTAATATTCGCCGCAAAAAAAGGTTTCCTTGGCATTGTCAACGTACTTCTTAAGCACCATGCCTATGTGAATGCTCCAAACAGGACTGGCGATACAGCATTAATGTGGGCTGCAGTACGACGTAACCTGGACGTTGTCAACGTACTTCTTGCAAAAGGTGCCTATGTGAATGCTAGGAACACGTATGGCTTTACAGCATTAATGGTGACTATATGTTGTGGGCAAGATGCTGCTATTGGAGCAGCCCAGCTTCATGGGGACACAAGATCAAGAAGATTGTTGGCTGAGACTTGTTACATAAACATTGCCAGAAAACTTATTGCGGCAACCATTGCAGCTGATGAAGCTGCCAATGCTACTATCACATCATCAAGCTCATCGCCTCCAAAGGAGAGTTCTTTAAATATAAAAAACACTTTGGATAACAACGCAGCACTCCATGGTCTTATTAAGTGGGCAACCGCTTTGCATGATTACCCAGATTTAATGACTCAGATCAACTCCTTTATTCGTATCATGCTGGACGCCGGCGCAGATCCAATGATCCCAAATAATGCGGGCGAAACACCGGTAGGCTTGGCGCAAAAATTCGGCGTTTACGACCAACTCCCTGCCCTTAAGAACTATGTTGAGAAATGGAACCAGATGGTAAAGGGGGATAGTTTGCCAGGAAACGATCGTTATATGATTTCGGACCTGGCCGACATAGTTAGCAAGTATTGATTAATATTGTATAAGTAACATTTAACCATTTTTAGGAGGATTTTATCATGTTAACGTCAAAGAAACTACTTATAGCAGCGATATGCTACGCATTCGCTGGTCATTGCAACGTAATGTACGGTATGAATAATAATGCTAACAACCAACAGCGCGGTCTCTTCGCCACATCATCACAAGCAACCGCATTGCCTCCGACAGAGGAGGAGAAAGGGTCAAAAGCCGTTTCTGAAGGAGGCTACGGCAACACTCTTAGTAGAACAGCTTTAATGGACGTTATATACCTTAGGCCGGCCGTTGCCATAGCGTTTATTAATGAATGCGTAGCTGTTGATCAAAAGTCCAGTGATGGCGTGACAGCATTAATGTTTGCTGCAGCGCATGGTAGCCCGAACATTGTCAAAGCGCTTCTCGAGAAAGGCGCCGATGTTAATCTGAAGGACAGTTCTGGCAGGACAGCATTAATGATTGCTACATCCGATGGTAATCTGGACGTTGTCAAAGAACTTCTTGCAAAAGATGCCGACGTGAATGCGCAAAATAATAATGGCTCCACGGCACTTCATATGTTGATCGAATATATCGGTCAGAAGTATACGGTTGGTTCTAACGTGGTTCCGATGTACAAACTGATTATTGAGCTACTCAAGCATGGTGCTAAGACATCGATTATAAATAATTTTGGTGAAACGCCTCTAGATCAAGCACAAAACAGCATGTTTAACGATCTAGATCCAAAAATGACTATTTCCAAGAAGGTGATTATGCCTCGCGTTATAGCTTTGATCATTAAGTCTCGGAAAAAATATTTGGCAGACAGGATGTCAATATTAAAGACCTATATGATTCCTGATATTGCTAAGTCGATAGTTAGTGAGTATTAGAAAGTCATCACTCAACTCTGTGATACGATCACCAAGTAACTATGCCCAAGAGCATGATTGGCGTATGGAGCTATTATTGCTATTTTTGCGCTATTTCTATTGTTTTGTAAGATATATTGACTATTTGAAAAAATATATTAGACTTAGATCCATAGTGAGAGGCACGTAGCCAGGCTTCAACAAGAGAACTAAGCAATATTTAACCATTTTTTGGGGGATTTATCATGTTAACGTCAAAGAAACTACTCATAGCAGCCATATACTGCGCAGTTGCTGGTAATGGTAGCGTAATGTACAGTATGAATAATAATGCTGACAATGATAATTCTATGAAGCGGAAGCTCGCTGGCGACCAGCCTTCGCCAATAGGCAGAGTTTATCCCGCCGTGCCTGCAGAAGCCTTGCGCGAAGACCGGGAGTCCTATCAAGGGGGCGGGGCAGGCCAAGGGGACGACCACGATGGTCACCAATCAAAAAAACAGCGGACCGATGTAGTCGAGCCAACACAGCAGTCATCCAGCTGCTCGTCATCCAGTTCATCAAGTTCGTCCAGTTCACAATCGTGCTCTGAAGAAGAATGGCGCAGGATAAGCCACAAAAGAAAACGGCTTAAGGAAAAATGGTTCGAAGCTATTAGCTCTGGAGACACGGAGAAAGTACAAGAATGTATAAACGATCCCGACCTGAATGAGCGGGTATCATCAAATGGTTGGACATGGACAAACTATGTCGACCTGAATGCACGGTACTTAAATGGCTGGACGGCATTAATGATTGCCTCTAGTAAAGGATATACAGATATTGTTCAAGAACTTCTTGATAGAGGTGCCAATGTGGACCTAAAGGATGGGTTTGACACTACAGCTTTAATGATTGCTGCTCGTAAAGGATACACAGACATCGTTCAAGGACTTCTTTGGGCAAATGCCAATGTTGACCTGCAAAACAAGAACGGCGAGACGGCACTAATGCGTATCCTAATGCCTCCTACTAAAAAGCACATAGACATTATCAAAGAACTTCTTAGAGCAGGTGCCGGTGTAAATGCTACGGACTCTGATGGCAATACGATACTTCATCGTGTGATCTTATATTTAGATAAAACCAGTAATCAAAGCGGCTCCAAGTTGGCTTTAGTGTATCACCTGATTATTGAGCTACTCAACCATGGAGCTGATCCATTGATTGAAAATAAGGCTCGTGAAACGCCCCGAGACCTGGCAAGTAATCTTGCCAACAAGGTAATTAAAAAACACGTTATAACTTGGATCAAAAACAGTTTAGCGGAAAAGAGGTCAATATTACGGAGCTATATGATTGGTGATGCAACTAACATCATTGGTGAATACAGTGCTAACCCTATAAATCAAGAGTCGGTGATTAGTGCTGTATTGAGCGGGAACATAAGAAAAGTGAATGCCCTAATTGCAGCAGATGCCGATGTGGATGCACGGTACTATGATGGCCTTACAGTATTAATGATAGCTGTAGTACGCGGTTTCTCGCACATAGTTGATGCACTTCTTGAAGGAAAAGCCAATGTAAATTTGAGGACGACTTGTGGCATGACAGCATTAATGTGCGCTGCTGTACGTGGTAACTTGGCCATAGTCGATGCACTTATTAAAAAAATGGCCGATGTAAATCTGTTGGCAGATTATGGCACTACAGCATTAATGTATGCTGCTCGTTATGGACACAAAGATATTGTTCAAAAACTTATTGAAAACGGCGCTAATGTAAACCTGAAGGAGGATAATGGCCATACGGCATTAATGTATGCTCGTGAAAATGGTCATACAAACATTGTTCAGGTACTTCTTGAAAACGGTGCCGACTGCGAAGGCTGGGAGCCCTGTCAAAGGGAAGAGCTGGCAAGTTCATCATCCAGTAGCTCATCATCACCCTTAGTAGCAGATACTAATGGGAACACACAGGACAAGTATGGCTTTACAGCATTAATGATAGCTGTATCGCAGCCTCCTCAGACGGCCACTATACAAAAAATCCTTAATCAACCAGACATCAATGTAAATTTGAAGAATATTTATGGTGCTACAGCATTAATAGTGGCTGCACAGCTTGGTCGGACGGCTATGGTAGAAGAACTTCTTAATAAACCAGACATCAATGTGAATGCGCGGGACTGCAATGGCCATACGGCGGCAGACATAGCTGCTCTGCGGGGTTACACCCAGATCGTTAATTTGATACAACTTCACAAAGATAACAAATTAGAAGCAAGAGAATTAAGACGTGCCATTGAATCAGATGATGTATCAAAAATTCAGCGTCTCATAGCTACCGGTGCCGGGATTGGTGTAGCAGACCGGTATATCGAGGTAGCATTAATGTATGCCGTAGCATTGCGCAAATGGAACATTGCTGAAGAGCTTATCACTCAAACAACTGATGCCAGCCCCTTTGACACACGAGATCATAGTGCCAGTGGTGGTACAGTGCTTCACGATCTTGTCAATTATTTCCGCCATGGCGCTATTGGAGGGATAACAGAAGATGATAAAAAAATGATCAACATCCTGATAGGCATGCTTATTGAAAAAGGCGCCAGTCTTGCAATTAAAGATCGCAATGGTGACACACCAATAGACATTGCAATGAGGCTCGGCCTCCTAGAACAAATCCCAGCCATTCAGGCCTACAAGAAAGCTATTGATGATGAATTACTTAAGAATCATCAGATGATTCCTGACCTTTGTAATATAGTTGGTACTTATCTGGGGGTGTAAAGTTATTTGTGTACACTTACCCAAATAAATGTGACTGTTTACCTGCGAGGCGCCATATAGCTATTTTTATGACCATTTAAAAAATAATATTTGACAAATATATAATTTACAATAGAATGAGCTTAGTAGGTTATTTATTATGTTTTTTATAACAATATTTTTGGAGGTTTATCATGAAAAGAGTTATTATTTTTTGTTTAGTGCAGGGATTAGCCATTTCGAGTGGCTTAGCCACAGGTTTACATGACGCGATAATCAGCATCCATACGACAGGTGGCATGTTTAGGTCATCGGACAGGGAAATACGTGACCAATTAGATAAAGCATTTTCAGCCTTACGTTCAGATGAAACGATCAATTCAAAGGATCATGGTAAAACAGCGCTAGAACTGGCGATTGCTCTTAAAGAAGCCGTTATCGTTCAATGGATACGGCACAAGATATCGATGGTCATAAATAACGAGCCAGAGGGATGCCAAAATCCAAACATTATTGAGCATGATGATGGTGATGATGACAATCACTCAGAGGGGCGCCAATATGCCGTTGAAAGTTATGACGTACAGCCGGGTAGCGCACAAAAAGCTTACCAAGACCTTTGTACAAATCAAAAAACAATTGAACATGAATTTGCATTCGACACACTTATGAAGAATAGCGACCTGCTGCATAATCCGCCCCAGATTAAAAATCTTTTTAATCTCTATCTACGTGCCGGTAATATGTCATTAATGGGCGCACTGCTTGAAGCCTTGATCTATAATGTTGGATCTTTACCATCATCATGCATAGATGAGCTCTACTCGCAAAGGCACTATATCAACGATATAGACACTCAAAGCAAAATGAACGATGTATATAATGCGTATAAATCATCATCTGCTGCCCCATCTGCTCCCCCTGCAATTCAGAAATCGCCTGCTTCTAGGAGGGTGGTTACAACAAGTCACCAAAAAGATTACGTGGCTCAGGAGCTGGAAGGTGAATTGAACATTCTCGATAATTATAAAAGCAGTAAAGAAATCTATAAATACCTGGCTGATAAAAAAGCAAAAGATACCCATGGACATACGCTTTTACACAAAGCATGTTTAATTAAAAATCCAGATTTGAGATTGTCCTTGATGCAGCGATTACTAAAACTTTGTGAATGCGGTAAAAAAGATAGAAAAAAGGCAGTCGTGGACTATTATAATTCTCAAGATAAAAAACATCTACAAACGGCGCTAGACTATGCGATTAAACTAGGAGAAGAAGGTAAGAAAATTGTTCAAATGCTCGTAGACAACGATGCTTCAATCAATATGCAAGACAAAAATAAAAATACTCCACTACACCTTGCAGCAGGGCAGGGAAATTGTGCGATCACGAATATCCTTGTACACAAACATGCTCGTCTTGACCTTAAGAACGATGCCCAGGCAACACCACGTATGCTTGCCATACAGAATAAGCATCTTGATGTGCTGAAGATATTGAATAAATTCGCTATGACACCCTACTCACAAGACGAGGTTGACCAGATACGTCAATGGACAGCGAGCAATGCGAAAAACAATGCTGAGGCTCTTGCATATTTTGCAGATATACTTTCTGACGATCACTCATCATCATCATCATCATCATCCTCTTCTTCTTCTGGATATTCAGTTGTCTACACCACCGTTCAATCGCCAACAAATAGTATTCAATCACCAGTAAATAGCAATCAGAGCTTCCATAGCATTATTGAGTCCGGGTCGTTAACAGCGGTAAAAAAGGCTATTAAGAATGTTGCTACCACTAATAAGGCGGATATTTTTAATCAACCGGATAAGAACGGCCATTTTCCCATTAACATTGCTATGCAAAGAAAAGGTGATGGTTATGAGATAACGTGCCAGCTTTTATTACAAAACACCTTGGATCTATCTAAAGTCACCGGACCAACGCCGTTACATACATTTGCAAAGACTAATAACAAGGCGCGGACTGAAGACCTTCTGAACCTTCTTAAGCAAAACACCACTGGCACAATGGCTACTTTCATCAATGCTCAAGATGAGGCCGGAAATACAGCGGCACACTATGCAGCAGAAGCTGGCCATACAGCATTACTCAACCTTTTACAATGTAATAAAGCTGATATGGAACTGACTAATAAGGCCGGCAATAGTGCTCTAAGGGTGGAAGAAATGTGGCGTCAAGATCAGAAGAAAAAAGAAACCTCAAAAAAACTAACAAAAGTTGCTACGTCCGCTGTGGAGCACAAACGCATTGATCAGTCTTCAGGAGATCCAGACACACAACAGCTTCTTACAAAAATAACCAAGCAAGAGAATGCCATTGACCAATGTAATCGGGGGATCCGTTGTCTAGACGGCATAGGCGTAAACAAGAATCCACAAGAAGCCGTCAAATGGTTCACAATGGCTTCTGAGCAAGAGTATGCTCTTGCCCAATGTAATCTTGGGGTTTGTTATAAGGATGGCATAGGTGTGACCCAGAATCCACAAGAAGCGGTTAAATTGTTCACAAGGGCTGCTAAACAAGGGCATGCAGGCGCCCAACATAATCTTGGGGTCTGTTATATAGACGGCATAGGTGTAAACAAGGATCCACAAGAAGCCGTCAAATGGTTCACAAGGGCTGCTAACCAGGGAGACGTTGATGCCCAATGTAATCTTGGGGTTTGTTATAAGAATGGCATAGGTGTGACCAAGAATCCACAAAAAGCGGTTAAATTGTTGACAAAGACTGCTGAACAAGGAAATGCAGGCGTCCAATATAATAATGCAGGCGCCCAATATAATCTTGGGGTCTGTTATATAGAGGGCGTAGGTGTAAACAAGGATCCACAAGAAGCCGTCAAATGGTTCACAAAGGCTGCTAAACAAGGGCATGCAGGCGCCCAATATAATCTTGGAGCCTGTTATATAGACGGCATAGGCGTAAACAAGGATCCACAAGAAGCCGTCAAATGGTTCACAATGGCTGCTAACCAGGGAGACGTTGGTGCCCTAAACGAGCTCGAGCATTTGGGCTCGGATTTCCTGTACCACGGCAAGGTATGACAACATGGACATAGCCGAAGCACTTCGTCAGTAGGAAGGATTTTATTATGCCACTATCAAAGAAACTACTCATAGCAGCGGTATGCTGCTCAGTTGCTGGTCATTGCAGCATAATGTACGGTATTATTAATCCGAATTCTGAGTCAAGCTCGTCCACCACCCAATCAACCTCTCTTGATGAGCAATTGATTGATGCTGTAGCTAACAATGAAGTAGAAAAGGTAAAGGCCCTGCTCGTAAACGGCGCCAATATGAATGCTACAAGCAACTCTCTGAGCCACTATTACTACGGTTATACAGCATTAATGATTGCCTTGGCTAATGGTTACACCGACATTGTTCAAGCACTTCTTGATGTAGGTGCCGATGTAAACCTGAAAAGCACGACTGCGAATAAGACAACACCATTAATGGTTGCTGTAAAGAGGAATGCCCAGGCGGATATAGTCCAAGTCCAACAACTCCTTAATAAAGGCGCCAAGGTTGATCTGAAGGATTACTATGGCCAGACAGCATTAAGATTTGCTGTATCTCGTGGTTGCTTAGCTGTTGTCCAAGCGCTTCTTGGGGCAGGCGCCAATCCGGATCTGCAGGATAATGATGGTAATGTAGTATTAAAACTCGCTGCATATCAGCTTTGGCCAGAATTAAAGAGTTATCCAGACATTGTCCAAGCACTTCTTGAGGCAGGCGCTAATCCGAATCTGCGAGATAGTAATGGCAGTACGGTACTCTGTTATTCGATCCGGTATATCGCTAGGCTTAATGAATCGCATAAAAATGATCCTGAGTTTGCTTCTAAAATAGCTTTGACGTACAAATTGATTATTGAGCTGCTCAAGCGTGGCGCTGATCCATTAATTAAAGGATTTCAGGATAAAACACCTCTAGATTTAGCAAATACTATTGGCAATGAGGTGATTAGGACTCGCGTTATAGCCTTGATCAATAGATGTCGACAGAGGTATCTGGCAGAATTGCCAGAAAAGAGGCCAATATTAAGGACCTATATGATTAATGATATTGCTGAGTCGATAGTTGATAAGTATTAGAAGGTCATCACTCAACTCTGTGATACCAACACCAGGTAACCATGCCCAAGAGCATGATTGGCGTATAGAAAATACCAAGCGTCAGCCACCGGCTGCCAGTAACAATATACGCCAATGCCAGTACAATATAGCATACGGCGTATAAGGCGCCACAATGCATCATACTAGTCAGAAGCGATAATGTGCCAGAACGCCAAGCAAATAGTAAGGCAATCAATGGCATCAGCAACAGCCATAGTGTAGCCGCAATGCGCTTATGCAACTCCATAAAGGCCTCGGTACACGTTCCTCTCTTGTGCCACAATAACGGTAGCGTTGCATATTTATAATCACAAGGCTGATCGGCCTGATTTCCCGCGTCAGCAAGAAGTGCAAACGGTAGCCGTGCGCGATCAAAACGCATAACAGGACTGGGTGCTTTGGCAATAATAGCCACTGAACCGTCATAGAGCTGAATTAACTGACCATCATAGGTACCACGTGCTGCAGTAATAAGATGTTGCTGTCCACGTTGAGTAAACACAAAAAATAATTTATTAAACTGAACACATTCACCCTCCCTTTTTTTATCGGTGCAAAAAAAGACGCAGCCAGAACACGGCTTGTGCACAATACCAGGCTGCAGCGCGTACAAATACTGTTGAGCTGCGTGAACCAACAATTTTTTTGCTGCCAAATATGACCGGGGCGCGTAGTAGAAAGCACAGTAGCCATAGACCATGCCAACAACCAGTGAGAATAAGGCGGTGGCTTTAATCAGGGCCAGCCAGGCTGGCTTTAATGATGCGAGCAGTAACAACTGATTATTTTTGCGATGCAAGACAATCGTGCCATGTACCGCAAGTGTTGTAGCCAGTGGCAAAACAAAGAGCGCTGCAACTGGCACAAAGGCCAGCATAAACTGCAGCGCAAGAAACAATGATTGGATAAGCGCCAGCTTGGTACACAGATTACATGCAATAAGAACGCTGGTCAGAAGTACGGAACAAAAGAATAGCTTGATGAAAAAATGGCGAAGAAAATAAGAGATAAGCATGCGAAGCAAAACCGTATTTCTCTACTTTTCCTGCGCAAGGGTCTGGCTAATCTGATCATCCACAATTCGCATGTTTTGTATCTTAATAGCCTTACCGGTTGTCATATCAACGTCAACAATCACCCCGCTGAGCACCATTGGCCCAGTGGTCTGAACGACAAACTTGCCACCAACATGGTTATGCAACAAAAAGCGTTGGACAATGGTATCAGCCTCCATGCCAATGGCAGAAAAAAGTGCGCCACAACCGCCAAGGTCGGTAACATAGCCGGTGCCACCTGGCATGATCTGCTCGTCTGCCGTCTGAATGTGGGTATGCGTACCAACAAGGCAGCTTACTTTACCATCCAAAAAAGTTGCCATTGCACGCTTCTCTGCAGTAGTTTCAGCGTGAAAATCTACGAAAATAAGGTTGGTCTTTGTTTTAATAAAGATCAATAAGGACTCGATCGTGCGAAATGGACAGTCGAGCATGTCACGCATAAAAACGCGCCCCATAATGTTTACCACGGCGACAGTCTGGCCAAGTACAGTGAAAAAGGCAACGCCCTTTCCAGGACATCCAGGGGGGTAATTTGCGGGACGGATAATGTCATTGCGCTCATTAAGAACGTTATAAACATCTTTGTGCTCGTACACGTGGTTGCCAGTAGTGATAACAGCAGCCCCTTTTTCTTTAAGAAAATCTATAATTTTAGGCGTAATCCCCTTACCGTTTTTCGCAGCGTTTTCGCCATTAACAACAATGGCATCAAGCGCATGCTTTTCCTTAAGTGACGGTATCCATTTCTCAAATAACGCCAAACCTGGATTACCGATCAAGTCACCAACTAACAAAACTCGTACATAATTGTTCATATATAGTTACCATTAAAAAAACCCAGCTACGACACAAAAATCGTAGCTGGGTTATCAGAATATTATCGAGCCGCTTGAATAAAGCGTTTTTCACGAATAACGTTTACTTTGATTTCACCAGGAAATGCCATTTCACTTTCAATGCGTTTCACCAACTCAAAGGCAAGTACTGATGCTCTATCATCATCAAGCCGATCCTCGTCAACGATAACGCGGATCTCTCTACCTGCTTGCAGGGCATAAGCCTTTTTAACACCTTCAAAGCTGCTAGCAATTTCTTCTAATTGCTCAAGACGCTTAATGTAGGTAGAGAGGGTCTCTTTACGAGCACCAGGACGTGATGCAGATATCGCATCGGCTATGTGAACAAGAAAACCATAAATACTGGTTGGAGCAACCTCTTCATGGTGACTTGCTATCGCATTCACCACAATCGGATCTTCTCCATATTCCTTAGCTAAATCACCACCAATCAGCGCGTGTGGCCCATCAACTTCGGCCGATACCGCCTTACCTATGTCGTGCAGCAGGCCGCCTCGTGCCGCAATTTCACCATCAAGACCCATGTCATTGGCAATCATGCGTGCAAAGTAGGCAACCTCTTTGCTATGAATCAAATTATTTTGCGTATAACTGGTACGGAAATGAAGTTTACCAACCAGCTTCATGATCTCCGGATGGACACCTCTAAAGCCAAATTCCAAAATTGTCTGCTGACCAATTTCTATAATGCTCTGGTCAAGTTCAGCTTCACATTTCTGCACCGTCTCTTCGATGCGCGTAGGATTGATACGTCCATCTTGAATCAATTTAGTCAAAACGCGTTTGGCAACTTCACGACGAATTGGATTAAAGCCTGATATGGTGATAATTTCAGGCGTATCACCAATGACAAACTCCATACCGGTTGCCATCTCCAGAGCCTTAATATTGCGTCCCTCTTTACCAATAATACGTCCCTTCATCTCCTCATTGGGTAGATGAATAACGCTTGAGGAATGGAGGGTCACCGTCTCCGGTAGATAACGTTGCATAGCAGAACAAATAATGTTTATTGCCTTATCTTTTGCCGACTCACGAGAGCTCTCTTCAACCTTTGCAATCCATTTTTGATTGGAAAGATTGACCTCTTTTTCAAGCGACTCAAAGAGAATACGTTTAGCCTCGTCTTGCTTCATGTTGCTTAAACGCTCAAGCTTGGTAACAAACTCTTCATACACTTTTTTGAGTTTGGACTCATCAATGCTTAGGACATCAATACGCCGCGCTACATCTCTATCTTTTTGTTGCAGCTCTTTACGTAAATCATCAAGCAATACTTCGCGTTGATCAAGTGAATCTTGCTTTTTTTGAAATTTATTTTGCAGCTGCTGCATTTCGATTTTTGATTTTTTTAATTCTAAATCAAATTCACCACGTCGCTTATTTAACTCATTTTTAATGTTAGCCATGGCCTCACGACGTTCACCCTCGACACCCTCGCGAGCATCTTTTAACAGTTGTGTGGCCTCTATTTTTGCTACTAAGAGTTGTCTTTTTTTCAGATAGAAAAAGAGTGTTGTTAGGATTGCTCCACTAGCAGCCCCAATGGCACTTGCTGCAGCCCCAATGATAAGTACGCTCATTGCACATCTTTCTAGGTTATAGGTCTTTGAAGGTACGCATACTAAAAAATAGCGCGCCAGTAACGTGCTTGAATGCCTTTTTGAAAAAATGAGTAAAGGAGAGGCGATCTGAGCAGACCACTAACTTAATCGACATGATGCCGACCTTATGAGGCATAATTAAAGAAAACATGACGAAGCGTTGCAATAACAATCGATTATATATCTTCCATAAAATCAACTAACTGTCCGACCTTTTGCTCGTATGTTTTAAGTACGTGCTGATTTTTTACAAGATCAGTAGCCAGTCGCAAAGCTACCGCCAAAACTGCCTTATGATCGCTATTTGGCGGCATCTTTTCAAGATTACCCTTTAATAGGCTTTCTACAAGCTGAACAGCCGTATAAATATCATGGTCGTTTTCATCGGTTGCTATTGAATATTGCTTGCCATGTATGGTAATGGTCAAATGCTTTTGCATAAATACTCTTTATTTACTGAGCGTTTTCAAGAGCGTTAATACTATTCAATAACTCTTCTATGGTATGTACAATAGCTGTTTTTTCTTCGTTTAACGTCTTAGAGGTACTCGCTTCTTTTAAAAGCGAAACCTCAAAGTGCTTCACTTGCTCAAGCAATAAACCATGTTCCTTGGTAAGTTCATCAAGTTGTATGCGCAAATCCAAATTCTTCTGAATTAAACGCAAAACCTTTTGTTCTAGCTCTTCCAAATGCCTCATTCTCTTCCCTTTTTCCCAAAAAGTTACCTTTTACTTTTTAATTAAAGGTAACCTGTTCAAGCTCTGAAGGCAATACTTTTATTTTTTTGCTATCAGCTGGGTCAATTCAGAAAAAGCCTGTGGTTCAAAAATAGCGAGCTGACTCAACATTTTTCTATTAATAACAATAGAATTTTGTTTAAGGCCATAAATAAATTTACTGTAAGAAATGCCATCTTGTTTGCAAGCAGCACTAATACGTGCAATGAAAAGACCTCTAAAGTCACGCTTCTTCAGCCGTCTACCAATATAGGCAAAACGCAGTGCGCGCATGAGGGTTTCTTTTGCACGTTTAAATACGTTCTTGCGCTGTCCCCAAAAACCCTTAGTTTGTTTAAGTAAGCGTTTATGGCGTCTTTTGGTAATTGTACCGCGTTTAATTCTACTCATGATAAAGCCTCAATAATTAGTTTTTTTAACCAAATAAACAGATAAATATATTAATAATAATGTTTTTAATACGGCATTAAAACGTCAAAATTCTTTTCTTGTGAGGCACTAACATATGCTGCGCCACGCAAGTCGCGAACACGTTTAGCGTTTTTTGCCCATGCATGGTGCCTTCTAAAGGCACGTGCGCGTTTGATTTTTCCGCTAGCGGTTTTTTTAAATCTTTTTTTACAAGCCGAGTTTGTTTTCATTTTAGGCATTTTATTCCTTTAAGCCACAATAATTAATAAACAAAGCCTTAACAGCGCCAGGCCGCCTGTGCCGCCATAGCTCACAACGTGAGCGGAGACTGGTTATTGCTTTGCTTTAACATAAAAAATTTTAGTCCAAAGCCCATTGCTTCTGGCATCTTTTTCTTCAACTAAACTTCCAACATTGCTCTCGTGTAGATCTCGCCCAATACGAGCAAATAATTTGGAGCCGGCATCGTCCATCATCATAGCTTCACGGCCACGAAATTGAAGCGTAAACTTAACTTTATTACCCTCTAAAAAAAACTGTGCAGCTTGGCCAAGCTTGGTTTTGTAATCCTGATCACCAATATTGGGGCGCATCTTAATCTCTTTAATAACAATGACCTTTTGATGTTTTTTGGCATCATTAAGCTGTTTTTTCTTGGCATACAAAAATTTGCCATAGTCCATAAGCTTAGTAATAGGTACACCATCATTTTCACCAACCTGAACCAGGTCCAGATGAACCTCTTGCGCCTTAGCCAGCGCTTGAAGACGGGGAAGGACACCAAGACTTTGTCCGTGGTCATCAATAACCATCATGCGCTCAGCCCGAATGTGTTCATTAACAAAATGTTTATTAGCGCCCGCATCAGCAGTATTTTTATCTTTAAAAGTCCTATTCACCCTCTGTTCCCTGATTCGTGGTTGTTATCGGTTGAGAAAGCTTTACACGGACAAGATCATAGATACGATCAAACAATGCAGGCTCTTCCTTTAATTTTTTCAGACAATTATCACGACCTTGTCCCAATTTTTCTTGCTCAAAGGTAAACCATGCCCCACCCTGTTGGACAATGCCGTAAGCAAGCGCTGCATCAAGAAGATCCAGTTCTCGGCTAATGCCTTCTCCAAACAAGAGGTCTACTTCGACACGTCTGAATGGTGGTGCAACTTTGTTTTTTACAACCTTTACAAGAACGCGATTACCGATTGGCTTATCATTTTTCTTCAAGGTTGCAATTCTACGAATATCCAAACGAATTGACGCGTAAAATTTCAGTGCATTACCGCCAGTGGTCGTTTCATTATCAGCAAATGGCATGCTGTTAATTTTGCTACGAATCTGATTAATAAAAATAATAACCGTCTTTGACTTATGAACTACCGGAGTCAGCTTACGCATTGCTTGAGACATCAAGCGCGCTTGCAGTCCAACATGAGTATCACCCATATCACCATCAAGTTCATGCTTAGGTACAAGTGCAGCAACAGAGTCTACAACGATAATATCTACGGCCCCAGAACGCACAAGCATCTCTACAATATCAAGTGCCTGTTCGCCGTAATCCGGTTGTGAAATAATCAAGTCATCAATATTAATACCAAGCTTTTGCGCATACACAGGATCGAGGGCATGCTCAGCATCAATAAATGCACAAATGCCACCAGCGCGCTGAGCCTGAGCAATAGCGTGAAGCGTTATGGTTGTTTTCCCTGAGGCTTCAGGACCATATACCTCGACAATTCTGCCACGTGGGAAGCCACCAACACCCAATGCCTGATCAATCAAAATTGAACCGGTTGAGATGGTATCAACAATCATGTCAGTTCTTTGGCCAAGCAACATGATTGAACCTTTACCAAATTGTTTATCAATCTGAGCAAAAGCCCCCTCAAGGGCCTTAAATTTTTCTGTAGTGATTTTGTTTTTTAATGTATCTTCCATAAACTCTCTTTAATAGCTAAAAGTGCTTATTCTATGTGCATTTTATCCAGCAAGGGACGATTAACCTCTATTTTAGCATTTCTATATAAAGATGCAATAAAGGCGCTCGCTAATTGTGTTTCGGCATTATATTTCAAACTGCCAGCAATCTTTAACCTGTCTTTCTCAAACTCAGCATTATCAGCCTTTATCGTGTCTGTAAGCTGAGCAAGGAAGTAGGTATTTTTTTCATTATAGCTTAATACTTGTCCCTTATCAGATAGGGTAAAGAGCTGATCCTTCAGCCCAGGAGCGTCACTGATCGACTTGATTGCATCAGACTTTTTGGCATCAGCTATGATAATAACGTGCCCTCCATTAGCCTTTGCCACGGCCTCAAGATCCGTTTTGTTTTCTAGTAGGGCTATGCGCGCATCCTTAACAACCACGCGGGCAAGTTTTTGAGCAGTTTCTTGTACATAATCCTTTTCTACCTCCCCACGAACGTCGGCAAGCGCAGGCAAGGCGCTTTTTTTAATGCCAACAAGCTCATAGAGAACATAGGAACCGTGGTGGGAAAAATAACCGGCAGAGCTTTGACGCTTTTGCTGAGAAAAGATTTTCTCAGATAGCGTATTTAAAACACTACCTTTCAGTTTATTGTCATGCTCAATAAGCCATGGGGTTGTCTGTAGTGACACATTATTCTTTTTTGCGAAGTTGACAATAGCATTCTTGTCTTCGCGAAATAAACGAACCACTGTCTCAAGATCACTGCGTAATGATGCCAATGCCTTCTTTGTTTTAAGATTTTTCTCAATATTCTGGCGTACCGACTCAAAAGGTTTTTCACTGGCGGCTATTCTTTCAACGAGCTGAATAAGCTCATAACCGTCTTTAGTCTTAATAACTGGTGAGAGGGCGTCGATATCTTGCAATCTGAAGGCCGCCTTTTCAAAATCTGTGTCATAGGTGCCCTTAGCGAAAAAATCTACTAGGCCTCCTTGGGCTGCCGTATCCTTATTGATAGAAAGTTTTTTTGCAAGGTTGGCAAATGTATCTTCCTTATCAATAATTGATTTACGAATTGTGCTAGCTTCCTTGGCTGTCTTAACAACAATGTTGCGTACTTTAATTTTAGGGGTGATACGAAACATGGTACTTTTATTTTTTTCATAAAAGTTTCTAACCGTCTGATCATCAACCATCACATGCTGCATGTATGACTCACCTGACAATTCCACATACTGTGCCTGACGTTCCTCTTTGACGCGGTACAGTTCCTTGTTTGTATTGAAGAATTCTTCGAGCTCATCATGAGTGACGCCAGTTTTTTTAACCTCGGTAACAAAATGATCGGCAGTTATCTTCACCACATGAAAACTTTTTTTGTCATGACTTTGATTAAACGATTCACGCACCATGAAATTTGGGACGTGGCCGGCGTGCGTCACAAATTTTTGTACCAACTCACGCTGGAAGGCATCGGCCTGCTTTTTTTCAAACTCTGCTGGTGTAAAAGCCAGTTGTTGCACATAGCGTTGGTACATTTCTATATTAACACGACCGCCATCTTGAGCAATGTGAGGCATTGACTTAATCAGCTCCTGCTTGAACCATTCTTTATCAAGCACGATATTAAATTGATCCTTAACGCTATCCATCAGTAAATCTTTAACACATAAATCAAGCGCGATTTCCTGTGGGTCGCTAGCACCAAAATACATATTGATTACACTTGCCTCGGACATGCCATATGCACGGGCCAAGTAGCGGATAGAATTAAGCCGTTCTTGAATTTCGGCTAGCGAACGCCTAAAGGTATTAAAAAAAACTGGCTTGCCATTAACGGTTGCTATAGTTATCTCTTTGCTATTGCTGGAGCTAAAAAAGATGGAAACACCACTTCCCAATGCGAGTGATGCGAGCACTACCCACAACACTGCATGCCATTTTTTCATCTCTTTTCTAAAAATATAAATCATCATAGATCCTTTCACATGAAAATTACTGCTCTTTACCTTTTTTGCTTCACATGAGCTAATGGTAATGAAGTTTACCCTAGAACCACGTTTTTTCAAGAAGAATTTTTCAGCAAACAGGCGACTGGTAGGCTATCCTGCATCGGCAAAAAAATGACTTTCAACGATCACCCACGATCAACGCTTTCCGGTCGCTCCATTGGAAATATCGAATGAAGCATATCGTTAATTTTGGCCAATATTTGCTGACAATTTGATAATTTGTTTATTTCTGAATTAAATTGACGATTTATTCTGGGCGTAACTTTTCACGCTGTCGATCACTTTGTCAATTTCTTGCTTATCACCCGTGGTCACACTATAAAAAATAATACGGGCTGATGAGTCCTTTGCAGCCGCCTGCATGAGCTGTTTTTTTAACATATTGGAAAAAACTATCTGCCGTTTGGCATACTGCCACGTGTTTTGAGCAATAGTTGTAATCACCGCATCAAGGCCAGTAGCCGGCTTACCGTTACGTATCCAAGTAAAGAGTATATCATAGCCGACAAATCCCTTCTGATGTATGAATGTCTCCCATGGCGTATTAATCAGGCTTTCAGCTTCTTGGATCCAGCCTCCCTGAAGTACCATTTGTTTAGTGCGTTGCTCAATGCGTGTTCTGAGTAGTTCTTTTGGTAAATCCATACTTACTATTATTGCATCAAAAGGGGGTGTATAGAGTGGTTGCTGTTGAGAAGGCAATTGGCCGGTTGTCTGCCAAATAGCTAGAGCACGCACCACGCGGTAGCGGTCATGCGGGTGTAGGGCCTGTGCTCGTACTGGATCAATCTCATTGAGCTGATTCCATAACGCTTGGTCGTCTACATCCGTTCGCACCCCTCCATTCGAACCTTCGCACCCCTCTACTCGTCCCTCGACAGAGCTCGGGACTAAAGGCAGCGCCTTTAATATCCCGCAGGGCGAACGGTTCTGACTCCCCCGATCACCCTGAGGGAGCGCAGCGAGTTGAAGGGCCGAGGCGTCAAACTCCTCAGCCGATTGAAGCGGCTGGATAAGCTTGGGGGGAAAGAATAGAGATTTAATGTAAAATAACGAACCGCCAACAATGCAGGGCACCTCATGACAAGCGCTTATTGCCTTCACTGCATTTAGTACCTGCTGGCGATACACCATAACACTACTATCGGTTGGCGTACCAATGCTATCGAATAGGTGGCTTTTATACGCTGCATGCTGCCAGTCCGGTTTAGCCGTACCAACGGAGAGCGGTTTATAGAACTGGCCAAGGTCAGCATTAATTACCTGACCAGGAATTGATTCCAACAGATGTTCTGAAAAATCTGTTTTTCCTGATGCGGTCGGGCCAATGACGATAATTACCAACGGTGTATTAATGCGTGTAGTCATAGGGTCGGTGTTGTAGCCTCTTGATGTGGAACCATGCGCTCATAAAAAGTAAACCGCTTAAATGGGAGACGTAATAATTGGATGACATCATCCTGTGGAATATTTTTAACAATCTGAATCTCTTGCATAACAAGTTCTTCAGTAACTTGGAGCACATTACGTTCACCAAAGGATAATTCCTTTTGTTGGGCAATATGCATAAGATCGCGATATATTTTTGCTATCTCAAATATATTACCACTTTGTATCTTAGCTTGATATTCTTTATGGCGCCTATTCCAACCACTTGGTGTAAAATCTATACTTTCAAGCCGTTTTTCGGGGACTTTTTCAAGTTCATTGAGAGCGTTAATAACTTCTTGCTCCGAACTGGGCTGTCGAATGCCAATAGAGGCAACATTGTAGAGAGGCACCAAAATGGTCATATCTTTAAATATAAACGATAATTTTAAAAATGAAAGAACTGTACCCGATACCGTTCTTTCAATAATGTCCTCAACAAGAGCAACTCCATGTCCAGGATAGACAACATGGCTTTTAAGTTCAAACATATATTTCCTTTGTTGGCGTGTCATTACAGATGCGCCAATCTTACTATCTGTTTAATGCGAGATGGCACTGGGCGATACCCAAAAATTTTGCGCCGTGTTGTTTTGCGTTCCAAAGGTGCCACCAAATCCGCCACCGCCACCAAAACTGCCACTAAGTCCTACACCACCATATCCAGGGTATGGATCAGCCGGTGGTGACCAAAAATACTGTATTAGTTTGATAAGAATAACTCCCACTGATAGTGGGAAAAGCACTAATCTACTACGAAGCCATGTGGCAAAATGGTGTTCTGATTCATGCGTCAAGTTATCGAGGGCGATCCAAAATTCATCACAAAAACGTTTAATTTGCACGATAGTCTCACGTAGCGGCAAACTGTTAATTCTATCGTAAATAGTGATGAGATTAAATAAGGTATTATTATCAGTTGAAAATCGTACAGCAGCTTGATCTGAGTGTATTGTGTGTAAGTGCGCAATGGCGCGCGCGCTTAGCATCTGGCTAATAATATAGGTGATAATAAGCGTATCTAGATATGATGCATAGGCACATTCAAGGTCACTAGCAGATAGATCGGACGGCCAAGATAATAATGGCTGCTGATTTTTTAGATAAAGAACTACATTGGCTTTATAGTCACAAGAGACGGTGCCGTTAGCATATGTACTGCTAAGGCTTACGATAGATACCCCCAAAATAAGTACTAGTGCACCTATTTGCATGACATAATCCAATGACGTAATACTATCCTTTTTCATCGTCTTATCGTATGTTTCTACATACGAGCTAAGCTTAACAGAAAAGAACAGAAAATCTCAAGCGTACGAAAAATAAGACCATTTTGTTGATAATATGAACCGGCAAGGCCACCGACCATTACTACAAAACGTGGGTGAAAGAGGGGACCATGCACGTAAACACACAGCCCCTATCTCTGTAGCCCCGCCAACCCCTAATAATCATGACCTCATTGTAGCTGAAATATTTTTTACAGCGTAAGACTTTAGTTTTTTTCATGGATAAAGGTTGATTGAGCCGGAGATTCAAAGGCTACCTTAATATTGATTAACTATATCGCCGGCATCCCTAACAAGGTCCTTAATCATGTACATCTCTAATATGTCTCTTCTTTCGTCCCAATAATCCAAAAAGGCTGGAATGTTGTGCCGCATACCAAGTGCTAAGGCCGTTTCATTATTTTTATTGGCAATCAATGGGTGTGCACCATTGTCCAGTAGGAGCTTAATAAAGGTATTAATTAATGCATGTGCTTGCGCTTTAGGTATGCGCAAATCTGTGCTACTATCATCAATTGCTTCAAACTTGATCCACATTTTAGCAAGGCCATGTAATACTGTGTCATTTTCATTATTTTGTAGATTGAAACAGGATGGCGCATCGGGTGCTTGTACTAGCGAAGACAAACCTGAAGAAGAAGATGAAGAAGATGATGATGAGCTTGTGGGAGTATCGTCATGATAGGCCAACGCATCAACCGCGATTGTTTTTCTGACAAGATCTAAAAAAATATCAGGACTTTCGTTCTCTAGAGCGTACATTAATACTGTATAGCCCATATGGCTCGCTTCACCTTCATAATAGCCGCTGTTGTCAGCTGATTGTTGC
This sequence comes from Candidatus Babelota bacterium, assembly GCA_013289515.1. GTDB lineage: Bacteria > Babelota > Babeliae > Babelales > RVW-14 > JABCZU01. The sequence goes on along the minus strand of JABCZU010000013.1, from coordinate 7,781 downwards.
ATCATACTAGCACCTGCATCAAGAAGCTCTTTGACAATGTCTCTTCTTCCTTTTATTACCGCCCACATTAACGCTGTCCTACCCATCATGTCTGTCGCGTCTATATCTACTACCTTCTTTGCTTTAATAAGTGCTTTCACAGCGTCTTTGTCACCGTATATTGTTGCGTGTGTTAATGGTGATACGAAAAATGCCGCCCCATCTACATCAGTAAACCATACCATGGAACTTGGCCCTGTAGAGTTTGATGAGCTTGAGTTTGAGTCGGCACTGTGATTGTTGTCATTGTCGGCATTGTTATTCATACCGTACATGACGCTGCATTGACCAACGACTGCGCAGCATACCGCTGCTATGAGTAGTTTCTTTGACGTTAACATGATAAATCCTCCAAAAGTGGTTAGATAGTACTTATTTCTCTTGTTTAGCCTGGCTACATGCCAAACTACAAATCTAAGTTTAATGCGCCTTTCCAAATAGTCAATATATTTTAAAAACTCTAGAAATAGCGCAAAAATAACAATAATAACAGTATGCATTTTAAAATACTAGGGAAAACAAGCAAAATTACGATATACTGATCTTTGCCAACCTAACCATTTAACCCGGATCGGGGACCATGAACTCAACGATTACCCCCCATCTTCATCGTCAATTTAAAAGAAGCTTTCAGTGGACGCTCCTGGGAAGCATCATCTATGAAACATTAAAAATACTGCACTGCTTTATTCTCAAAGAATGCATGTCAGAATCAATCTTTGGGGCAATGGGAAGCGTGTTTTCGCTCATTTATTTAACAACCTATATAGCCGATTTTGGCGCGACCAACTCTATTCCACCATTTCTATCACTTTGTACCAAAAGCCGTAAAACCTTTGCCCAATTTTTCATCAACTACTCACTGGTGCCGCATTTACCACTGGTTATCATCGGTGCCATTGCGGCCATGATGGTGGCTGCCACAAAATTCCCACTGACGCCCTATTTGGTAATCATTCCGCTGCTTATTATCATGGAGACGGTGCGTTCCTTTCTGCGCCTTCTCCTCCATACCACCTTTCAGGCAAAGCGTGCGGTATCAACGGAGCTGGTCATCTTTTTTCTGTATCTGGCGGCTATCTGGCTGCCATACTGCACCGGCATGATGCCGTTAAGCTTGAACCATATCTTTGCCATACACCTTATAGACTCGACGGCAACGGTAGGCATCTTTATCTGGTTAACAATAAAATTTTATAGATCACTGCCACAAACAGAATCATCATCGCTGCCAAGCGGGCTTAGCAAGCGTCTTATAGCAACAAAGCTCTTTAATTATATGCTCAGAGTCAGTAGAAACATGTTTAGCAGCAACTTTTTGACCCCCTTATTTGCAACAAAATACGGCCTTGTTGCCGCCGGCATGTTCTATTTTGCCAGCATGCTTGCTAACACCATACAGGCAATTGTGAAGTCAGTTATTGGTTATAGCGGCAATGCGTTGCTCGCCAACTTGAAGGATAGCCCGCAGCATACCAAAAAAGAGGCATTTTCCATGCTCTTTGGTAGATTTATGTATGTTGTGGCGCCAATTATCATTATCGTGATACTTAATCTTAACAATATCATTCGTCTCAGCTCAAGCCATAGCCAGCCGGGCGAGACCATAGCCATTTTACTGCTCTTCCTGCTCATATCGTTCACCGAGTTCTTTTTCATTCTCTATGAACAGTTCTATATCATTGAAGAAGCGGCTCATAAGCTATTTTTTACAAAAGTATTAGAGCTTTTATTTTTCTATCTTTTAATAACATCGCCGCTCAGCATTTCACCAATTACAACGCTGGTTGGGCTTATTATAATACGTGTCATAAGTTTTAGTATTATTGCCTGTAATGCGTATTATTGGTGGAAGATACGGCCCCATTTCACAATAGGGCCACGCTATCTTATCGCATGCATTGCGGCAGCTCTAGCCTTGGCAATGATTGGTAATTACTATTTATGGATTTTTTAGGACAAGACCCTGCTTGTGCCCAATCCAACATCTTCTGTTGGTGCCGGCTTTTTATGACCACGCTTGTAAAATCGTATAACGTTAGAAGTTTTTATGTGGCCCCACCGAGCAGCAATATCTGCCGCCGTCTCCCCAGACCCGTTTTTAGCAGTCGCATCGGCGCCCGCATGAAGAAGCGCTTTGACAATGGCACATTTCTTAGTTTCGTCAGGGGAGTCTGGAAACTTTGCAGCATACATTAATGCTGTCATGCCATACCTGTCTGTGGCACCCAGCTTGGCGCCTTTTGCAATAAGTGTATCAACTAGGGCCGGGTTACCAAACTGTGCAGCGTACATCAATGCCGTTTGGCCTTCAAATGGAGTCTGGCCATCATTCGTCATTTTTGTTAATTCATCAGCATTTTCTGGTGCTGGCTCATGTTGAGCCTCAATATCGGCACCTTTCTCAAGAAATACTTGAACTATATCCATGTCGTTTATTTCTATAGCTTTCATTAATGCTGTAGAGCCAGCCTTGTCCGCAGCATTCACATTGGCACCTTTCTCAAGAAGGAGTTGAACAGTGGCCATACGATGAGATGCTTCCGGAGCTACACTACCTGCAGCCATCATTAATGCTGTCAGGTCATATTCGTCCGTACCATTCACATGTGCGCCGTTTTCAAGAAGTGCTTGAACACCAGGCACATTACAGCTCTCCGCGGCAAGCATTAGAGGCGTGTAACCATTAAGGTGTGAGTAATGAGGAATGGGTGCATTCACGTCGAAACCGGCCTTTATACATCTATTAATGCCCTCCGCGTTTCCTTCACGACAATAATATACCCAGTCCTTCTGCGTCGGGGCGTTCATATGCTTCAGGGCATTCATACCGTACATTACACTGCAATGACCAGCGACTGCGCAGCCTACCGCTGCTACTACAAGTAGTTTCTTTGATAGTGACATAATAAAATCCTCCATAAAATGGTTAACTGTTACTTATTTTTTTACTTTTATAACCGCTTGTAAGCTTGTAAGATCGTATAAGATTAGCGATATCAGTGCTACCACATCGTCTAGCAATATCTGCCGCCGTCTCCCCACCAAACCTTCTTTTAACAGTCGCATCGGCGCCTGCATCAAGAAGTATCTGAGCAACAGGCAGGTTCTTATTCTCTGCAGCACACATTAATGCCGTCTGGCCATACCTGTCCTGCACATTCACATCCGTCTTCACATCGGTGCTTGCATTAAGAAGCGCCCGTACAATGTCGGCTGTACGGTCATTCTCTGCAGCAAACATTAATACAGTCTTATCAAAATCCTCTTTAGCATTCATATGGGCACCTTTTTTAATAAGTACCTTGATAATGGGAATCATGTTATTATCTTGACTATGGATAGCTGCAGCATATAGCAATGCTGTAATACCGTGATTGCCCTTTAGATTCACATCGGCACCTGCTTCAAGAAGTACCGTGAGAATGGGCATCTCATTCCTTTGTATAGCCGCCATTAATGCTGTAAAATCATGCATTTGCACGTTCACATTGGCACCATTGTGTATTAATTTCTGTACTTCATCCGCAGTCCCAAAATAAACAGCATTAAACAATTCTTTGTTACTCGGCTGCCTATGCCTAATAGAAGATGAACTGCTGGACGGTGAAATCGGTCTAGGCCGTTGATCCATACTATGGTTGCTATGCACAGGAGGAAGCACCGTTGGTTGTGATGATGTTGCAAAAAAGGAATCATCATTCGCCTTCTCATTCATACCGTACATTACGCTGCAATGACCAGCGACTGCGCAGCATACCGCTGCTATGAGTAGTTTCTCTGACGTTGTCATGATAAAATCCTCCATAAATGGGTTAAATGTTACTTGTACATTATTAATCAATACTCGTTAACTATGTTGACTACGTCCGGAATCATATAACGATCGTTTCCTGGCAAACTATCCCCCTTTACCATCTGGTTCCATTTCTTAACATAGTTCTTAAGGGCAGGGAGTTGGTCGTAAACGCCGAATTTTTGCGCCAAGCCTACCGGTGTTTCGCCCGCATTATTTGGGATCATTGGATTTGCGGTACCCTTATTCAGCATCAAGCCAACACGGGAATTGATTGGAAGGGAATTGATTGGAGTAATATACCTAGGCAAAGTACGCACAAGGATAGCACGGTTGACAAGATAGTGAAGTGCCGTACTACCTTGTTTATCTTGTATATTTAAAGAATTCACTTCCTCCTCCTCTTCTGGTGGCAATGAAGAACTGGATGATGAACTTATATGGGCAGCTTTAAGAGCCTCGTTAGTGGCCTTGTCAGCCGCAATGGTGGCTGTTATAAGAACTCCGACAACGCCCTGGCCATACTGCGCAGCATACATTAATGCTGTCATGCCGCTTTTATCGTCCTGAGCGTTCACATTGGCACCTGCACCTATCAATCTGATTACTTCTCTCGTATTTCCAGTTAGAATAGCCTCGAACCATTCTTTATCACTTGGCCGTGTAGTAAGCGATGAACTAGATCCAAATCCATTGTTGTTCATACCGAACATTACACTGCCATAACCAGCGACTGCGCAGCATACCGCTGCTATGAGTAGTTTCTTTGACGTTAACATGATAAAATCCTCCTAAAAATGGTTAAATGCTACTTGTACATTATTAATCAATACCCGCTAACTATGCCGGCCAGATCCTTGGTGATATACTGACTGCCTTCTGGCAAACTATCTCCCTGTATCATCTGGTTCCTTTTCTCAACATAGTTCTTAAGGGCTGGAAGTTGATTATAAATGTCCTTCCATCCTGGTACTGTGTTCCTAAGGGGCCCAGGTTGATTATAAATGCCAGTCCATTCTGGTACTTTGCCTTGTGCATAATCTATGGGTGAGTAACCACGAAAATTTTTAATCGTTGGATCAGCACCGGCGTCCAGCATTATACGAAGAAGAGGGTTGATCCGAGTCATTAAATCTGGGCAATCATCAAAGGTTATTGCCCATTCAATAAGATGATGGAGTGCTGTGTTATCACCACGATCTTTTATATTTAAAGAACTCTCCTTTGGTGGCAATGAAGAACTGGCTTGCTCTTCGGCCTGTCCGCCCCTTCCAGAAGCCTCAGGATAAACTCCGCCACTTGAAGGCGAAGGCTGGCCTGCCCCGCCGTAATGCAATGAAGGCTGGAAGCTGGACGAGCGTAGTAGAGATGAGCTTGCCTGCTCATTATTAGTAACGTTGTCAACCGCTTTGGTAGCCTGAATAAGTGCTCTGGCAACGTTTATGTAATCATTCTCAGCCTCCAATCTTGATTTTCTGTCAAACTGGCCGTAGTTAGCCTGTACCGCTCTAATAGCAGCCTGTGGACCAAGGCTTAGAGCATACATTAATGCTGTATAGCCAACCTTGTCCTGTGCATTCACATTGGCGCCTTGCTTAAGAAGTTCTTTGACAATGCCAAGATTACCCTGTCCTGCAGCGCACATTAATGCTGTCATACCAGTATCATACCGGTATATCCTACCTGTATCCATCAGATCTATACGACCCACAGTAGCATTCACATTGGCACCTATACCTATTAATCTGCTCACTTCTTTCGCATTTCCAAATACAATAGCCCTGAACAATTCTTCAGTATGAGGAAGCGTTGTTGGTTGTGATGATGTGGCGAAGAGACCGCGCCATGGGTCGTTGGCACCATCATTCATACCGTACATTACGCTGCAATGACCAGCGACTGCGCAGCATACCGCTGCTATGAGTAGTTTCTTTAACGTTGACATGATAAAATCCTTCCCCAAAATGGTTAAACGTTACTGATTTTTCTTGGTGGCCTAGCTACATGCCATGGCTATTCTATCTATGGTCCCCCGATGTTGGTGCCGGCTTTTTATGACCGCTTTTCCCTACAATGCCATAGTCTCTTGCCAAATCTGCCGGTGTTTTGCCACTCCTATTTTTGATCGTTTTATCAGCGCCTGCTTTCAGCGCCCTAAGAATAAGGGATTTGATCTGAAGGTTTAACTCTTTGTAATCACTAGAAACGTTTGCCCAGTCCATAAGATAATGAAGTACTGTGTACTTTATAGTGTTTTGTATATTTAAAGAATTCACCTTTGAAGGCAATGAAGAACTGGCTTGCTCTTCGGCCTGTCCGCCCCTTCCAGAAGCATTGGCCGCTTTATCTGCCGCAATGGTGGCCTTCATAAGTTCTTTGACAATGTTTATGTAACAAGTCGCATCCTGAACTTGTGTGTTCGCACCATGAACTTTTATGTCTCGTGTTTTACAGAAACCACGCGTTACAGCAACCATTAATGCTGTATTGCCAAATCTGTCTGTAACGTTCAGATCGATGTTTTTATCGCTAAGAAGTTTTTGGACAATGGGCATGTTACCATGCCACACAGCAACCATTAATGCTGTACTGCCAAAGTTGCTGTAATCTTTCGCATCCGGCTTAACATTTACATCATTCTTAGCATTAACATCGGCGCCTTTTGCAAGAAGTGCATCGACTATGTTTGGGCAATTGTTTTCTATAGCCTGCGTTAATGCCGTCTCGCCATAATCGCCTCTAGCATTCACATTGGCACCTTCGTCTATCAATTCCAGTACTTCCTGTTCACTTCCAGATCTAGCAGCCTGAAGAGCATTGAAAAAAAAGTCTTTGTCACTTGGTCGCCGTACAGGAGGAAGCGTTGTTGGTTGTGATGATGTGGCGAAGAGCCCATTCTCATTCATACCGTACGTTACGCTGCAATGACCAGCGAACGCGCAGCATACCGCTGCTATAAGTAGTTTTTTTGACTTTAACATGATAAAATCCTCCAAAAAATGGTTAAATAGTACTTGTTTCTTTATAGCCCAGCTACATGCCATGGCTATTCTATTGCTTAGCCTATCAAATAACTTTTCAAATAGTCAATAATAATTAAAGAATATCAAGAATGGCCACCTTTGAAGAAATGCAAGACCTTTCTAAGTCCTGATATCGCACGAGTTGTTAAGCTTGGTTGCCAGCGGCCTCATTATTACCGATGGCCTCTTCCAGCAAACGTTTTATAGTCGCGCAACATTGATTGGTGTGGTTAAACGTTATAACGCGTACACTCACGCGCTATTCAGGCCCTCAGAGTATATAGTTTTCTGCAAGCAGTCAATGATAGCCTGAATAAAAGAGCATCGTAAAAATTGTGCTAAAAAGAGCGGCCGGGGGCCGGTTTTTCTCTTTTCAGATGCATATAATCAATAAGGTAATGTGAGTGCATCTGACTAAAGGTAGTCAAGCGTTAGATGCGCGTTGAATAGTTAAATTGATGATGGATGCGCGCGATAATAATAGGCGTAGTATTGGTTGATGCGCGTGGTATTGGCTGTAGTACGTTCAATTGGTTAATAATAGTAATAGTAATGCGATAGCGCCTATTAATAGTAAAAATAGTAATGCTATTAATAGTAATGCGCTGTGAGTGGACTATAATAATAGTAATGCACGACAGAATAATAGTAATGCGATGATTATGGCTATAATTATTCATTATGATTCGCATGTGTTGGTGTTGTTTATCTGTTTGCATATACATACGCTCTGTGATGTCTACGCGCCTATGCACTTGCGTTCCGTGCTCTATGCACACGTGTCACCATATATTTGTATAGGTATCCCCACTAACTAAACTATCTTGCCCTTCGCACGTGTATTCTGTCGTGTGTTCTGTATCAATTGTACTCACATGTCCCATATCCATCCATACGTTCCATCTCTTCATCCTCTTCATCCT